>ASZJ01000182.1 GCA_000416275.1 Osedax symbiont Rs1
AGAAGGTGGATTATTTACTTAGTACCCGGCAATCACCACCTCTAGGATGACTCTATTATGCAATCAGGTTTAAATCACTATTACCGTCTTATTTGGAATGCTGTGCAGCATTGTTGGGTTGTCGTGGGTGAGTTGGGTAAAGGGCGGGGTAAAAAAAGTAAAGGTATCAGTGCTCTTGTAGGTATGGCTATCGCGATCAGTGGTCTCTTGATGCCCAATTTATCCTCGGCCGCACCGGTCTTGTCGCAAATACAACAAGGTCAGGGCAGTGTTGATCAACAGGGAGCGATTACCACCATTAATCAACAGAGCCAGCAGCTGAGTTTAGATTGGCAAAGTTTTAATGTGCAAGCGCATGAACAAGTCAATTTTATTCAGCCTAACAGACAATCGATCGCCATTAACACCATTTTAGACAATCAAGGCAGTAAAATTCACGGGCAAATTAACGCTAACGGCCAAGTGTGGCTGGTAAACCCGAATGGGATATTATTTGGTGAGCATGCCCAAGTGAATGTCGGTGGGATTGTCGCCTCAAGCTTAGCCTTATCTTCAAAGCAGGGTGACACCGCCTTATTTATTAAAGATGTAGACAGTACACTGATCCAAAATGATGGTTACATCCAGACTAGCAGTGGCGGTTACATCGCCTTAATCGGTGCACAAGTGCGCAATACCGGCACCCTTGTTAGTGAGGGCGGTAATATTAGCTTAGCGGCGGGCAGTACCGTGAATCTGACGTTTGCCGGTGAAGCGTTGTTGAGCCTCGATATTCAACAAAGTACTCTCGATAACTTAGTAGATAACCGGGGATTGATCCGAGCCCAAGGTGGCCGGGTGCTGATGAATGCCGGGGCAAAAGACAGTCTGTTAGCCAGTGTGGTGAATAATCAAGGAGTGATTGAAGCTCGTGGTGTCGTTGAGCAAAACGGTGAAATCATCTTGCTGTCAGGTATGACAGCCGGTACTACCTATGTGGATGGCACCTTGGATGCCAGTGCCAAAGTTGATGCCGCAGACGGTGGTTTTATTGAAACCAGTGGGCATAAAGTCAAAGTGGCCGCTAGTACAGTAATCACCACGCAGTCGGTCAATAAAAGCGGCTTGTGGTTAATTGATCCAGAGGACTTTACTGTCGCTGCTACGGGTGGAGATATGGATATTGTTACGTTAGAGGGGTATTTAAGTGGTGGCAATTGGAAAGTAGAGACAGAGAGCACTGGCACGGGTAACGGTGATATTTTTATTAATGATGCCGTCAGCTGGAATGCCAATACTACCTTGACCCTCAGTGCTTATCGCAATATTGAAATTAATGCATCTATTACGGCTACAGGCGCCAATGGCAAAGTGGATTTAAAATATGGGCAAGGGGCTGTGGCTTCAGGTAATACCGCCAGCTACAGCATCGACACGGCCAACAATGCCCAAGTTAATTTGCAGCAGGGCCTCAACTTCAGCACCACCTTGGGCTTCGATGGGGTGCAGATAGATCATACTGTGATCACTAGCTTGGGTGCGCAAGGCAGTACCACCGGCACTGATTTGCAAGGTATGAGAGGGGGTTTTGCAGGACACTATGTGTTAGGCGCCAACATTGACGCTAGTGGCACGGTACTCTGGAATGGCGGCAAAGGTTTTGCAGCGGTTGGGGGTTCTACCAATCAATTTAGTGGCTCTTTAGATGGACTGGGCCACAGCATTGATCAGCTATTTATTGACAAACCCAATGCAGATTATCAGGGTTTGATTGGTAAATCATCGCTTAACTCAAGGGTCAGTAATATAGCGTTGACCTCCGTTGATATAACCGCCAAACATAACGTCGGCGGCTTAATTGGTGACTCGCGTAGTATGGTTAACAACAGCTCAGTAACAGGGGTTATTTCAGGAAATTCTCAAGTCGGTGGTCTGATTGGCATTGCGGATCAGGGCAGTGTCAATAATAGCTATACGGCAGTGGTTGTTGATGCTGTCGGTGACTCTACAGGCGGTTTAATTGGTAGCAGCGGTGTTGAAGTCAGTAACAGTTATGCAACGGGAGCTGTTGACGGAGGTAGTGGGAGGTGGACCGGGGGGTTAATCGGTAATGGCGCAGGTAATGTCAGTCATAGTTACGCAACTGGCGCTGTTGATGGACGTGAATGGGTTGGCGGCCTAATAGGTCTGTTATCATCTGCCAAGACAGTCAATAATAGCTATGCAGCTGGAGCTGTTGAAGGGTTTGGCCTAGTGGGCGGTTTAATTGGTTTTGTGGCCGTTGGTAATGTCAGCAATAGCTATGCAACAGGGTCTGTTTCGGCGGTTAATATTGCAGTTGGCGGCTTAATCGGTCGCTTGGATCATGGTAGTGTTAGTACTAGCTACGCTACTGGGCTTGTTTCAGGAACTTCGACTTTTAATCCTGTGGATAACGGTTTAATAGGTTATATCTCTGCAGCCTTAGGCAATATCAACACTGTTAGCGACAGCTTCTGGAACAAGGATACCAGCGGGCAAATAGGTAGCGCAGGGGCGGGTGCAACTGTCGTCGGTAAAACCAGTACTGAAATGCAGCAGTCAGCCACCTTTAGCGCATGGGATACCAGTACTTGGCGTATTTACGAGGGTAGTACCACGCCTTTGTTAAAAAGTTTTTTGACCGCCTACAGTGACGTAATTGATCCGCTAACCACGCAATATGATGGTAGCAACTTAGTGACGCTGACGGATCATCTCTATGCTAACACTTTGTCTGCGGATGCGGGCATTTATGCGGTGAGTGTATTTTCAGACCAACAGGGCTTTGATCTAAGTAATGAATCAGCGATGATCACCATAGCGCCTAAAAGTATTTCCCTAAGTGCGACGCGTGTATACGATGGCACCACTGATTTGTCTTTAAGCTTATTAAGCACGGATGATCTGGTCGGCAGCGATAGCCTTAATTACAGTGGGTTGGTTAACCTTGCGGCAAAAGATGCCGGAACACAAACGATCATTATCGATGCATTAATGTTAAACAATAGTAACTACCAGCTGGCTGGTCCACATTTAGCGACGATCAACCCTATGAGTACACCGTCAAGCTCTGTCCAGAGCCAAGTATCTAACATTAGCGCAGCACTTTTAAATGCAAATTTCTCTACTTTGAATGAGAAGTTTTCTGATGCTCTAATTACTGATCAGTTGAGCGGTGACGATGATATTAATGCCCAAGATAAATTAATTAACAGTGCCGCGCTTGGTCGTTGAGAGAGGAATAAAAAGTAATCTCACTCCAAAGTAAAGCTGTTAGATGTATAGATAATCCAATTTAGGGAGTCTTCTATGTGAATGGGAGATTGTATAACTTGTGCCGAGAGCAGCGGTTTTTCTGCAAAAAACACTCGTTATACTACTTTTTGTCTAGAGTGCTGATAAGGGGGGGGATTGAACCACTCCACAAAATTTTAAACACCTACGTCAGTGAATGCTATATCGCCGGGTTGAAATGGATACTGTTTTTTGTGTCGATGCCATTACGAGACCTTTGTATTTAAATTTTTTTTGAAGGGGTAGTAAAACCTAAAATGTTTCAGGTTGATTACAATTGTGTTGAAAATAGAGCAATCATCACTGTTATGGTCGACACTATTTAGGTGAGCAAAAGTAGTATCTCACTACAGTCAAAAAATTAAACAGCTTTGTTGTTTTTGGTCTAACCTTTAAGTTCAATTGGCTTAAGTAGTTTCCGTGAGGGTGATTAGTTTTTTTTGCCAATAAAACGATTGCCTGATTACCCATGAAACTCAGTCGATTTTTAAAAAAATTAAATTTTAATAGTATAATCAATACGTTAAAATGTTTTATGAAGCGCAGTCAGTATGCAAGCTCATTATCTTACAAAAGTATTTTTTGCTAAGTTCATTGCCATAATTAGGTAGGGGATTTGGCCTAAATATAGCTGTTAAGTGACGGGTAATCAGTAACGAATATATTTCTTAATTGTTACAGCTGGCTAAAAAGCTGTTGGACCTGCACCTAAGTAAAGTGTCGCCAGCAGAAAAAAACAAACAGGCTGAGACCTTTGCATAACGTTGCGAGCGAAGATAAGACAAGACAAGGAAAAAACCGGCGAGATAGCGGAGTCAGTGTGCCCCCTCACTTTGGGTACAGTGTGCCCTTCTTTATGGGTATTACTGGTGTAAATGAGCATATTAAGCCGTTTTGTAATGCCGTATTACCGAGCGCAGTTATCATACCTTCTGGGTAAGTTATGCAAAGATTTCAGGCTAATTTATATTAGCTTGATTGTTAAGGTAACCTCGGACCAGCATGCACAGAAACTCTTAGGCATGTCCAGAGTTTCTCTAATAAGTGCCATATAAATGACTCCTTATAATAGGTCTGTATGTCTTGTGAGCTATTATCAGCAATTAATCATAATAGGCGCAATAAAAGTGCGATAAATTTAAATAATTAAGTTAAAATTAAGCTGATTGTTTTAACAATAAATTGAAATTGGCTAATTTTTATAAATGGTAGCGGAGTTCAAAGTAACCAGGCTTGATGAATTGTGCTCATAACCTTGGCTTTGGTGATTGCTAGCTAGCCAAAATTAGCAATTCTTAGAAAACGTCAAAACAAGTCACACTAGCGCATAGGGAGGGTACGAGACATGTTCCGAAATTCCCTAGCACCAAGCCGGAGTAGGTGTGACTGGCTTATCCATGAACTTGAGAGTATTGATCTGATTTATGCAAAAAGGATTTAGTTTAGTAGAATTGATGATCGCTGTTAGCGTGACATTGCTGCTCATCACTGTCGCTATCCCCAGTTTCGAAACTAGTGTGTTGGGGGTACGCGGCAGTTCGCTGGCAGATAAGTTGATTTCAAGTATCCACATGGTACGCAGCGAAGCTATTTCTCGAAATTCAAGAGTCACTCTCTGTGCCAGTGTCGATGGTGAAAGCTGCGATGATACTGCCGTCAACTGGAGTCGAGGATGGATAGCTACTTGGTACAACCCCGAGCTAGCTAAAACTGAAGTGATTCGCTACTGGAAGGTATCCTCTCAAGGGGCAAGAGTGCAGTTGGGAGGGGTAAATAGCCACCAACTCATTTATAAAGCTAATGGAGAGGCTTTTTTAAGTGCCGACGGTAGCGCCGAATTAGTGCCTCCTATAGCCATTGGCTTTAGAACACAAATTGATGGCTGTGTAGATTTTGAGTACAAGCACGCAAGGACCATTCAAATAACCCCGTTTGGAACAGTCACTGTTGAGAAAGAAAAATGTATATGAGGCGTCAACAAGGTAGCAGCTTGATCGAGGTACTAGTTACCATTCTGATTGTCTCGGTGGGGTTATTGGGTATGGCGAATGTCCAATTAGCTGCAATGGCCTTAAATCAAAATGCTTATCAACGTTTGCAAGCGGTTAATTTAGCCCATGAAATTGCTGATAGTCTGTTTGTAAATAGTACTCAGGCAGTCGCTGAATATTATACATTACAGCTAAATGGAAATGGCAACGCGCCTGCGGGAAGTGTGGCCGCCGAGGATATTGCACACTGGATCGCACAGGCTGTTCGCAAATTACCTAGTGGCAGGGTGGTTATAAGTCGTCCGCAGGTCATGGGAATTGCGGCCAATGTAAAAGTTTATACTATTACTATTTGCTGGCTGGAAAAAAATGCTGATATAGCGATGCCAAACACTTGCGGTGCCAATGATCGTGCGATGTTCAGCTTTAGCGCGAGTAGTCGAATATGATATCGTTGACAGCTAGAAATAGATTAATTGCTAAGAAAACAACACCTCAGCTTGGATTCTCTCTAATAGAGTTGATGATAGCAATGACCTTAGGGGCATTTGTTATTGGGGGGATTATCAGCGTCTTTATTACCTCCGGGCAAAGCTACAGATTGCAGCAGGCAATCAGTCAAGTGCAAGACAAAGGACGGTTTTCTGTCAAAAAGTTGCGTGAGGGAATACAAACTGCAGGCTTTAAATTAGATTACAACACTGTGGCGATTAAAGAAATTGTCGGCGGAGTTGATGAATGTACTATTGATGCGACAGTCAAAATTCTTGAAGTGTATTGGTACTATATCGATCCTGAATTAGATCAGAGTAAAGACAGTGAAATGCGCTATTGTTTTTATTTGCGAGGCGATAAAAAGTTAGTTAGAAGAAGAATTTCTGGACCGGCAGATAAAAAACCAGGGACAAGTGTTGCAGAAGATGAATTTGTTATTCTCGCCGACGTACACCACTTAGATTTCAGCTTCGCCGTTGATCTGGATGGGGTAGAAGGTATCGATATAGTACCGCCAAATAGTACTTATATGACTGCAGATAAATTGCAAGTAGGCACTGGTAGCACTGCTGCTACCACTGCTACCTGGCAAAAAGTGCGCGCGGTGCGAATTAATATAATTGTCGCCAGTGATATACCCAATGTCACTGATGATCCTCAAACTTTAATAGTGCCATTTTGGGTGGAGGATGAAAACGGCATAAAGAGGCGGCAATTTCAGGCGCCAGACAAGCGCTTATACCAGGAGTATAGCGCGACTATTGCCTTGAGGAATCGTAAACATTGAATAAATCAGCTATCAAGTCAGCTATCAAGTCACCTATAAAATCAGCGCAAATTGGCGTGGCCTTAATCATAGGGCTGATCTTTTTATTGCTGATGTCGATGATGGGGCTTGCAGCGATGCAAAGTGTCACCATTCAAGAGCGAATTGGCGGTAACAGCATAGACAACTACCGTGCTTTTCAAGGCGCAGAAGTTGCATTGGCGGGGGCCGAACAAGCGACAGAGAGAGCAAATTTTAAAGCCGGATATGTAAGGGATGTTCCGCCGGCGGGTAGCTTAAAGTTAATGACAGATTCAGAGCTGTTAGATCCCGCTAATTGGGTGTGTAACGACCTTAGTTTAAATACTGGAATAGATGACGATGAACGTAAATTATGTGTGCAAAATGCTGACTATAAAGAACCTAATGCATCTAATAATCCAATGGTGAAATACGAAAAAATTGGCAGTGCAGAATTTAGAATTACGGTGTGGGCTCAAGGTGAAGGACGCTCAAAAGTGATGTTGCAATCTTTTTATATTAAAAATTAATACAAATTAAAGATGCAATATATGGAATGTATAGAAATATTGGAAGTACTAAAATGAATAAATATAAAACTTATTTAATGATGTTGGTTGGTCTTGCGATCGCCACTTGTCCTGTTGCAGATGAATTATCCCTCCCCAATTATCCATTGCAGACCACAGGTTTTGTTGAACCCAATGTACTTTTTTTGATTGATAATTCCGGAAGCATGGGTATTGTTGATCCTGGAGCTTCGGCGAGTCGTTTAGCGATTGCCAAAAAAGTGGCCATTGATATTATCAAAGAAACCGCTGATGTTAGATTTTGCCTAGGTGCCTTTAATAAGCCAACCGCAAGTGACAACGCTAAGGGTGGGCGAGTTGTTAGCGAATGTAAAATACCAACTATAGTGCCCAATCAGTCGTATACCTTTATAGAACAGGCTATTAATCATTTAGAACCGGACAGTTGGACTCCACTGGCGGAAGCTTATTATGAAATGGTCGGTTATTTTAGGAACGGTCGATCCATTTACAATAGTGATGTTGTCGGAAGAGAGAGCCCGATTCAATATCGCTGTCAAAAAAATTACTCGATTGTCTTGACTGATGGAGTGCCATATTTCGACGCTAGCTTTCCCGGCTTAGATGCGCAAGTTTCCGGTAGGACGGTTAAATTTGGCGATTATGATAATGTGGCAAATGATGGCGACTTAAATAATAACGATATATACCAGCGGTACTTATTTCTAGATGACATCGCAAAATTTGCCTATGAGACAGATTTACGCGGACAGGATGAATTAGATCTGGCGAATAAAAGTTTTAATGACGTATTATTCCCTCAGCAAAATTTAATAACCTATACCGTAGGTTTTACCTTAAATGATACTAAAGCATTGAAAATGCTTGAAGATGCAGCAGAGAAAGAAGGCTACGGTCACGGCAAATACTATAACGCAAGTACTTATGAGGAGCTCAAAACTTCATTCGGTAAAGCTTTGACAGACATCACCGATACCAGTCAATCAGTCGCTGCCGCCAGTGCGAATACCAGCGAGTTGGTCGCTAACTCCAAATTATATCAGTCTCGCTACACGGCTAAAGATTGGACGGGTGAACTGATTGCATTGGCGATAGACAAAGATAGCTATCAAGTTTCCAAAACTCCTGAATGGAGTGCTCCGGTTGAGCTAAACGTGTCTAGCAGAGTGGTATACAGCGGGCATAAAAGCGGTTCACTGTTTAAAAAAGAAAATTTTAATCTGCAAGAAATTGCCGATCTGTTTGGTGATCAACGGATTGTCGCCTACATTAAAGGCACTGAATTTTCTGATTATAGAGATAGAACCTTACCTATGGGGGATGTTGTGAACTCGACGCCGGTATACGTGGCGCCGCCGATTATTAATGCTTATAGCGATGCTGATTTCGCCAGTAAATACTCTGATTTTTATGCCAGCAACAAAGACCGAAGCCCGATGATTTATCTAGGCGCGAATGATGGAATGTTGCATGGTTTCAATGCTGACAATGGTTATGAAAAATTGGCCTTTATACCCTCTAAAGTGTTACCCAATTTGAAATATTTAGCAGATAAAAATTACCGGCATCAATTTTATGTGGATGGATCTCCGGTAGTTGAGTCGGTCTACGCTGATGATAAGTGGCTAAGCTTACTGGTAGGGGGGCTAGGCAGAGGTGGACAGGGCATCTACGCACTAGATGTTAGCAGTGATGACTATCAAAATACCGAGTCTGCTGCAAGTTCAGTATTTCAGTGGGAGTTTAGCGATGCAATAGATGCGGACTTAGGGTTTACTTATAGTAGTCCGCAAATAATGCGTTTAAATGATGGCAATTTCTACGTTGTTATATCAAGTGGATATAATAATACCACGGCAAGTGATGAGAGTGACAACCACCTCAGCAGCACCGGTAATGCGGTGTTGTTTTTACTGAATGTGGCAACCGGGGCTATAGAGAAAAAACTATCCACAGGTGTAGGTATGAAAGATCCTGCCAATCATAGTATCGCCAATGGTTTGGGGGCGGTGGTCGGGCTTGATGTTAACAGCGATGGCAAAAAAGATTACCTGTATGCTGGAGATCTATTTGGCAATGTTTGGAAATTTGATTTGAGTTCTGAATCTGCTGATGACTGGGGTGCAGACAATGATAATAATGATGATCAAAATCCCTCGCTACTGTTTTCTGCGGTGGATGATCAAGGTCAGGAGCAGCCAATAACCGCCGCCTTAACAGCGGTAAAACTGCCCAATAAAGACATAATGATCTTTTTCGGTACGGGAAAATACTTGGAAGAAAAAGATACTTTAGCCAAAAATATCGGCGTGCAAACCTTCTATGGAATAAAAGACCAAGGCGTGACAGTTACCGGTAGAGCAGAGCTTTTAAAGCAGAGCATTATCTACCATGGAGACGTAAAATTTATAACCTCTAGCCAACAAGAAGTAAATCGAGAAGTGCGTATTACCAGTAACAATCAATACTCTGGATACCAAAAAGGTTGGTATATGGATTTACAAATGCCCAATTATAGCCACACAGATGTAGTCACCAACGAAAATCTCGGAGTCACTTATAGCTCCTATGGGGAGCAAGTTATAGTTCGCTCTGTCTACCGGGATAGTCATGACGGATCTAATCATCGAAGCGATGGGCGGATATTTTTTGTTTCAGATTTACCTAACAATGCTGATAAGTGCTTACCCTCATCAAAGAACTATTTAATGTCCCTGGACGCTAATAGCGGTGCAAGATTTGATTATATCGCGGTAGATATCAATAATGATGGAGTTATTGATCAAGGTGACGGCATAGAAACTGGTATATCAGACAAATTTGGAACCAAGACTCTCTCATCAACATCTGGTTTTGAAATTAATAGCCGACAAGCTCCGACCTTTTTAGATATTTTAGACGGCGAGAACAAAACAGATCAGGAAGTAATGATATTTAGCAGCTCGAGTGTCTGTAAAACAGGCGGAGACAACTGTTCTTATGCAAACACCATGCAAGGGAAAAAGTATAAGGGCATCGGTGTCGGAAAACGTACCTCCTGGCGAGAAATAAGAGCGGATTAAACGATGAAGGGAATGGCGATGATTTCGGTAAAAATCAGTGTAGTGGCGACGGCTTTACTTATTAGTTGTTCTTTATTGGCAGTTGAAAAGGAGGGACTAATCTCTGACTTCAAAGCGCAACCAAGGTTGTTTACTTTAAATGAAAAACAATATCAAATTGCCATTGATGTGAAAATAACCTCTGAAGGTCTGGGTGGTAGAACCTTTCCAATATCTATATTACGCGACGGTACCAAGGTGAAAATCAATTATCGAGGGAGTACCGAACGCAGAGTCAAGGAAATCAAAATACTGATCCAATAAACCAACCTAGGTTGCAGGCTCAAGAACTTGATCTACATTTGCTGTAGATCAAGGCTGATTTGCCACAGTGCCAGTATTTTTTTAAACGCTAGCTGCTCGGTTATTGCAGTAATTGTGTCCAGACTTTATCAACTAGCTTTTGTGCAGCAGGTGAACAAGCTTGGGTAAACTTGATCGGGGCGCTGGGAAATATTTCAGGTGAGTTTTCAGCTTGATGTAGCGCTTTGCTCTGATCTATTTTCACGGCAGATGAATGCGCATAATAGTTATACTCTATCGTGGCGTTATCTGTCTCGCTCATCCAGTTAATAAAGGTTTTAGCGTTATCCACATTGCGTGAATTAATCGGCACTACCATTGAGTCCAACCACCCTACTAAGCCCTCTTTTGGTTGTGCATATTCAATTGGCGCGTTGTTATTCTTGCGCGTGCGCATCGAATCGCCATCCCACCAGTTGTGCATCACTACTTCACCGCTGGCGATCCGCGAGCTGATGTTATCCGAGCTGTAAACCGCGACATCTTTCTTCTGCTTTTTTAAGAGCTCGAATATTCTTTTCATCTGTGCGCTATCTTCAGTACAAAACTCCACCCCTAAATACAGCTGGGCGGCAGGAATGATTTCATCTGGGGTGCTAAACACCGCAATGTTGCCTATTGCGGCACCGGTGGGTTCAAAGAACTCTTTCCAAGAGTTAGCTGGCCCCTTATATTTGTCGCGGTTGACAGTATAGCCTGCGGTACCGTAGACAAAGGGAATCGAATACTCTGACTTTTGATCCCACCACATGTTTTTCCACTGCTCATCAACTAGCTTGAACGCCGCCATATTTTTGGCATCAATGTTTTTTAGCAAGCCTTCTTGAACCATGATTTTAACGAAGTGCTGGCTGGGGAAAACTACGTCGTAATCACTGCTGCCTGACTTTAACTTGGCCAGTAAATCTTCATTGGAGGTGTAACTATCTAAGGTGATATTAATCCCGGTTTCAGTTTGAAATTTTTCAATAAGTACCGGATCTATCGACTCTGCCCAAGTGTAAATATTTAGTTTATCGCTGGCGGCATTTGCTCCCGCTGCCAGAGAAATACCAATGGCCAATAAGCTTATTTTTGTAAATGACTGCATAGATTTTTTTCCTTTTATTATGACTATTTAGTGATTTTTTTCGCCACAGTGCCGTTTAGCGACTGCGCTTGGCAATAAGCCAGCAAGGGGTCGCGATCAATAGAGACGCGACCATGATTAACGTTGATATTGCGTTGAGCTCTGGAGAAACCCCCTGTTTTACCAGTGAGAAAATGTAGACAGGTAAAGTTGTTGCCCCACCTCCAGAAACAATATTACTGGTGATGAAATCATCCATCGAGATGACAAAGCTGAGCATCGCTCCGGCAAAAATACCGGGGGCAATCAAAGGCAGGGTGATACGGCGAAATGTGACTAGAGGGGTGGCGTATAAGTCTTGGGCCGCCTGCTCTAAATTGTTATCCATGCCCTGCAATCGGGCGCGTATCGGTAAAAAAGCGAAGGGAATGCAAAAGGCGCTGTGGGCCAGTATCAGCTTTAACATGCCATTTTGGATGCCCAGCTGAGAAAACAAAATCAAAATAGCCACCGCGAAGACAATCTCAGGCAGCATCAAAGGTAGGTTGACCACAGCTTGTGATAACTTAGCGTGCTTTACATTCTTCCCCCGTGATAATACCAAGGCGGCAGCGGTAGCAATGGCAGTAGCGATCAAGGTGGCGAACAACGCCACGGTAAATGATACCTGCAACGCATTCAGTAACCCCTCGTTTTGCAGTGCACTGGCGTACCACTTCCAGGAGAATCCCTGCCATACTGAGACAATCCGATTACTATTGAATGAATAGGTGATGATCACCAGTATTGGAAAATACAGAAAGCTGAAAAAGAGTATTCCCACCGCACCAAAGCCCGGGTAGTGCGTGGCCTCACGATTAGGTTTAAACAGCGCCGAAATATTCATGAGAACTCCTTATTTAGATTTGTTCTGCGCGCTTGAAACATCAAAAAGATTAAAACAATGCACAATAGTAAAACCGTTAAACTCGCACCGAAAGACCAGTTTCTGGCTACCCCAAATTGGTTTTGAATCAGATTCCCCAGCATCATGGTCTTGCCGCCACCTAACAGCATGGGCTCAAGTACGGTTCCTAAACTTGGCACAAACACTAAGACAAACCCCGCGACAATACCTGGCTTGCACAGTGGCAAGATAATCCTTCTCAGGGTGTTCATCCGGCTGCTGTAAAGATCACTGGCCGCTTCAATTAAGCGGCTATCCAGCTTTTCGATACTGGCGTAGATGGGTAAAATCATCAGTGGAATGTAGGTGTAAACCATGCCCACCATCATCGCGCCATTGTTGTAGAGTAAGCTGTCGATATCGCCAATCAGACCAAAGAAACGCAGCCCATTTTCCAGTACCCCATCGTTACTTAATATCAGCACCCATGCGTAGACCCGCACCACCATGCTGACCCAAAATGGCAGCGTGACTAAATAGAGCAGCAACGTTTTCATGGTGTGGCTTTGACGTGAGATGTAATAGGCGACAGGAAAGCTAATCAGCAGGCAGATTATGGCTGTCGCAGCTGAGAGTAATAACGTCCTAGCGATGATTTTCAAGTACTGCAAGTTCAGTACTAAATTTTCATCCCAATCATAGGAGTAAAGAATTTGTGTATAGGAATCCAGCGAGAAAACCGCCTTGTATCCGCCATACGGATCTGAGCTCATGAATGAGACATAAAAAATAATTAATAGCGGTAACACCATCAACAATGACATCACTAAATAAGCGGGTAGCAGGCCCCAGAAATTTAAACTGAGTTTTTTCATTGGCATAACACCCGCACTGAGGTTTTGCTGAAGCCTATGTCCACGCGCTGCTGGAGCTGGTATTCAGTGTCATTACTGATTGTGTTGCGCTTTGATACCCGCAGCTCAATGCCATTTGCAGTGCGGACTTTGTAATGGGTATAACCGCCCATGTAAGTGCGATGTACTATTTCACCTTGCAAATTTACTTCTAGCCCTTGGGTGTTGATCGATATTTTTTCTGGTCGCAGCGACATCGTCGCCTCTTGTCCTGGGCGATAACCTGCATTAGGTACATTTAATTGAATGCCAAGGGGGTTAGTAATTGCTGCGGTTGCGCTGTTGACAGCGCCGATAGTGACGGCCATAAAATTGGTCTCGCCGATAAAATCGGCGACAAACTTATTAATCGGATTTTCATAAATCTCATTCGGGCTGCTCAACTGCTGCACTTCCCCTTCGGCTAAGACACAGATTCTATCTGACATCGCCAGCGCTTCTTCCTGATCGTGGGTGACAAAAATAAAGGTAATCCCAGTATCGCGCTGCAATTGCTGCAATTCATCGCGCATCGATTGTCGCAATTTCAAGTCTAGTGCCGAGAGTGGCTCATCCAAGAGCAAGACTTCCGGTTTCGGTGCCAGTGCTCTAGCCAGTGCTATGCGCTGCTGTTGTCCCCCTGAAAGTGCTGCAGGCATGCGGGCCGCAAAAGGTCGCATGTGTACCAACTCGAGCATTTCATCTACTCTGGCTGCAATATTTTCTTCACTCCACTTGAGCATTTCTAATCCAAAACCAATGTTTTGCGCTACGTTCATATGCGGAAAGAGTGCGTAATTTTGGAACACCGTGTTAACGCAGCGCTTGTGGGCAGGCAGCGCTTGGATATCCGTGCCGTGCAACTTGATGACCCCGCCGCTGGGGATTTCAAAACCGGCGATCATCCGTAATAAAGTGGTTTTACCGCAGCCACTGGGGCCGAGTAAGGTGAAAAATTCGTTGTCGCGTATATCGAAAGAGATGTCTTTGATTGCGCGGTAGTCGCCGTAGTACTTGCTGACATTTTTTATATTTATAGCGTGCTTCATGGCTTTATTTCTCGGTGTGTAACGTGATAACAGTACGGCTAGTTTTATTTCTTACAGGCTGAGCTGGCTCAAAATTTGCTGACTAAGACGTTATGATTTTGCCAAGTATTAGTAAAATACTAAAATCATCAGCCTTGGATAAATAAAACCAATGCAAAGCGCTTGCTGTGTCGACATGCATGGGGTTGCAGCATGGCTCGAAGCTACAGTGCTGGTTAGTGAGCCAAAAACACTTAGGCCGTGATAGGCTTTAATTAGCGTAAATATTGACTCATTTGGCGATTATAGAAGCGTATCTGGGCAGCTGAAAAGCACCCAGATAATCACAGCTACAGCTGCGATAGCTCGCTCAACTAGGCCGACTACTCATCCCCTGGTACACCGTAAGATTCCGCATTGGCAGGATCCGTAGCGCGGGTAATATAAGCTTGCATCTGTGGTTGATAATTGCGCCACAGTGCCGCTAGCTCGGCAATTGGTGTATCGTGCCAATCGACCCGTAAATCAACTACCGGCCAAGCGGGGTCTGCATTTACGCGTAGCCCCGCTGAGTGTAACGGCCCCATCTCTCCGCCCGCTGCCAAGCCCGCTTCAAGGGCTTTCAAGAGCCGTTGCGCAAGGTGACCGCTACTGTTTTCAAAGCTGTCAATCATCGCTTGGGGAACCTCAGCATTCGCCAGTAAATTTCCCATCGCGATACAGTTCTCACCTTGCGCTGTATTGAAAATCCCCAGCGCTTGCTCGCCACTGAAAGTTGCCTTGCGTCCATCCAGTGCCAACACGCCGAGCTGCCGCCACTGTACATCGCTGTCGGCATCCCCCAGGGCCTGCATAACCTGTTCGGCAGACTCGCCGCGCTGTAGCAAATCCAGTGCCAGTGGCCCCAAATCTGGGTTGGTTATGTTCTGAGTGAGAGCGACACCGGTACCGCTGCGGGTAAAGGCGCAACGGCTAGTGACACAGATACTCGAAGAGGTGATGATGCAGCCCACCATGCCAGTGTCTGGGCAGACACCCGCTACTGAAAAAGTCATATAAACTCCTTTATTTATTACTGTCGGGGATTACTGCGATAATATCGATTTCCATCAACCACTGTGGCTGGGCTAAACCTTGCACTACTAGACCGGTAGATATCGGGAAGACCCCCTTGAACCATTTTCCTGTCTCGCGGTAAACAGCTTCGCGATAGCGTGGATCGGTGATGTAGGTGGTGGTTTTTACAACATGGCTAAGGTCTGAACCAGCCTCTTCTAAAAGGCGCTTGACGTTCTTCATCGCCTGCTCAGCCTGTGCACCAGGGTCGCCTAAACCGACCAAATTACCCTCAAAATCAGTGCCTACTTGGCCGCGAAGATACACGGTGTTACCGGCGACTACCGCCTGACAAAGATCATTATCTAAGCTCTGGTTGGGATAGGTTTCTTTGGTATTGAACATGCGAATTCTGGTATGTGTGGTCATTTGTTACTCCAACTTTTGATTACCCTAAAGCAGTGATTTGACGGTGCTATTTAGCACAAGATTTTGATTTTAAGACGCTTAGAAAAATAGCCACTGAACTGATCAGTGCCGTTAATATTTTTCAACTGCACGATAAAATCAATATCTGACACGCTGTATTCACTTTCAAATCACCGGTTGCGGGTTATGCGTCAACACCCTTGCACTACAGTGGGTGATATTTGCATTCGTTTAACATCAATAAGCAGCTCGTTGGAGCTGCAATGAGTGCGGTTAACGCTGCGATGGATCGCGATATTTAAGATAGCTACGCTGGGTTTCAATATGATCGGCAACATACTTGGCATCGTGCCACACCCCCCAAATAAACGATGAGCCCCGACGTGACTGCCAAGGCAGGCCGATAAAATAGATACCAGGCTCTGTCGATACACCACGCTGGTGCTGTGGTTTACCGGTATCATCGAAGGCAGCTACGTCCATCCAGCTGTAGTCGACAGCAAAACCGGTCGCCCAGATAACGGAATGAATCCCGGTTGCCGCGAGGTCTAGTTCACGGATCGGATGAGTCATGCAATCGGGTTCTGGATGAACATGGCGCGCTTGCGGCTCCTCTGGCAGGTCTAAATTGTTGCGGGCAATGTAGGCGTCTGCCGCATCCAGTAATGAGAGGTAATTGGCATCGCCACGTGCAATATTTTCGACTAGATTTCCCTGAAAGGTCACCTTGCCATCGACAAATGACTCGGTCAGACCGGTGAGCGTAATGCCTTGATTGGCCAGTTTTCTAAAGTCGATAGTGTGGCCACCTTTAGCGCCACTGACGGCAATAGTGACATGCTCAGCACCGGGCTTTAATTCAGCGGCGTCCCACTCGCCCAGCACGCCTAACCACCAGACAAAGTCACGATTACGATAGGCGCGTGGTGGACGGTCATGTGCGCCAACCGAGAGATAAACTTTTTTGCCCGCCGCCCGCAGCTCATCGGCAATCTGTACCCCTGAAGATCCTGCACCTACCACCAGTACAGCGCCGTCTGGCAGCTGCTTGGGGTTGCGATAGTCCGCCGAGTGTATTTGATGTAACGGTGAATCCTGGGGAGCTATCGGTGGAATAACCGGACGCTGGAAAGGTCCTGTTGCTGTCACTACGCGGCTGGCGTGAATGACACCGGCAGAGGTTTCAATGATAAAGCCTGACTGCTTAGTGTTGCGTGATACTTTGGTTACTGCGACACCAGTGCGAATAGGCGCTTTAAATTTTTCTGCGTATTCAACAAAGTAGTCAGCGACTCGCTCTTTAGCTGCAAACGCATCATCATCGACATCCTCAAACTCTAAGCCTGGAAAGCGGTCGTGCCACGCTGGACCATTCGCCACTAGCGAATCCCAACGGCCGGTACGCCAGCGCTCGGCAATGCGGTCGCGCTCCAAGACGATATGCGGCACCTCTAGTTTGCTTAAGTGCTCGCTCATTGCGACACCGGCTTGACCGGCACCGATGACCAAGGTGTCTATGTGTTCAACTGTCATGTCTGTATCCTGTTTTAGTTGTTCTGTCTCTCTCTCGAGTTGCTGCAAAAGCACCAGCGCCGCCGATCAATACCCTGCTGCAACTAGCCTCGTTCAACGTATTTGCTAAGGAAGCAGCGAACAAGTCCCAGACGCCCCTGGCGTACAGGATTGTTTGTGATTGAGGCAATGGCTACAGGCGGGCTGGTTGCCCGACGAAAGCCATTAACAAAGAGCACGAACTATCCTGTACGCCCCGCAGGGTGGATCTCTAAGCGGCCAACTCCTTTGTCAGAACGCTTGTAAAGGACTAGCCATTCACTTCGTATTCTTCCGCAGATCTGCGTGCCCCTCTTTATGGGTATTGACCGCTTAGTTATCCACAGGGAACATCTGGGGACTTATTCGCTACTTCCCTAACCAGTACTCACCGCTATTTGGCTGTTGTATGGTTAATTTTTTATAGCGATTGATTTAGAGTAGAAAATTTCTTTGCATTGTTAAAATATAATTAACCTAGCAACTGGATCAAAAAAAGCTATCCAAGGAGCTTGGGCATGACAGTAGGGCGCTGCAAAAATTAAATGTAGGCTAACCTTTGTATAATTATTTTTAATCTAGTATGGTTTTTAGTCCGAATTTACTAATGCAGAAGGATTTGCGTCAAATAAGAGCCTCACTACATGCATTTCACCTTAAAACACTTACGCTACTTCGTTAAAGCGGGTGAACACAGTAGTGTTACCCGTGCAGCCGAGGAGCTACATGTCTCACAGCCATCCATCTCATCAGCTATTCTGCACTTGGAAGACGTCACCGGATTACAACTGTTTGTACGCCATCACGCCCAGGGATTATCACTGACTGCCGCCGGGCGACAGTTCATCCTCAAGTCCAATCAGCTGTTACTGGATGCGGAGAACCTCGGGCGCTACGCCAATACGTTAGGGGAGGATATAGCGGGAACACTGCGGATCGTCAGCTTTCCCACTTTTACGCCGATATTACTACCCTCGCTGATGAAGAAATTTATTGATAGCTACCCTGAGGTCAATATTGAGTGTGATGAAAAACATCAGAAAGACATCATTCAAAGCTTGGTAAGTGGCCATTATGAATTGGCTTTGACTTATGATTTACAACTACCTAGTGATATTGAGTTTGAAGCTATTATCGAATTTCCACCTTATGTGGCGCTAGCTAAAGATCATCCACTGGCGGACCGCACCGAGTTGTCACTGGCCGAATTAGCAGCGTACCCAATGGTGCTATTAGACTGGCCGATGAGCCGCGAGTATTTCTTCTCACTCTTTCTCAGCCAAAATGTGCAGCCCAACGTCGCCTACCGAGCACAATCATTGGGTATGGTCTCTGGCCTAGTCGCCAATGGCCTTGGCTACTCGCTTTTCAACACCCCACTGGTTAATAATTTGGCCCTAGATGGCAGAGAAATTGTCGCTATCCCGCTGCTTGAAAAACTGCTGCCACTGCGTTTAGGCGTGGCAAAAATTTCACGCTTACGCTCCACTCCCGTCGCCGATGCATTCATTAGCACTTTGAAAGAACACGCCTCAGAACTTGCACAATCGGTCTTTACCGATCAGCGCTTTTATAAGAACTTAGTGCAGGCTAACCACGATCAGACCAGCGCCGATGAAACAGGCTCTGCAACATAATTGAGTCGCTATTAATGGCCGTCTCTGATCAGAGCTGGTCGAGTATTGGTGTGTGTTTACAGTATTGAATGGCTGGTAAAACTCTCTTGGATAAGAATAAGTAATACTCTTGAGATGTTTATAATATTTTACAAATGCAAGATCTATTCATAGTCTGGCAGGGCGATATCCACTTGCCCGCTCTATTCTCAATACCCAGTACCCAGTGCTGGTAAGCCTAAGGTATCGCGTACTATTCCATCGTATAAATACGCTCGAGGCGTAAGAGTGAATAAATGAACGCCAATAATAAAAAATTAATCAAAACTGTCCTCAAGTGTGAATACTTAGCAGACAGTGAATTTAGTGAATTGCTAAAAATTTGCCGGGTAGTGTCGCAGGCAAAAAGCGCTTCACTGCCGATGCCTACCTCGCAGCAACTGACACTTTTACTGCTGGGACGCATCACTGCCTCCGCTAATAATCCATTGCCACTGGAGGCACCTGCACTAATTAGTTGTTTGCTTGTAGCGCCCATCAGCGACTCGAAAAGCCCGCTGCTCGCCATGCAATATCACGCCTTGACAGAAATGACGCTACTAGTGATTGAGCGCAAAGCCCTGCAACACTGGATGAGTATCTCATCGCGCACCGCCGCTCTTGCCGCGCTTTTATTGCAGTGGGAAGAGCAGCGTCAGCAATGGCTGTTTGCCACGCAGCAGCACAGTATGCGCACAGAGCAAGATTTACTCGGCGAGCGCGAGGTGTCCAACAGCGCGTTGTACGGTATACAAACCTTGCGTGCCATTGAAAATTTTGCCGTCACCGGCATTCAATTGCAGCACTTTCCCAAGCTGGTGGACGCGCTGGCCATGGTGAAAAAAGCGGCCGCCAAAGCCAATCGTAAACTGGCTATGCTCGACCAAACTAAAGCTGATGCTATTTGTCAGGCCTGTGATGAAATCATCGCCGGGCAGTGGCACTCTCATTTTGTGGTCGATGTCATTCAAGGGGGTGCCGGCACTTCTACTAATATGAATGCCAATGAGGTGATCGCTAATCGCGCGCTGGAAATACTGGGCCATAGACGCGGTGACTATCAACATTTACACCCTAATAATCACGTGAACTTATCGCAATCAACCAATGATGCCTATCCCACAGCTATTCGCTTGGCGATACTGTTGAGCCATCAAGAGTATGTCAGTGCGCTGTCGGCGCTGTGCTATCAGTTCAAACAAAAAGCGGTTGAATTCTCGGACGTGATAAAGATGGGCCGCACGCAACTGCAAGATGCGGTTCCGATGACCTTGGGTCAAGAGTTTGACGCTTGGTATTTCACCATCAAAGAAGATATTGATGAAGTGCAAGATGTCGTAGCATACTTTCGTGAAATAAACCTGGGAGCTACTGCAATCGGCACCGGTATTAACACGGATCCCGAGTATTCAAGTTTAGTCATTGAAGAGCTATGTCAGATCAGTGGCAAAAATATGGTCGCGGCAAGGAACCTAATCGAAGCGACATCCGATATGGGCGCATTCATCACATTTTCCAGCGTGCTGAAACGCAACGCAGTCAAAATTTCTAAAATTTGCAACGATTTACGGTTACTCTCCAGTGGTCCACGCGCAGGCTTTCAAGAAATAAATTTGCCTGCCATGCAGCCAGGCAGCTCTATTATGCCGGGCAAGGTCAATCCAGTGATTCCCGAGATGGTCAATCAAGTGGCCTTCCAAGTGATCGGCAACGATATCACGGTTACAATGGCGGCGGAGGCAGGGCAGTTACAACTCAATGTGATGGAGCCGGTTATCGCCTTTAACGTCCTGCAATCACTAGGTTTACAAATTCGCGCCGTAGAGACACTGGCGAGCAAATGCATTTCAGGAATCACTGCAAACCGTGAACACTGCCTCAATACTGTCAATAACAGCATCGGTATAATTACCGCACTCAACCCTTACATCGGTTACGACAACGCCACTCGACTAGCCAAGAAAGCGATGCAAGGCAACCACAGTGTGCGCGATTTAGTGTTGATAGAAGGCCTGCTAACACCAGAGGCACTGAACGATATTCTCAGTGTAGAAAACATGACGACACCGCGGCGGATCCGCGCCAATGCCGTGCACAGCGACGCTGTATAACCCTTATTATTTGATCATCAAGGAAACGCTATATGACCATTCAAGACAAAGCTTACTGGCTAAAAAAACAAGCAAGTCTCAGCCTTAAATCTCAGGCGTTTATCAACGGCGAATTTTGTGACGCCAGCGATGGCGGTACTTATGACACCATCAATCCTGCCACGGGTGAGCTGCTGGCCGCCACTGCTGCCTGCACCGCGCAAGATGTCGATCGTGCAGTGCGTGCGGCGCGCGCCTCTTTTGACAGCGGTATCTGGGCCGACCAAGCACCGGGCGAGCGAAAAGCGGTACTCAAAAAATTAGCCGCACTGATCATGGAAAATCATCAAGAGCTGGCGCTGCTAGAGAGCCTCAATGTCGGCAAGCCGATTCAAGATGCGATCAATATAGATATACCAGGTGCTGCTGGCTGCTTTGAGTGGTACGCCGAGGCTATCGATAAACTTTACGGTGAAGTGGCGCCGACTGATCGCAACAACATCGCCACCATTACCCGCGAACCGGTCGGTGTGGTTGCCGCGGTGGTTCCCTGGAACTTCCCGCTGGATATTGCCGCGTGGAAATTAGCACCGGCGCTGATCAGCGGTAACTCAGTGGTACTAAAGCCCGCCGAGCAGTCCCCACTCACAGTGCTGCGCTTGGCAGAATTAGCCAAGCAAGCAGGTTTGCCGGATGGCGTTTTCAACGTGGTGACAGGTCACGGCCACATCGTCGGCAAGGCGCTGGGCATGCACATGGATGTCGACTGTCTCGCGTTTACCGGCTCCACTCGAGTCGGGAAAATGTTTATGGGCTACTCAGCAGAGTCTAACATGAAGCAAATCTGGCCTGAAACAGGTGGCAAGAGCCCTAATTTAATCTTCGCCGACTGCGACCTCGACGACGCCGTTGAGCACGCCGCAATGGGAATCTTCTTCAATCAAGGCGAAGTATGTTCCGCTAACTCACGTATTTTGGTCGACAACAGCATCAAACAGGCCTTCACTGAAAAATTTGTCGCCAAGGCACAAAGCATGAAAGTGGGCGACCCGCTAGAAGCTGATACTCAAGTGGGCGCACTGATCGACATGAACCACGCTGAAAATGTGCGCAGCTGCATCACCAAGGCACAAAGTGAAGGCGCCACTTTACTAACCGGTAAAATTGGTGATCACAGCAGTACCGTCGTGACTCCTACCGTGTTTGGTGATGTCACCCCGCAAATGGCTATCGCCCGCGATGAGGTCTTCGGTCCAGTCGCGGCGATCTTAGGTTTTGATACAGAAGAGGAGGCGGTGGCACTGGCCAACGATTCAATCTACGGCTTGGCGGCCTCAGTGTGGACAGCGAACCTGAGTCGAGCGCATCGCGTCAGCAAGCGCTTAAAAGCAGGCACTGTTTCCGTCAATACCATGGATGCGCTAGATTTCAGCACGCCTTTTGGCGGCTTTAAACAATCGGGATTTGGCAGGGATTTATCATTACACGCACTGGATAAGTTTACCCAGCTGAAGACTACTTGGATTAAATTGAGCTAAATTTTTATTTTTCTTTTTCTTTTTCTTTTTCGCCAGCGCTATGCTGGCAAGCATTTCGATCATTGTTTGCCCTCGGCCTATGTCGAGGGCTTTTTTTTGCCCGGTGAAGCTACCAAATTAGTATTCAGTAAAGGTCGTTGTGTTCAACGGTGAGGTCTGATAAGAGCAGTGTGCACAAGCAACGTTCTAGACCCTCGTTATCTGCTTTATATCTGTGATTTAAGGTTCTGTAAATAATGTATAAGATCAATGATATGTGTAGAAGGGTTGTCCGTATTGCTTTGTTTCGCTTGCCTGTTTACTCGTATGGCATTGGCTTTAGCGAATTCAGTCTGCGGATGAAGCTGCTTAAATATCCCCGCATCTCCTTTTTTATATCCGGGGATATATTGTTTTAAATCTCGAATAACAAGGTCTGCAGCACTATTCTTCCCAGTTGGTTCGTAGGGTTTCGTTGTCGGATTAAAATGTAATATTAGCCAAAATTCGAAACATGGAACAGATGAGGCATGAAAGAATATATCTCTAGGCTTATGATTATTTATTGTGGTTACTGTATCGCCAAAAGTTGAGTGAGTGTCTTTATCAAAAACACAATAGACTCTATCGAAAGGGTCTCCTCGATTCTCTTCTATTGAATAAAGTTCTAATGCTTTAATTAAAACATTCTTAGGGCTAGATCCACAGCTACCGTCAATTTCGACGTTGGCAGTATTTAATTGATAGTAGGCAACCAACTCTTTAAAATAGTTAGGTTCTGTTTTTTCTCCTTCACACACAATGAGAACTTTTTGGTAGGTTGCTCTTTTTGCTTTCCGTCGTTCTAAATCAGTAGATATTTTTGCCTTTCTTTTGTGAAACAGATTTTCAGAGCCCATTATAATTCCTCATCAAGACTGAAACTCTTGATGAAAGGAAGAGCTCCATAACGTCCAGATAAATACCCTAACTCGATATTCTCTCTTTCTTTTCTAGGGCTAAAATCTGTAAGGGGGTACAATGAAGTTGCTTGCCCATTATCTTTTTCACAAAACCAAATTTGATCTCTCCTAAAGACGTCTTGATTTAGGATCGATGTCTCATGTGTGGTGAAAATCAACTGGGCATTATTTGGATTTGTATTCTTATTATGAAATAGATCAACAAGATATTTCACCATATTTGGATGCAAGCTATCATGCAATTCATCTATAACGAGAATATATCCGTGCTTAAGAGTATCTAGCCATGGACCTGCAAAAGAAAAAAACTTTTTAGTGCCTTCAGATTCCTCATCAAAATCTAGACTTACTAAATCATCATTCGAGCTTTTGTGGACAGTCTTAATTTTTAATAATTCTTTTCCTTCTAGCTCTTTGATAATTTTTTCTCTAGCCTCTTTTGGGATCTCATCAGGAAGAGAGTCCGGATCGAATTTCTCCTTATCAATTTGAATATCATGAATGTCAAAATCTGCTGATTTTAGGAATGACAAAATTTTATTCTTCAAGTCTTTCTTCTGACATAAAGAGGCTGTGAAACTTGGACCCCAATCACCGCTGCTTGCTACCCTCAACTTATTTCTAAACCAGTTGTATACAGGTTTAAGTTGTTCGCTATTTAATTGAATGGCTGTAGAAAGTAATAAAGCGTTTGATCTCGTAGCTTGTTGCCATACGGACTTCTGTCCTAATAAAGAGTCACCAAATTTAAATACTTGAGATTTGGTTTTAGGGTCAAATGCACGGTTAAACCACTTTTGCGGGCGCCCTTTAGGGTATGCAATTAGCCATTCCTCTAAAATTTTTTTACTTGTTGCAGTAAATCCATATTGATAGCGAACTCCTTCGCTAATAAACACAATCTCAAATTCAGAAGGTTCTTCAGATGATAATTTATCAAAAAGGAAAGGAGATACAGGAATGTCATCTCCTTCTTGAGAAGATGCGGATTTTAAGACAATAGTATCCATTACATCTAATGCCTTAATTACATTTGATTTTCCAGCCGCGTTTGCACCATAAATAGCAGCAGAACGGACTAATTCAATGCTTCCAGGGGCTTCGGGTAAAAAGCAATTTGTTTGTTCAAGCTCACTCCCTTTTGCTTTAGCAAGACTTAGGGTTTGAGGCTCTTTGATTGAACGGAAGTTTCCTACCGTAAATTCGATTAACATTTGAGCAACCTATTTAATAGTTGTTTTTGGTAAATAATTTCAATTCTAGCAGTGCAAGAAGAGTTGGACCTAATTAAGATTAGTTTTTTGCGCGAAAAGTTCAATAATAATGTTTTAACTGGTAGTTAATAGCAAGTAGAAGTTTTCCCTCCACAAATTGTGGGGTGTGTCTGATAGGTAATTAGCGCAATAACGGCCTCAATTCAGACAAGCGATAGCACATTTTATTCAGCAGCTGGCGAAAAAATCACGCGAGCATAAGTTGATGGATGATCCGGTAGTAGTGTTAAAGGTTTAGTCTTTGAAAGCTAGTATTGATGCGTAAGTTAAAACTAAAGCAGTTAAAAGCTTTGCTGAATTGCACAGAGAGTCCTAACCACAATAATGCTGGGCAGTCGGCAAAAAAATCCCCGCACTTGGCGGGGATATCTAACGGGCGTATCGACTGTTATTGCTTATAAAAAGCCTTCGGCCTTAAGATCAGCGGTAGTTGCTTCGATACTTTCACGCAGCGTCGCTACTAGAAAATCGATATGTTCTTTGGTGAGGGTCAAAGGTGGTGAGAGTACGTTCATATGCGCTAGTGGGCGTACGATCAGGCCGCGCTCTTGGCAGTGATCGGCGATGCGATTGCCGACTTTGGCATCTCCATCGATCAGCTGTTTGGTTTTTTTGTCTGCAACGTTTTCGATACACATCATGAACTTGCGACCGCGCACATCACCAACGATCTGCAAGTCACTCAAGGTTTTGACCTGCGCCTCGAAGTAAGCGCCCATCTCTTTAACGTTTTCACAGATGTTTTCACGTTCCATGATCTCGATGTTCTTGTTTGCCGCCGCGCAACTTACCGGGTGTCCCGAGTATGTGTAGCCGTGGGTAAACATCGCGCCATCGGCTTGTGGCACACTGATTACATCGTAGATTTTGTCCGAGAGGATAGTGGCACCTAGTGGTAGGTAACCAGAGGTCAAACCTTTGGCGCAGGTGATCATATCCGGTACGATGCCGAATTCATCTTCAGAGGCAAACATGTGACCTAGGCGACCGAAAGCGGTGACTACCTCGTCGGATACATAGAGCACGTCATACTTGTGACAAACATCAAGGGTGCGCTTGTGATAACCCTCTGGTGGCACAATCACGCCACCGGCACCCATGATTGGCTCGGCAAAGAATACGGCAACATTGTCGGCGCCTAATTGAAGAATTTTATCTTCTAGCTCTTGTACTTTCTCATCGCAAAAATCTTCAATACTCTGCTCATCCGGGCGACGGTAAGGGTTGGGGCAAGAGATGTGGTGAACTAGTTGTTCATCGATATCAAAGCCGATGTGATCAAACTTAACACCGGTAATCGACATCGCTAAATAGGTACTACCGTGGTAGCCATCGATGCGTGAGATGATCTTTTTCTTCGATGTTTTACCTAACTGGTTAAAGTAAAAGTGAATAATTCTAACCGCAGTATCGTTGGCGACAGAGCCGCCACAGCCGTAGAAAACATGGTTTAGATTACCCGGTGCCAATTCCGCTAACTTGGCTGAAAGTTGCGCCGCCGGAATAGTAGTGTGGTGGCCAAAACTAGAATAATAGGGGATCTTGCAAATTTGCTCGGCAATTGCCTCCGCCATTTCTTTACGTGCATAGCCTATATTGACACACCAAAGCCCGCCAATACCATCTAGATACTTGCGACCTTCGCCGTCGATAACATGCACATTGTCACTGTCGGCCAGAATCATTGAACCGCTTTCTTTAAAGGTAGAAAAGTCTGTCCATGGGTGAATATGGTGGTCTTTGTCCTGTTGCCACACTTGTTGCATATCGACGTTGGGGATGTTTTTATTGTCGGACATATTAATTTCTCCTGATGATGAATTTTACCGATTCAGCTATGCTGCCATTACTTGGCATCGGTCAAATATTAGTTTTTGTTGGTCGGAATTAATATAAGCGCATATTAATGCCTGATTTTTCAAACTCTTAGTATAATTAACTAGGGAGCTGTATCGACTGCTATGATTATTCAGCTTCGAGGGCTTTTTCGATCGGCTCTGGGCTAAAGAGGTTTTTCTTCATCACTACCTTGACCCAAAAAATAGCGATCACCGCCACCACTGCCAGTACAATCCCAGCGGCGCCGTAGATCTGTGCACTAAGTTCTGCAGAGGGAGAGGCGTAAATAAGAGCGTATAACATGCCGGCGATACCGATAATCTGCGGTAGTGGGTAGAAAGGCGTTTTATAGGGACGGGCAATATTAGGGTAGCGACGGCGCAGCGCGATTACATTGATATGCGTGATGATGTAGGCCAGCAGCCAAGCAATTGCCGCAGATATCAGTAACAGGCCAATAGACTCAGGCTGATCCGCTAGCAACACCATCGGCACACCGGTAATCGCCGCGACAAATAACACCGCAACCCAAGGGGTTTGAGTGCCTTTAGAAAGAATTTTAAACTGTGGAAATACTTGGCCGTTTTGCGCCATTCCGTAAAGCATACGGGGGATAGAGGCAAGACAAGTATTTACAGTGCTACAGGTAGCGGCAACTGATAACACCGCTATCAGCACTAGTCCAACCTCACCGAAAGCGGCCTTGGCAAAGTCATAGTGGGGCAGAGATGAACTGGCCAATTGCTCTGCTGGTACGTAATACAGTGCGCCCAGGCAATAGATAGCGATAGTAGCGAAAATCAGTGTGACACCAATGGTCATTGAGCGCGGTATGTTACGCTCCGGCTGTTCGGCATTTTCTACCAGTGGACAGACAAATTCAGCGCCGACAAAACCCCATATAGCCAGTGCCACTAATGTAATCACTTCAGTGCCCATGGCGTTCCAGTTGGCGGTTAGTTCGATTCCTTCAGGCTTTGGTACTACGACCCCACCCACAGCACTCAAGCCCATCGCCAATAGTAATATCACCATCACCAACGCGAGCACCGACTGCAGCTTGGCGAACATGTCCAGCCCTTTGAGGTTGAGTAGGGTAAATAGCGCCAACAGGCCAAAGCCGACACTGTATTGAGGGAAGATCCCCGGATATATTTTATTGATGATGTAATCGACCAACAGTAGCTCTGCTGATACGGCAAACATTGTCACTACCACATAGCCTGAGAATACTGCCAATATCGCCGGAAAATGACCGAGCGCCACTTCGGTATAACTGCCTAAACCGCCCGCTTTGGGGATCATTAAAGAGAGCTCAGAAAAGGAGCTTATATAGGTTAGTGCCAGAATATAGCCTAGTGCTAAAGGGATGATAAAACCAAGGCCAGCCATACCTGCGCCTTGTAACATCAACACCATCACCCCCTGTGATACGACCAGGCCAACGGCCACCGCCAGTAGTGCAGCTAAGCCCAGTGTTCTGTTGAAACGGCCAGTGCTCTTGGCACTACTCGCGCTAGATTCACCAGCTCGGGCCGTGAAGTTCTCAGACATTTTTTTCTCCTGGAAGATTTTTTTATATTTTTTGTCAGGCAATCGCTGAATTTTCAGCACTATTTTTGCTGAAAATTATTGCTAGCGCAGCTCGTCAACTAAGCGCGTCATAAAAGCTTCGCACTGTTCTATTTGTTTAATGGCAATAAATTCATCGGGCTTGTGACCTTGCTCCATACTGCCAGGGCCACAGACTACCGTGGCCACCCCCAAGGCGTTACTAAAAAGTCCGCCCTCAGTGCCAAAACTAATGCTGGCAATCTCGCTATTGGCCGCCAACTTGCGGACAAATTCAATCGCTTGTGTATCTTCTGTAGTGCTCAATCCTGGGTATTCGGTGAGTTGCTCTATGTTAATAGAACAATTTTTATGTTGCGCTTGCATCTGCGTACAGAGACTGTCGGCATACGCTTTAAATTCCGCGATCAGAGGCGCGCTGTCTTCTGCGCCTATATTGCGAATTTCAAAATCAAAACTAGCCAGCTTTGGCACAATATTTAATGCTGTGCCGCCTTTAACTGTACCTACATGCACGGTGCTGTATGGCACTTCATAGCTATAGTCGAAAGGGCCTTGCTGGCATTTTTGCATGGCCAGCTGTTCTAGCCAAACAATTAAGCGTGCGGCAAAGTTAACTGCGTTAACCCCTTGTGGCGCCATCCCCGAATGGCATTCTTTACCATGTACAGTCACTCGTACCGCCACTTTACCTTTGTGCGCGGTCACTACTTTCATCGAAGTCGGTTCACCGATAATGCAAATTGCCGGTTTAATCGGATGTTGCTTCAGTGTGTCGATAAGACGACGCACCCCAATACAGCCAATTTCCTCATCGTAAGAAAAAGCCAAATGCACGGGGATTTTTAATGGCTGCGCCACCAATTGCGGTACTGCGGCTAACACGACCGCGATAAAACCTTTCATATCACAAGTGCCACGACCGTAATATAGCCCTTCTTTTTCAGTTAACTGAAAGGGATCAGTGTGCCAATTTTGCCCGCTAACCGGCACTGTATCGGTATGTCCCGACAGCATAATGCCCGGCTTATCACTGGAGCCTATGGTGGCGTGAAGGTTAGCTTTACCTCCCTGTTCATCGTAAATAAGCTCACTGGTCACGCCTTGAGCCAGCAGGTATTCTTGCACATATGCCATTAATTGAAGATTGGAGTGACAGCTAGTGGTATCAAAAGCGATCAAGCGCTGTAAAATTTGCAGAGAGAGTGGCTGTGCCATGGTGGATCCTATGTCAGTCAATATTTGCTCAGCGCTTATAACACTGGGTGAACGTCACAATTAGTGAGATATCCGAGCATAGGACAAATCTTTAGATTATTAAAATAGTATTAAATTCTTATTTGGATTAATAAAAGCTATCCAAGAGTATCAGCGGTTGTCGGGTAAAGTTTTATTGATTGAGAGCGCTGCTTGGCTCTGTCAATTTGGAATATGTTTTATAAATTAAGTCATGCAACAGTTATTTTATATGAGTCAAATTTTTTGCTAGATGGGTCACAAATAGCAGCATTATCGGCAGCTATTTATGAATCGAAAAAATCTGGCTAAAAAGCAGTAATGCCTAAATAATTGGAAAACGGTGATATTGCCAATAAAATAGTCAGTTGATTGGAGTGGCAGAGCGGTAGCTATTAAGCAGGTACAACTATATTAGATCTGCATGATTGGCAAATATCCTAATGAATTAAGCTAGAGTTCCCACCAGCCAAACATGCAATATGAATACTGCGATAGGCAGGATAAATCTAAAAAAAACACCGAGTTCTACGGTGATCTATTCAAGATTGTCGACAATATCCTCATATTGCGGTAAAATCACTGGGAATATCGATGATTTTAAAATTCACATCTGTCAGATGTTGCCAGGTATTTGACTAAAAAACTACTGGCTGACTAATAGCAGAGGCACCAAAGAGTGCTTGAAGCTTATGGTAAATATTTAAAGAACGTGCCGTTACGCTCTACAGATAGGAATCAAAGCGCAGTATTAAATTACACCAAGCTCAGAATTCTATTGATCGGTTGCGGTCGTAAGTAAGCTTAAATAGCCAATAAAAATTCCTAATAATGACAATGTTATTAACTACAGCGGGAAGCGTGTATGAATTTGTACTTAGACTATATAGAAGAAATCAAAAGCCGTAAAACAGATCTAGGATTGGCTCCTCTGCCAATTGATAGCAGCGAATTGTTAACGGAAATTATTACTCAAATTAAAGACCTAGGGAATGAGCACCGTGAGGATTCTCTTAATTTCTTCATTTATAACACGTTACCGGGTACGACTAGTGCGGCAGGTGTAAAAGCTAAATTTTTAAAAGAAATTATTCTAGCCGAATCTGTCGTTGCAGAAATCACCCCCAGCTTTGCCTTTGAGTTGCTTTCGCATATGAAAGGCGGCCCATCGGTTGAAGTTCTTTTAGATCTGTCCCTAGGTGATGATGCCGCAATTGCAACATCGGCGGCAGAGGTGCTTAAGACTCAAGTGTTTCTGTATGATGCAGACACAGAGCGACTCGCTACAGCATTTAAAAATGGCAATAGTATAGCCAAGGATGTTCTCGAAAGTTATGCTCGGGCAGATTTTTTTACTAAGCTTCCTGAAATAGACGAAGAAATCGATGTGGTAACTTACATTGCCGCCGAAGGTGATATTTCTACGGATTTATTATCACCGGGTAATCAAGCTCACTCTCGATCAGACCGTGAATTACACGGTAAATGCATGATATCTCCAGAAGCTCAAGCTAAAATCGAAGAGTTTAAAACGTTATATCCGGGCAAAAAGGTGATGTTAATCGCTGAAAAAGGCACCATGGGTGTAGGTTCTTCTAGAATGTCGGGCGTTAACAACGTTGCCCTATGGGCGGGCGAACAAGCCAGTCCTTATATTCCATTCGTTAACTTCGCTCCAGTAGTGGCGGGAACTAACGGTATATCACCGATCTTTTTAACCACCGTTGGGGTAACTGGCGGGATCGGCTTAGATCTTAAAAACTGGGTTAAAAAGCTTGATGCAAACGGTAAGACGGTACTTAACGACAATGGTGATCCGGTTCTTGTACAGAGCTATTCGGTAGAAACAGGTACAGTACTTACTATCAATACCAAGCAGAAAAAGTTATATAAAGGCGATCAAGAGCTGGTCGACATATCATCCGCTTTTACTCCACAATCAGTTGAATTTATGAAAGCTGGTGGCTCATACGCGATAGTGTTCGGTAAAAAATTGCAGAATTTCGCGTCTCAAACGCTTAGCATTGCACTAAAACCGGTTTTTGCCCCCTCTCAAGAAATCTCTCATGCCGGTCAGGGCCTGACGGCTGTTGAAAAAATATTCAACAAAAACGCTGTTGGCGTCACAGAGGGAGCCGTTTTACATGCAGGGTCCGATGTTCGTGTCACCGTCAATATTGTTGGCTCTCAAGATACCACCGGCCTGATGACCTCTCAAGAATTAGAGTCTATGGCGGCAACGACAATCTCTCCGATTGTTGATGGAGCCTATCAATCAGGTTGTCATACCGCGTCAGTTTGGGATAAAAAAGCACAAGCCAATATTCCTAAGTTGATGAGTTTTATGCATAACTTTGGTCTTATCACCGCGCGTGATCCCGAGGGCGTTTATCTGCCTATGACCGATGTTATTCACAAGGTTTTAAACGATATCACCATCGATGAATGGGCGATCATCATCGGTGGAGATTCCCATACTAGAATGTCTAAAGGTGTGGCATTCGGCGCTGACTCAGGTACCGTCGCACTTGCGCTGGCGACAGGTGAGGCGACCATGCCAATCCCTGAGTCGGTTAAAGTGACTTTTAAAGGCAAGATGAAAGGGCATATAGATTTTCGTGATGTAGTGCATGCCACGCAGTCTCAAATGCTCAAGCAGTTCGGGGATAATATCTTCCAAGGTAGAATCATCGAAGTACACATAGGTACATTACTCGCCGATCAAGCCTTTACATTTACCGACTGGACTGCCGAGATGAAGGCGAAAGGTTCTATCTGTATTTCTCAAGATGACAAGTTGATTGAATCTTTAGAAATAGCTAAGAGCCGCATCCAAATAATGATCAATAAAGGTATGGAAAATGACGCGCGAGTTCTGCATGGTTTAATTGCCAAAGCCGATCAGCGGATTTCCGAAATAACATCCGGTGAGATTCCTGCCTTGAAGCCAGATAATAATGCTAAGTATTATTCGGAATTAGTGGTGGATCTTGATCTGATTGATGAGCCGATGATTGCAGACCCTGATGTAAATAATGAAGACGTCTCAAAACGCTATACCCATGACGTGATTAGACAACTCTCTTATTATGATGGTAGTAGAGATGTTGATCTCGGATTTGTCGGATCTTGCATGGTACATAAAGGTGATCTACAAATAATTTCACAGATGTTTAGAAATATAGAGGCAAAAAATGGCAGTATTGAGTTTAAAGCACCGCTGATTGTCGCCGCCCCGACGTATAACATCATCGATGAATTAAAAGCAGAAGGTGATTGGGATATATTACAAAAATACTCAGGTTTTGAGTTTGATGATAGTAACCCCAAAGAGTCAGCTCGAACTAAATACGAGAACATGATGTATCTTGAGCGACCAGGCTGTAATTTATGTATGGGTAATCAGGAGAAAGCTGAAAAAGGTGACACTGTATTGGCTACCTCTACTCGTCTCTTCCAAGGGCGAGTGGTAGAGGACTCCGAGCGCAAGAAAGGTGAATCATTACTAGCATCCACTCCAGTGGTGGTTTTATCGGCAATTTTGGGACGCACTCCCAGTATGGATGAGTACAAAAAAGCAGTGGACGGTATTAACCTAACTGACTTTGCGCCTCCTCTGGAAGCTATGACCACAACACCGACTGCTGTGCCTGTTAAAATAATGAACCCTATGTAGGCAAGTCTGGCGTATTGAGAAGTTTGTGCTTGCTGCTAACATTTTTGTCCGGATGCTATATGTCGGCAGCTGTTTTTATCATCACTACTTCTCTACGTGCCAGAGGCGTGTGTCATTTGTTGATAGGTTCTGTAGTTAGCAGAGTAAGTTGCAGCGAAAGAAGTTAACCACAGCAGCAACACAGCGAGCGTTAAAATAGCTAGCTCATGTTTCGATTGCTGAAGTGGTTAATTTTGTGCTCGTCGTTATCATCTAACTTTGAATATTACCTGAATCAGAGACTTCACTGCACCACATAGCACAAGCTCTTGATTCTACAGCGGTTAGAAAAATACCCGCTGAGCCTACTGCGGTGCAGCTAAGATTTTTCAATCCCGATGTAGAATCAATATCTTACACTCTGTATTCACTTTGAAGTCACGGATTCAGGTATTAGCTAAGGCCTAGGGGATAAATGGGCCGTGGTATTGTTCCGTAATCCAATACAGAGTAATCCACAGTGCAAAGTGCGCCGCTATCACAGACAATTACTTTTTTGCAATAGGCTCAAATGCCGCTCGAAAGTGTTGCGTTGATTTAGTGCGTCCACAGATTTTAGCTGAGGGTCGATGTTAAAAATTTGAAATTGACTGAGGTTCAAAATCTGCTGGGCAATACTGACTACTCGCGCTTCTATGTCTTTTATTTTTAATACTACGCAATCGCCAAAACCTTTCTTTAAAGCGCCTATGATTGGGCCAGAGCCTATTACTAAACCGCTCCCTTAACAAATGATTTTTGTGGTAACGCAAAGGGGCCCCGACCCATACTCGGCTCTGTTTTGACCTTCACTTGTACTCCTAGTTGAGAGTTTATTAGCTCTAATGCAGTCTTTAGATCGACAAGTGGACCAAAGCAGACAAAAGTTTAACCTGAGACCTTTTATCGCCCTTCATTTGAATGTCGTTATCCCCGTTTTCCAGCCAGCATTGTCTAGCAGCTGTGCTGATTTTTCAGGTATAGGTAGCATTGAGCTTGGTTTCAGCATCCGCTTCCGGCAGAGAATGGATTGAAAAGTGTTTCGCAACACTTCCTATATCTTTATAAATCGTATCCAATATCACTTGTTTATAGATGGCTAACCCGATTAATTATTATAGTGAGACCTCTGCATAACTATTGCGCTCGGTGATACTGCGTTAAAAATCGGCTCAATATGCTCATTTACACCAGTAAACTCCGCTATCTCGCCGGTTTTTGCCTTGCCTTGTCTTGTCTTACCTTCGCTCGCAACGTCATGCTGAGGTCTCATAGTTACTATTTATTTATCAATTTTTAGTAAAACTTTCACAGTTAAGTAGATTTTATTTTTATTTCATTATATCTTGAATCAATGCTTAAATAGCCCAGTCATCAATTGCTGCATCTGTGTCGAACAATCATCTTTTATCAGTTGGCAGAAAGTGATTTTTCGATGAAAATTCTTAATAATCAATCGTTGGTAATTGAAGAGGAACTATAAATGATGCCCGTTGCTGTGTTAGATATTAATTGGAATACACGTTTTCAGAGGGAATGAGAACACAAAATTTGACTTCTACAGCACAGTTGAAAATTTTAGTTCCCTTTATAAGGTTTAGTGGAGTTTTTCAAACTGTTGTACGATCAATAGCTTGTAAAAAGAGAGCAGTGAAGTCACGGATTCAGGTGCTAGTTAATAATTCCAGCTATACAGAGCTTTTAAATAATCTTATTTTTTGAGTAACATGATGAACGTAGTCGTTATTGGTGGAGGGGTTGTCGGTGTGACAACTGCCTATTATTTGGCTCAAGCAGGTATGGATGTCACTGTATTAGAGGCGCAGGAGCAGTATGGAGATTTTGGCGCAACAGCGGGCAACGCTGGATTTCTAAGCCCCAGTGATGCCTTTGCTTGGGCGTCACCTTCGGCTTTGAAAGTGGCGATTAAATCGCTGCTAAATCCAGAGTTAGGGGTGCAGTATAAATTTCATATGGATCCAGCTTTATGGGCTTGGACCGCATCATTTTTATCGCAGTGTCGGCGCAGTAAGTGGCTACAAAATTCAGACTCGAAATTTAAGCTGGCGCAGTATTCCATCGATATGTTGACTGAGTTACGAGAGACTACGAACATAGACTTTGATGTGAGTGATCAGGGGATTATCTATGCGAGTAGAAGTACCAGTGAATTACAAAAACTGAGTGAGCATTTTAACTTTTTGGGGGAGCGAGGGCTCGAGCTAGAATTACTTGACCGAGATGCACTACATCAAAAAATGCCACTGCTGCAAAGCGATAGTAATATTTACGCTGGTGCGGTTTTCTCGCCCAATTGTAAAACTGGTGACTCTAGCAAATTCACCCGAGAACTGGCGCAGTGGTGCATTAAAAATAGCCGGTGTAAGTTTATTTGGGGTGCTGCAGTGGAGTCTATAGTTAGGGAAAATAATAAAATCTCTAGTATTGTGACTTCCAAAGGTGAATTTAAGGCAGATGCGTATGTATTGGCTGCGGGTGCCCACAGTAGTATTTTAGCGCAATCGCTAGGTATTAAATTACCCATTTATCCGATAAAAGGGTTTTCCATAACGGCACCCTTAATTAATCCTGACATACCGCAGATGCCGGGTTTTGATGATACTGATAAGTTAGTCGCTTTATCTGTGTTAGGGGATCGTCTGCGAATTGTTTCTTCCGCGGTCTTTGATGGCTTTGATACCACTCATCGTCAACAAGATTTTCAGGCGATTTTACGTCTTGCCAAGGAAATACTTCCCGATGTCGCTGATTATAGCGATGTCAAATACTGGGCAGGTTTACGGCCGATGACCCCGAGATCTCTGCCGATACTAGGGGCTAGTCCGATACAAAATTTATATTTAAATGTCGGTCATGGCAATTTGGGTTGGACTCTCTCCTGCGGCACAGGAAAAATTATTGCTGATATCATCGCCAAAAAAACACCGAAATTAAGTATGGATTTATTTCAATTCAAACTTTAGCTTAGTGCATAGGCGCGATTATCCCACGTTTACGTAACGATAAAATATTTATATTTACAAAAATACTGTCAACCGTAAATACCAACCATCACTACCAACACTTAAGGAAATACCCAGCTTAGTCTGTAGCCATCAAATAAACTTCGATGGTAAAAGCATAGAAAAAGCACTCCCTTGAATAGATAAACACAGACGAATAAAGACAACATAAATACAAATTTCTCTTGAACAATATCCAATTAAAACAGAGTATGACGAATTACAAAAACTTCATACGCATGGAAAGTAATCAAAATGGATTTAAATGTTAATAAAACCACCATCGCAATGACAACAAAGCTTAACTCTCAAGCAGTGCTTTGGGTACTAGCTGGCACCGGTATATTTTCGATAATATTTGCCTCGGGTAAATTTTTTGGAGGAGCCGATTGGGTTTGGCAAATTATATTTTTCCGTTATCTTTCAGGCTTAATGCTGATGCTTGTGATCGCTAAATTTAAGAGAGGTAAAATTGAGTTTAGCCCTAAATGGCCCCTACATATATCCCGTGCTCTAGTGGGTGGTGCTGGAGGCTACGCCGCTATTTATGCTGCGGCTAATATGCCAGTGGCAGATGCTGCAGCAATAGGATTATTAGATAGTGTCATCGCAATCGTCTTGGGAATATTTATATTCGGTGAGTTTATTAGCGCTAAACGCTGGTATGCGATTGCAGGTTGTTTGATTGGCGCATTGGTGGTGTTATTTGATAGGGGGGCATTTCAAGGGACTACAGTATTAGGACTCCCCGCTTTAATTGCTTTGTGTGGGGCTATTTTTTTAGCGATAGAAAGTGTGCTGATTAGAGCCTTGGCTACAGCTGAAGATATCATTGTAGTCCTATTACAAGTAAACCTATTTGGCACTCTGCTTTTTGCGATCCCGGCCATTAATATCTGGGATGCAACGAACATTGAAATGAAACTGCTGCTCTGTCTACTTGGTCCATTGGCTATTTTAGGTCAATATTGCAATATCCGCGGTTATCAAATGGCGGGGTTGTCCATCGTAGCCCCGGTGGGTTATAGCTGGATAATCTTCGCCTTGGCGATAGACCAGCTATTTTTTGGCGTGGCTTTTGGTTATCTTACAATATTGGGAGCTACTGCTATTTTAATCAGTGGATATCTACTGACTAGATCAGCAGATAATGCTTGAGTCCCCCATTAATCATCCTCCTTGTTCAGTATAAAAAAGGCGTTTTAACCAACCGATTACAAGGGCCTATGCTTTTAAGCTTTTCTGTGGCAGGAAAAGCCAAGGCTTCCGTTAAACTTTAACCAGCCGCTGTAAAATCAAGAGCTTGCGCTATGTGGTGCAGTGAAGTTACTGATTCAGGTTAAAGATAACCCCATCCACATCTACGCTAAAAACCGCCTCAAAATATATTAGAACACCCGTGTAATGCTCAGTACGCTTATAAATAAGTAAATTATACCCTTCCATTCTCTCCTTTTCTTCAGGGATGCCATAAACTGTAAATAGTTCAGCAAGACCTCTGCCACTCCCAGTGGGATAATAATTCCTTATACGCTTTATTGGTTGGACTGGAAGCGAGTATCGCTGAGCACCCAGCAAGTATCACTAACGAAAAAACAACTAATAATCTAATCACGCTAAATATTCTCATCCCTTTACATCAATCGACTTAGCTATTGTGTCATTAGAGAGCTGTATCAGCTTTTTTGGACCAAACGATCTTAATCACTCTCTATATCCACAAAAAAACATCCGCTGTTCTTTATCACTTAATAAGCATCTTACATAAACTTTTGACTTTTAAAGTACACTCCCAGTAATTTAGCAGATTTAACTCTATTTCCTAGATTATCTCGATGGTCATCGCCGTGGCCTCGCCACCACCAATGCATAAAGATGCGATGCCACGTTGCTTACCTAAACGCTTAAGCGCATAAATCAGCGTGACCAATATCCGTGCACCAGAACAGCCAATAGGGTGACCGAGTGCACAGGCACCACCGTGAATATTGACTTTGGCTGAGTCCAGCGCCAATTCGCATGGTCACGACCGCAAACGCTTCGTTGATTGCAAACAGATCCACATCGTTTTTAGTCCAGTTGATTTTTGCTAGTAGTTTCTTGATAGCATCAATAGGAGCGATAGAAAACTCGGCAGGTTTTTGCGCATGTGTCATATGGCCGACGATACGAGCCAGTGGCTTCAGGCCACGTGTAAGTGCTTGGCTTTCACGCATTAACACCAGTGCGGCACCACCATCAGAGATAGAACTAGCATTCGTAGTGCAGCTGATATATAACGCCTTGTGGATTAAGCAGTCTTATTGATGATATAAAATTCATTTCACTGTCTATATCACCCTACTGGGCGTTTAGAGAATTAGAGCTCTGTGATTACGGTTTTCGCCAGATTACCATGCCTATCACCATTGTCTTAATCACGCAATCCTCTATCCGCTAGGGGCGTATGTGACTTGTACGGAGGCTCCCTAATGCGCTGTTATAAACGGGCTCAGCATGCTCCAATCACACGGCTCTACCGATAAATAGAGCCGCGCTGACATCGCTATATCGGCAATTTCTTGCTTGAACTTAATCTGAGCTTAGCTAGTCGCGTTATGCTGAGATCTCTCATTGGCATTTAATACCAGTTATTACTTCTATTATTAGCGGCAAACTTTTAAAATAAAAATCAATTTTCCTTTAATTCGCGAAGTAACCATGAAATTTATCGTAAAACTCTTTCCTGAAATTACCATCAAAAGTCGTCCTGTCCGTAAGCGTTTTATCCAGCGCTTACAAAATAATTTACAGATCATGTTAAGGCGAGTTGATGATGATATTCGAGTCAGTCTGTTTTGGGATAAATTAGAGGTGGTACTGCCTGAAGAAAAGCTGCAGTTTCGCGACCAAGTTTGCAGCGTTATGTCCAAAACTTCAGGTATCCAAGCTTTTATTGAAGTTGAAGAGTTTGAGTTAGGCTCGTTCCATGAAGCTTTTGAACACGCGCAAAAAGCCTATCAAGAGAGATTAGTCGGTAAAACTTTTAAAGTGCGAGTTAAGCGCAGTGGTAAACACGAATTTAAGTCGATCGACTTAGAGCGTTATATTGGCGGCGGTTTGTTAGAACATTGTGATACCCAAGGGGTCGATGTTAGAAACCCTGACCAGTATGTGGATTTAGAGGTCAAGGATCAAAAATTATTCGTTTTTAATAAAATATATAAAGGTTTAGGGGGTTATCCGCTGGGCACGCAAGAGGCAGTTTTATCACTAATCTCCGGTGGTTTTGATTCCGTTGTTTCATCTTATATGACCATGCGCCGAGGTTCGAAAACACATTTCTTGTTTTTTAACTTAGGCGGTAAGGCCCATCAGATGGGAGTAGAGCAAGTAGCGCTACATCTATGGCAGCAGTATGGTTCTTGTGCCAGGGTTAAGTTTATAAGTGTACCTTTTTCAGAGGTGGTGGGGGATATCCTTCAAAATGTTCATCATTCGTTTATGGGCGTGGTGTTGAAACGACAAATGATGCGTGCCGCAGAGAAAGTGGCGGACTTTATGAAAATTGATGCCTTGGTAACAGGTGAAAGTATTGCCCAAGTTTCCAGTCAGACGCTGCCCAATTTGGCAGTGATTGACCGGGCGACGACTAAGGTGATTATTCGACCGTTAATCACTACTGACAAGCAAGAAATTGTCGATCAGACCAAAGCGCTCGGCTGCTTTGACTTGGTGGCTTCTATACCTGAGTACTGTGGCGTTATTTCCGACCGACCGACAACGCGTGCTAAGTTGGAAAAAGTTGAAAGTGAAGAGCTGAATCTTGATGTAGAAATCCTTGAGCGTGCTCTCGAGCAAGTTAAGAGCGTCAAAATCGATGATATAGTTAAAAACTTAACCGCCCAATCAGAGATAGAGACATTAAGTAAAGTGTCTGACATGCAAAAAATTGTCGATATTCGAGCCCCGCATGAACAGGCAAAAAAGCCGCTTAATATGCCGGGTTGCGATATCATTCTGGCACCGTTTTATGAGTTAGAATCACTGATGGTGCAGTGGAGTGATGAGTTTGAGTATCTCTTATATTGTGATAGGGGAATAATGAGCCAGCTGCATGCTCAAAGTTTACAAGAAAAGGGCGCTTTAAACGTTAAAGTCTATCGGCCTGAATAATACCAGTGCTTGAAAGGATTAATCATTGTTTAAATGCTTAATCAAAGTAATTACGCGGGCCTATAATCTAAAATATAGAAAATTCAACTGCCTTTTAGTGGTTGCGCAAAACGTGTTTTTCGGGTTTAATTAGCGGCGTTTTATAGAAATTATCAACATTCATCAGCAAGTTACTTTTTCATATAGTCATCTGTTGGAGTGAATATTTATTATTTAAGGAGAAGCTACTGATGGAAAGTCTTATCTCGCAAGGGTTGTCACTAATGATTTTTGGCATGGGCTTCGTCTTTGTTTTCCTCACCCTGTTAGTGGGGGTGACGATGTTGATGTCGAAAGTGGCAATGAAATTTGAACCGGTGTCGGTAGCTGCGCCATCTAAGGCCAAGCGCAATAGATCGGCTGCTACAGTCGAAGCTAAAAATGATGAGCTGGTGGCTGTCATTACTGCGGCGGTCCATAAATACAGATCTTMWGYTRWAYTCTAMTKTGAMGTCACGGATCCAGGTTAAAAAGCGCTAAAAATGTCTAAGAATTAAAAATTAATCGAGTCATAAAATAAGGCCTTGTAAACATGTCAGATGCTAAGAAACCTCTAGGTATTACGGATGTTGTGTTACGTGATGCTCATCAGTCTCTGTTCGCTACCCGGATGCGTATCGACGATATGCTGCCTATTGCAGAGAAACTAGACAACATTGGTTTTTGGTCCTTAGAGACTTGGGGCGGAGCTACTTTTGATTCCTGTATTCGCTATCTAGGTGAAAATCCTTGGGAGCGTTTGCGTGCGCTGAAAGCTGCGATGCCAAAAACTCCACAACAAATGTTGTTGCGAGGACAAAATTTGTTGGGCTATCGTCACTATGCCGATGATGTAGTTGACAAATTTGTGGAGCGTGCGGCTATCAATGGTATCGATGTCTTTCGGGTTTTCGATGCAATGAACGATCCGAGAAACTTAGATAGGGCAATCAAGGCTGTTAAAAGAACGGGTAAGCATGCTCAAGGTACAATTTCTTATACTAAAAGTGAAGTTCACACTATTCAGATGTGGGTGGATTATGCCAAATCTCTGGAAGATTTAGGTGTGGATTCTATCTGCATTAAAGATATGTCGGGTATTTTAGTGCCCTATGATGCCTTTGATTTGGTTTCGCGCTTAAAGTCGCAAACGGACTTAGAAGTACAGTTGCATGCGCATGCAACTTCTGGTTTATCTGACATGTCGATCTTAAAAGCTATTGAAGCCGGTATTGACCGAGTGGACACCGCAATCTCTTCAATGTCGATGACTTACGGTCATACTTCGACTGAAGCTATAGTGGCAGCTCTACAAGGTACTGACAGAGATACCGGTTTAGATTTAAATAAATTAGCTGAAATAGCCGCTTATTTTCGCGAAGTGCGCAAAAAATATGCCAAATTTGAAGGCTCGTTGAGAGGCACCGATTCACGTATTTTGATTGCCCAAGTTCCCGGCGGTATGTTGACCAATATGGAGGCCCAGCTTAAAGAGCAAAATGCGGCCGATAAATTCGATCAAGTACTAGAAGAAATTCCAAAAGTGCGTAGAGACCTAGGTTTAATTCCGCTGGTGACACCCACCTCGCAAATCGTTGGTACTCAGGCAGTCATTAACGTGTTGATGGGTGAGAGATACAAAACTATTTCTAAAGAGGTACAAGGTATTCTACGCGGCGAATACGGTGCTGCTCCCGCTAGCTTTAATAAAGAGTTACAGCTAAAAGTACTAGAGGGAAAAGAGCCGATCACCTGTCGTCCTGCCGATTTGATTAAACCAGAAATGGCGTCACTAACTGCTGAAATTGCACAGTTGGTCGAGTGAAAAAGGCATCACTTTAGATTCAGGTGATGACAGAGTAGATGATGTACTTATCTATGCGTTATTTCCGCAAGTGGGCTTGAAGTATTTAGAAAATCGTAATAATCCAGACGCATTTGAACCCGTACCGACAATTGAGGATGTTATCACCATGGCAACAAAAACAACCGGCCCACAAGTTTACACAATTTCGGTAAATGGTCAGGATTATGTAGTAAAAGTAGCTGAAGGTGGCGATATATCAGCAGTTGCGCCAACCGTTGCCGCCGCTCCTGTGGCGAGCGAAGGTGAGGAAGTGCCAGCACCACTAGCCGGTAATATCTGGAAAGTAGAAGTGTCTGCAGGTGATACGGTCGAGGAAGGCGATGTGATTATTATTTTAGAAGCGATGAAAATGGAAACAGAAGTACGTGCTGCTCGTTCCGGTCGAGTTGTATCTATCGATGTTAAAGAAGGTGATGCTGTACAAGTTGGCGATTCACTCATTACTTTGGCATAAGGTGTTAAATCATGGATAAGCTTCTAGAGCTCTGGCTCGCTTCAGGTATTTATAATATCTCAGTCGGCCAAATTGTGATGATAGTGGTAGGTTTGTTGTTATTGTACCTCGCTATTAACAAAAAATTTGAACCTTTACTATTAGTCCCGATTGGCTTTGGTGGTATTTTAGCCAATATTCCAGAAGCTGGGCTGGCATTTTCTGCAGTTGAAAATGCAGTGCACTTCGCCAAACCAGAAGTTCTCGCTGCGCTATCATCTGTTTTAGGTATTAGCGCCACGGATCCCGCTGCGGTGCTTGATGCATATCATACCTCCAATGCCAGCACGCATGCGGCGACAGTACTTTCCGCCCAGGATAGTGGTTATAACAATGGGATGTTGTATACCTTTTACTCTGTTGCTATCGCATCTGGAGCAGCGCCTTTAATTATATTTATGGGCGTGGGGGCGATGACTGACTTCGGGCCTTTACTCGCTAACCCTAAAACCTTATTTTTGGGTGCGGCTGCACAATTTGGTATCTTCGCTACTGTATTAGGTGCGGTGGGACTGTCTAGCTTAGGTATTTTGGATTTTAGTATTCAAGATGCCGCCGCCATCGGTATTATCGGTGGGGCAGATGGGCCGACGGCTATCTATGTCGCAAGTATACTATCCCCTCATTTATTGGGGGCAATAGCAGTAGCTGCATATTCCTATATGGCCTTAGTTCCCTTAATTCAGCCACCGATTATGCGCCTATTAACCACCGAGGCAGAACGTAAAATTACCATGGTGCAATTGCGACAAGTGGGGAAAGTTGAAAAAATCATGTTCCCGATAGCGCTGTTGTTATTGGTCGCTATGTTGTTGCCCGATGCCGCACCTCTACTAGGCATGTTCTGCTTCGGCAACCTGTTACGAGAGTGTGGAGTTGTCGATCGCTTAAGTGATACCGCGCAAAACGCCCTTATCAACATAGTCACTATCTTTCTCGGTTTGTCAGTAGGTTCAAAATTATCAGCAGATAAATTTTTGGATGGCACCACCTTGGGGATATTAGTATTGGGTATCATTGCTTTTTGTATCGGTACGGCAATGGGAGTGTTAATGGCGAAGCTGCTAAACAAAATAGAAGGAGGTAATTCGATCAATCCATTAATCGGTTCCGCCGGAGTGTCTGCTGTACCAATGGCAGCCAGGGTATCTAATAAATTGGGCTTGGAAGCTAACCCACAAAACTTTTTATTGATGCACGCCATGGGGCCTAATGTCGCTGGCGTAATAGGTTCTGCGGTGGCAGCGGGGGTGATGATTAAATTTGTAGGTTAATACCTGAATCCGTGACTTCAAAGTGAATACAGAGTGTAAGATATTGGTTTTACAGTGGAATTGAAAAATCTTAGCTGCACCCGGAGGTTCAGCGGGCATTTTTCTAACCGCTGTAGAATCAAGAGCTTGCGCTATGTGGTGCAGTGAAGTCACTGATTCAGGTAATAGCTAATCCGTGACTGCTATGGGGGCATCGCAGCTACCTTGAGGTCACGGATTTAGGTATAAGAAACACATAACTCCCTTCCCTTCTCCCCGCCCCATTATAAAAAGACTGCACTGGCAGTCTCTCTTACAAAAAATGTATTTGTGTGTACATGGATACTACTTAATAACTGAATCCGTGGCTTTAAGTGAATACAGAGTGTGAGCTATTGGTTCTACAGTGGAATTGAACAATCTTAGCTGCAAGCTCATTTTATTCCTGCGTCGACTAAATAAATGCATCCCGGCATAAAACTAGTAGCTTCAGTGGATGTTTTTTAACCGATGTAGAATCAATAGCTTGCGCTATGTGGTACCGTGAAGTTACCGATTCAGGTAATAGACTAAAAATTAGTACAGTATGAATAACTGATTAAGGTTGTAAAATGCTTAAACATGAAAATAATGGATTAAAATCCATGTTTAATTTTCCATTACATATTCACACAGCGACGATGTTTATCGTATTGACCGTAGCGTTAGGTGCGGGACAAATTTGGTTTAACTATCAAAAAAATACTGAACTTATTAGAGATGGGGCTAGTGTTGCATATGAAAAAGTTATGCAAAAAGTGCATATGGATTTAAAAGCCAAATACTATATGGCTGCAACTAGTATTGAAATTATTGCCGAGGGGGGATTAGTCAATGCGCTTACGTTAGACGAACGATTGAAATTTGTACCGGTTCTTAGCAAAATTTTAAATTCAAACATAGCCTTAAGTGGTTTTGAAATCGGCTATTCAAACGGTGATTTTTTCATCATAAGGCCGGTGCATACAGAATATATGCGTGAGCAATTTAAAGCGCCAATAGGTACATTGTTCATGATCGATAACATTAATAGATTATCGACAGATAAAAATCCAACAGTGAGAATTTACTATGATAAAAATCTTAACATAGTATCTCAAAAATCAATATTGGATATAACATATGATCCAAGGACCCGACCATGGTATAAATTAGCAATGGCATCTGAAGGTTATGCCACCACCTTGCCGTATTTATATTTTTTTGTAAAAAAAGTGGGTATAACCATCACCTTAGAATCGAAGTCACAGGGAACAGTAGTGGCTGCGGATATAGCGCTCGATGATCTCTCAGCGACGCTAAGAAATAATATCATTACCCCGTCATCAGAGTTAGTTCTGTTCGACAAACATGGCAAAATTCTCGCTTATAAAGACCCACACAAGTTGATAGTTGAAGACCAAAATGGAAAAAGCAAGATAGCCTCAATAGCGGAATTACAAAGCCCAGTTTTAACACGATATGCTGACCAGTTAGTGCCATTTGAACAACCTTTATCTTTTTCTTTTATGGGAGGTAATTGGGGTGGAGGTATTAAAAAATTTGATATTAGTAAAGACTTCGAATTGTATTTCGCATTTATTGCCCCTGACGATGAACTTTTCGCTGAGGCATTAGAAATTCGTTGGCAGTCAAGTTTGATTGCTTTGCTGCTAATGCTCATCGCTGTACCAGTCACAGCTTACAGTGCTTATCGAATATCGGAACCATTGAGGAAGTTAACTATACAGGCTAGAAAAATTCGCCAGTTTGACTTTTCTCAAGACTCCTTAACAACCTCAGTGATTAGTGAAATTCATACTTTAACCAAAGACATGGAGGGGATGAGAACCACTATTAGTCATTTTTTGAGTATGATTACATCTTTAGCGGGTGAAAAAAATCTTGACTCATTGTTAGCAACAATCACCAGACAAACTTTGGAGATAAGTAGGGCAGATGCCGCAATACTCTATTTACTCAATGAAGAGGGAACCAAAATCACACCGGTGAGTATAAAATTGGCTGCTGATGGCGACAAAAAAATTGTACTGCCTAGCCATGATATGAAAAATAGCAATGAGTTTATTGTAAAGTCAATTCAACAACGCTCCGCTGAAGTACATTACTTCAAGCGCTGCGCTGCAGCAGAAAGAGAAGCATTAGGGCCTTTTTTCACTGTATTGGATACCGAAAATTTACAAGTGCTAACTTTGTCGTTAAAGAATCGGTTAGGAGAAATAAAGGGCATACTTTGTGTGATAAATAACGCAAATAACGCAACCAAGGAAGATTTGGATAATGTCGATAGAATTAGCTTTTTACAGACTTTATCTGGATTCGCTGCCGTATCTATGGAAAGTCGACACTTGCTAAAGGCTCAGAAAGAGTTATTAGGATCATTTATAAAGCTAATCGCTGGTGCAATTGATGCTAAATCACACTATACAGCAGGTCATTGTCAGCGGGTCCCCGAGCTAACTAAAATGCTAGCGGAACAAGCTTGCAAACAGACATCTGGCGAGTTCAAAGACTTTTATTTGTCCAAAGAAGAGTGGGAAGAGCTAGATATAGCTGCTTGGCTACACGATTGCGGAAAAATAACCACGCCTGAGTACGTGGTAGATAAAGCCACAAAACTTGAAACCATTTACGACCGGATCCATGAAATCAGGATGCGTTTTGAGGTGTTGAAACGCGATGCTGAAATTGATTATTGGCAGCGAGTGAGTAGCGGTGGAGATGAAAGAGTATTACAGAAAATACTTACCGAAACGCTGGCCAAAATAGATACAGATTTTAAATTCGTTGCCAATTGTAATATTGGTTGTGAATCCATGTCTGAGGAAAAAATTCAGAGAGTAAAGCAATTAGCAAAAATAACCTGGCGCAGAACTATCAGTGACAGAATAGGGGTTTCTTGGGAAGAGGGATTACGCAAAGACAAAGCAGTGGAGCAGCCTCTCCCGGTGATGGAGCAGTTGATCGTAGATAAAGTTGAGCATATTATCGAAAGGCACCACAAAGATGTGCTTTCTGCAAATAATAAATGGGGCTTCAATATGCAGACCCCCAAACATCAATATAATAGAGGTGAACTTTATAATTTGTGTATTGCTAAAGGTACGTTAAATACCGAGGAGAGATATAAAGTAAATGAACATATCATCCAAACTATCATCATGTTGGATGCTTTAAAATTTCCAGTCAACCTTAGCAGAGTTTTAGAAATAGCGGGCGGGCACCATGAGAAAATGGATGGCACTGGCTATCCAAAACGACTGGGCCGCGAAGAGATGTCAACTTCGGCCAGGATGATGGCAATTGCCGATATATTCGAAGCGTTGACCGCTCATGATAGACCCTATAAAAAAGCTAAGAAACTGAGTCAGGCGATAAGTATAATGAGTGTCATGAAAAAAGATAATCACATTGATGGGCCGCTATTCGACTTGTTTTTACACAGTGGTATTTATCTAGAGTACGCTAGAAAAAATTTATCAGCAGAACAAATAGATTTAGTGGATATAAATAAATATTTGTAACTTGATCAAACGTCATTCAAACGTAGAAATTTATAGTCAGCTTGATAGATAGGGTTATCACTGCAAACTAAATTGATAGTAACAACGTATCAGCAGGTTTAGTTTGAAACCCCTTACGCATTGAATCGTTTACACTAGCCAGTTTATTTAAAGATGGCCTGTAATAGCCAACCGGTATAACTTTTGCTCAACGGCTGAAATAATTGTAGTCTGCTGCTATTTATACCACTGCATAATGCTTGTAGAACTAACTTAAAAATAGCAATTCAAAGTATAAATTCAAAAGAAATTACAGCGAAAAATAAAAGGAAAAATCTTACAGATGTATAAAATTGGTTGAAAAATCTGCAATATAATAAAAAAACTATAACTAATTGCACACTTGTTTTAAAAAAAAGACATAAACTTGACGATTCGCAGGATTAAAGCATAGACTTTTTTGAAGCAGGCTTTTATGCTTTGGCTTACTCTATTGATCTGGAGTGCGTTTTGAGAAAAGATAATCAAAACAAATCAAATAATAATTAGGAAATCATACAATGAAAAAACTATTACCTATTGCCGTTAGTCTTGCAGCTTTAACCGCAATGAATGTATCAGCTTCTACTTTGGAAGATGTTCAAGCACGTGGCGTATTAAAATGTGGAGTGTCGACTGGTCTTGCTGGTTTCGCAACTCCAAATGATGCTGGTCAGTGGGAGGGGTTAGATGTTGACCTTTGTCGTGCTGTTGCAGCAGCTGTGTTAGGTGATTCAGAAAAAGTTGAGTATGTTCCTCTCACTTCAAAAGTTCGCTTTGAAGTTTTAAAATCTGGTGAAATCGATGTCTTGTCCCGTGTAACTACATGGACATTTACTCGCGATGCAAGTTTGGGTCTGAACTTCGCCGGCGTCAATTACTATGACGGACAAGGATTTATGGTACCCGCAGCGTTAGGTGTTAGTTCAGCGAAAGATCTGGATGGCGCATCAATCTGTATTCAAACAGGTACTACTACAGAGCTGAATTTGGCTGAATACTTTAAGCTTAACGGCATGAGTTATGAGCCAGTTCCAGTTGAAACTTCAGCTGAAGGTCGTCAAAACTACATAGCTGGTCGCTGTGATGTATACACTACGGATGCATCTGCACTAGCAGCACAGCGTTCTGTATTTGAAGATCCTACTGCGCACGTTGTGTTACCAGAAATCATATCTAAAGAGCCATTAGGACCTGTTGTTCGCCACGGTGATGACCAGTGGTTGGATATTGTTAAATGGAGTCACAATGCTATGTTGAATGCTGAAGAGCTAAACATCACCTCTAAGAACTTAGATGAGCGTGGTGCCAATGCTAACGATCCATCAGCACAGGGACTGTTAGGTACCAATGAAGCTAAACTGGGGGCGATGTTAGGTCTAGATAAAAAATGGGCTTACAATATCATTAAACAAGTGGGTAACTACAGTGAGTCTTTCGAGCGTAACGTTGGTAAAGAGACTGCACTTAAGCTTGAGCGTGGTCTAAATGCACTTTGGACTAATGGCGGCATTCAGTATGCTCCACCATTAAAGTAATCAGTCGATAAATAAATAGAGTAGCGAGCTCTATTTCTATTGATTGGCGGTGCCAATCAATAGAAATAGAGCTCGTTTTTTTTAAATTAATTTTAGGTCGTCTGTATGAGCGGAACACAAGTTAAAGAAAAAAAATCCGTGACACTAGGCTCAATATGGAGAGATAAACATTCCAGAGGGGTGATTTTACAAATTATCGCCGTGATTGGGATTTTGTTATTTCTTGGCAACATAGTATCAAATACCGTTGAAAACTTAGACCGATTAGGGGTTAAAGTAGGATTCGATTTTTTGTCTGAGCCATCTAATTACGATATTAACCAAACCTTAATAGAATACAGCAGCTCGGACTCGCACTTTAGAGCCGGTTTAGTTGGATTGTTGAACACTTTGCTCGTCGCAGTTTGCGGTATTGTGGTCGCTACAATCTTAGGATTTACTGCAGGTGTATTGCGATTATCGAATAATTTCGTGCTTTCTCGATTAATGCAGGTTTACGTTGAAATTACTCGAAATGTTCCTGTTTTACTGCAGATATTGTTGTGGCACGGGATTCTTATTCACTCAATGCCTGTGCCGAAAAAAGCTGAGGCGTTGATCGAAGGGGTTATCTTGACCAACCGCGGGATTTATTTACCGCAACCTATCCCACAAGAAGGTTTTGGCTGGGTTTGGATCGCACTGTTAGTCGGGATTGTCTTTGCCGTTTTTTTCAAAAGATACGCTAATAGAATACAGACTGAAACGGGTAAACTTATACCTGCTATTTGGATTGGATTCGTCGCCGTTATCGGTTTGCCGTTAGTTACCTATCTTTTAATGGGATCTCCAATAGAAGTTAGTTACCCGGAACTCAAAGGTTTTAACTATAAAGGCGGGTTCGTGATTAAACCTGAATTTATGGCATTGTGGTTCGCGCTATCAATCTATACCGGTGCATTCATTGCCGAAATAGTCCGTGCTGGTATCCAATCAGTTAGCCATGGTCAGACCGAAGCTGCACATGCTTTAGGTATTAAGCCAAATTTCACGATGAGATTGGTGGTTATTCCTCAGGCGCTGCGGGTAATCATTCCACCGCTCATTAGCCAATACTTAAACCTCACTAAAAACTCTTCTCTAGCTATAGCGATTGGCTATATGGATTTAGTGGCTACCATCGGGGGGATATCCCTTAATCAAACCGGTAGAGCTCTGGAAAGTATGGGGATTGTGTTGGGGGTTTACTTGTTTATATCGATAGCCATATCGGCTGCTATGAACGTTTATAACAAGCGTGTTTCGCTAGTGTCGAGGTAAATAATATGTCAACAACAAAAAAATATCCAATCGGCATGCACCCAGCTCTACCCCCTCCATCGGGGTCCGTTGGTCCTGTAAGATGGATGCGTGACAACTTATTTTCATCAGTGTCAAATACAGTACTGACGGTAATGGGTTTGTATTTGATCTATATCATCGTCCCTCCTTTTGTGGAGTGGGCGTTTATAGATTCAGTGGTGCTCGGTGCGGATAGTCGTAAAGAGTGCCTTAAAATAATGGGTGATGACCGAGGGGCTTGTTGGTCATTTGTCTACAAGCGCTGGGGTCAGTTTGTCTACGGGTTTTATCCAGTGGAAGAACGTTGGAGAGTTAATCTTGCATTTTTACTGGTGGCAGCTACCGTTGCAGTCGTCTTAGTAGAGAGATTGCGGGCTAACAAAGCTTTAATGATCGGAGCTCTGTTACTTCCGGTTATCTGCTTCTTCTTAATTACTGGTGGATTGTTTGGTCTAGTGGATATCCCTACTAACAAAATGGGTGGTATTTTATTAACTATGATCGTCGGTTTAACCGGAATATTTGTCTCACTGCCGATCAGTATTATGCTGGCACTGAGTCGAATTTCTAAGTTGCCGATATTTTCTATTCTAGCCACTATTTTTATAGAATTTATTCGCGGCGTACCGTTAATCACTCTGTTGTTTATCGCCTCTACACTGTTGTCGTACTTCTTACCACCAGGTTCAAATTTCGATTTGTTACTTAGGGTATTGATTATGGTAACCCTTTTCTCTGCAGCATATATTGCTGAGGTGATACGTGGTGGACTAGCGGCAATCCCTGTTGGCCAATATGAAGCGGCTGATGCTCTAGGGCTTTCCTATTGGCAAAGTATGCGCTTAATCATACTACCCCAGGCGTTGAAAATTTCTATTCCGGGTATAGTGGGTAGTTTTATCGGCTTGTTTAAAGACACCACCCTGGTAGTTATTATTGGTTTGCTTGATCCCTTAGGCATAGGTATGGCCGCCATTTCGACGACCGAATGGTCTGGGTTAGGTACTGAATTATATGTATTTATTGGTATGTTCTTCTTCATTTTCTGCTTTAGCATGTCGCGCTATAGTTTACATCTTGAGAAGAAGTTACACACTGGACATTAATAAATAGGAGCCACCAATGGCGAATAACAATGAAAAGTCTGCAATTATTCTTGCGGGCATGCACAAGTGGTACGGAGACTTCCATGTACTGCGCGATATAAATTTAGAAGTTAAGAAAGGCGAAATTATTGTAGTCTGTGGGCCTTCTGGATCTGGTAAATCTACCATGATTCGCTGTATCAACCGTTTGGAAGAGCATCAGCGAGGGCAAATTTTTGTCGATGGTATTGAATTAACTAACGACATTAAGAAAATTGATGAAGTGCGTCGTGAAGTTGGAATGTGTTTTCAGCATTTTAATTTGTTTCCACATCTCACTATTATGGAAAACTGCACGCTTGCGCCTATCTGGGTGCGAGGCATCCCTAAGAAAGAAGCAGAGGAAACGGCGATGCATTTCCTGGAAAAAGTTAAGATCCCCGACCAGGCTTTTAAGTATCCAGGACAGCTATCCGGTGGTCAGCAACAGCGAGTTGCTATCGCGCGCTCTCTATGTATGAAACCGAGGACGATATTGTTTGATGAGCCGACCTCAGCACTTGATCCAGAAATGATTAAAGAAGTGCTAGATGTAATGATTGAGCTTGCTGAAGAGGGCATGACCATGATTTGTGTAACTCATGAAATGGGCTTTGCCCGTAAAGTTGCCGATCGGGTGTTGTTTATGGATGCCGGACAAATAGTGGAGGAGAATACACCTGCTGAATTCTTTGATCATCCGCAAAATGAAAGAACTCAATTGTTCTTGAGTCAAATCTTGCATTAGAGAGACTTTTAGTTTTTAAAAAGCCATCTTTTAAGATGGCTTTTTTTTGCATGGGAGATTTAAATTATAATGTTATAATTAGCTATTTTGCCAACCTTGTAAAATAGTGGCTGGGTGACAAAAATATCAAGTCACTTCAATTATTTTGCATTACCCAGTGGTAATTTTAGCTATCTATGCAGAACGAAATGGTTGCCGACAACCTTGCTAAGCCTATATAGGTATGTAGGTACCGGTACAATCCGACTGGTGTATTAAAAAAGCATGGCAATGGGCTGCTAATCCAATGTTTAATATATATCTATATTGCGTGAATGCATAGCTCAACAGTGGAATTGAAAAATCTTAGTTGCAAGCTGATGTGTGTCCTAGATTCGCTAAATAAATGCATCCCTGCATAGGCCCCTTAGGTACAGTGGCTGTTTTCTCGCCGCTGTAAAATCAAGAGCTTGCGCAATGTACTGCAGTGAAATCACGGATTCAGATTATAGGAAAGGTCTCGTACTCTGTCGTTACATCTCTCAATAAAATTTTATAAAGGTATTATATGATCAGGTCACTTCTTTACATATTTATTCTACTGGCTTACGCCAACACGGCTTATACGGATACAAGACTGAAGGCGCCAAAAGGAACTGTGATCTTAACCATTAGCGGCAATATTACGCATAAGAATAGCCCGCGTGGGGCCGAGTTTGATTTAGCGATGTTAATGGCCTTAAAACAAACGGCCATAATAACAGAAACTCCATGGACTGAAGGTCTAAATGAGTTTCAAGGGCCTTTGATTAGCGAGGTTCTTGCTCTGGTCGGTGCCTCAGGAAATACTCTCAATGCCACTGCTTTAAATGGTTATAAAGTTGTAATCCCTCTAGAAGAAGTTAGGAAGAATAAATTACTGTTCGCACTGAAAAAAAATAACTTACTACTAAGAGTCAGAACTAGAGGGCCTATCTGGGTTATATTACCGTGGACTGACCAACCTTCGTTAATGAATAATCTACATTACACTAGAGCTATATGGCAGCTTAGATCAATAGTTATTCGCTGAAAATAAAACGGGAAGACTTTGCATATATGGTAAATAAAATCAGGTTGATCTACTTATTATCGACACTCTTAACTATAGTTTTGACAGGACTGTTGATTTTTGATTTAGTAGAAATCAGAAAAATTCAAAAAATTCAAAAACAAGATGCTAAATTAAGTTTAATCTGGTTCTTGACACAAGCAGATCGAGAAGCGCGAACATTTTTGCAAAATACTAGTTTTTATTATTTGGACTTGGAAGGGGTGACAAGGCAAAAAGTACTGACAAGTTTTGATATATTTTGGAGTCGTTTCGATAAAAATATAAATCATAATATCCAGCATATGGTGAAATCTGTAGAGTCTGGTGTTGAAACATTTAATAGCTCTCGTAAAACTTTAATTGAACTTGAGCCTCTCGTGCAAAAGTTAATGCCAGGGGACCTAGCTACGTTTAACAAAATCATTACGTTAAGCACTCAGCATTTAGAGAAGCTCTACGATTTATCTATTCACTCTCTACAAATTAGACAATTTCTCCAAAACCAAAGATTAATGACTATTGAAGGGCTTTATTTTCATCTCTTAATTACTATGTTTAGTTTGATTTTTAGTGGAATTTTAGCTATAGGTTTCTTTTTTAGGAAAGGCAGGCAGCTGAAAGAACAAAACATTATTTTTGAACAGCGGGTATCTGAAAGAACAGAGGCGCTTAATCTAAGTAATGAATCACTATTGATAGAGGCAAATGTCAGGAAGCTATCGGATAAAAAATCTCAACAGCTAATATCCGCTTTCAATCAATCTAAAGAAGTAGTTTTTTTTCTAGATGTAGATAACTGCTTTATCTTTATTAATGAAAGTTTTAAAACATTACATAGAAGTAATTTATATTCAATTGAGATCGGCTCACCATTTGAAAGTTATCTGCAATCAGTAATTGATGACCAATATTGTTCTTTCAGCCCAGAGGAAAAACAGCTGTGGGTGGCTGATTGGGTAGCAGGTTTACGTAACTCCGCTAGTTTATTCGAAGTAACCATGGTTTCTGGTCAACAATTTATTTTTAATATTGATCGCTTAGAAGATGGAAATGTGATCGCTATTGGCGCAGATATTTCTGCATTAAAAGCTACCCAGCTTGCACTGGCAAAAAGTGAAAGTAGATTTAGAAACTTTGCTCTTATCGGTGCTGATTGGTATTGGGAAATGGATGCTCAATTTCGTTTTACATTTATGGCTGGAGGGGTAGAAAAAATTTCCGGGCTATCACCAGATTTCTTTGTTGGGGTGCCTAAAAATGAATCATTTGGAGTTAGTGGCTATTTGAATCAACACTCGATGCACTTACATATCGAAAAAGTCAAAACTCAAAAACCTTTTCAAGACCATCAAACCAAGTGGAAAAGAGAAGATGGAAAAATTGTTACTATCAGCGTAACTGGAGAGCCAAGATATGATCAATTAGGTAAATTTATTGGTTACATTGGGGCGGGACGGGATGTTACTGCTAGATGTTTAGTGGAGGAGCTGGATAAACGTCTGATAGCGGCTATAAACAGTCTTAATATAATGATTACTATTTATGATGATCAAGACAAATTAATATTCTACAATCAAGAATTCAACGAGTTCAAGAAAAAAGTTGATGCTTCGATAGATCTTGGTATGAATTTTACTGATCAATGGCGGGAGATTTGCAATTATTTGGCTGAAGAATACGGGTTAGATAATGATTATTGGTTTGCTCGCCGCCTGACATTTTATCGACAGCGCATCAGTGATTTTGTTTTACCGGTCGGTGGCGATCGATATTTAAATATTTTTCAGCAAGTTTTAGATGATGGTGGAGTCATCGTTATTGCGACAGATATTTCAAAAAGTAAAAGCGCTGAGCAAGAAATTATTTCCTTGAGAAATTATTTATCTAATATCATAGATTCAATATCTTCGATTATTATCGGTGTCGATGAATTTTGTCTGGTCACTCAGTGGAACCTCGCTGCAGAGAAAGAGACCGGTATTCGCTTAAAAGATGCATATCATAAAAATTTACTGGATATATTTCCTAGATTAACTAGTGAGCTGCCAAGGATCACAGAAGCTATCTCTTATAGACAAGAATCACATCAATCTAAACGATTGTTTCTTCGTCAAGGTAAGGCCTGCTATGAGGACATTTCAATATACCCTTTGATAACAGGCAATGAATCAGGGGCCGTTATCCGCTTAGATGACGTTACCGAGCAAGTGCTTATCTCAGAGATGATGATTCAAACAGAAAAAATGCTATCTGTTGGAGGGTTGGCTGCAGGAATGGCCCATGAAATTAATAATCCTTTAGCTGGGATGATGCAAACAGCCAGGGTTATGGTTAATAGGCTAACCAATGATAATATTAGCGCAAATGTGAAAGAGGCTGAGAAGCTTGGTTTGAAAATATCCTCTATTGACGCATATATGCAACAGAGAGGGATATTGGAAATGCTCAATAATATCGTTGAGTCAGGTAAGCGAGTGGCTATTATCGTTGAAAATATGTTGGACTTTTCTCGTCAAAGCGAAGCTGTAGCTAGTGAACAAAGTATTGCTCACCTATTAGACAAGGCAGTGGAGCTATCGTTAACAGACCATAATTTAAAAAATAATTACGAATTCAAAAATATTCGTATCGTTAAAAAGTATCAATCAAATGTTCCCTTAATCGTCTGCGAGGGTGGAAAGATACAGCAAGTGTTTTTGAATATATTACGTAATGCGGCTCAAGCGATGCAAGAGGCAGCAGTTGATTCACCAAAACTCGTGTTGACCATTACTTTTAATAAAGAGCAACAACAGGCGATGATTGAAATAGAAGACAATGGTCCTGGAATTGAAGAAGAAACCAAGCGAAGGGTGTTCGAACCTTTCTTTACTACTAAGAAAGAAGGTTTAGGGACGGGGTTAGGGCTCAGCGTTTCATATTTTATTATCACTGAAAATCATGGTGGGAAGTTGACCGTTGATTCATTACTTGGAAAAAGTACTAAGTTTACTATCTGTTTGTCAAAGCAAGGAAAAATAATTATTTGAGTATATGTGCGTAATATTGTAATTATCTTAATTTTTTATCCTGATTACCATTAAACTCCGCTAGCTTAATAGACAATTTATTAATTCTGATTAAAATCAGTAGATTATGATGAAAAAAGTTCAATTTGTTTTATTATATAGCAGCTGATAACAAGTTCTATTAAACCTGAATCCGTGACTTCAAAGTGAATACAGAGTGTAAAATATTGGTTCTACAATGGAATTAAAAAAATCTTAGCTGCACCCATAGCTTCAGCGGGTATTTTTCTAACCGCCGTAGAATCAAGAGCTTGCGCTATGTGGTGCAGTGAAGACACTGATTTAGGTTAAAGTTAGTTGCTTGATTATCCAGTGTGATTTCATCTCCTTGTAAGTGTTGCGGAGATACATAGCTAATCAGATTTTTTATTAACAGAGACCTCTGCCCAGCGTGCCCTTCTTTATGGGTATTGCAGATGTAAATGAGCATATTGAGCCGGTTTTTTAAACCCGGTATTTCCGAGCGCAGTTATCATACCCTCTGGGTAAGTTATGCAGGGGTCTCTAACAATAAGTAGTGATCGATTGAAGGGGTAGAAGGTTCGTGTCGGATGAAAATGCTCAACGTATTTTAGTGATTGATGATGAATATATTGTTAGAAAAAGTTTATGTGATTCTTTAGAAGACCTTGGCTATGACGTTTTAGATGCAGATGACGGTAAATCAGGGCTGGAAATAGCTTTAAAAGAGCAGCCGGATCTTATTTTAACAGACTTGAGAATGCCGAGTATTGGCGGTATAGAATTTCTAAAGCAGGCCAAGTTACTGTCAATTGAAGCTCCGATAGTGGTGGTTTCTGGAGCAGGTTTGATGACTGATGTGATTGAGGCACTGCGCCTGGGAGCATTTGATTATCTAAGTAAGCCTATACGCGACCCCAGTCTATTGGAGGCTACAATTTCTCGAGCGCTACAACAAGTCAGACTTAAAAGAGAAAATGAAAATTATCAGTTACATTTAGAAGATTTAGTTGAACAGCGCACAGCAGCTTTGCATATTACAAATCGTGAATTAGAATGGCATAAAAACAATCTAGAAGGTATTGTCATACGACGCACAGAGGAGTTAGAAAATTTAATTACAGAACTTAGAGATACGCACAGTCAGTTAATTGAATCGGCTAAAATGGCTTCATTAGGGCGTCTAGTTGCCGGCGTTTCCCATGAATTAAATACACCTTTAGGTATTTGTTTGACATTTATATCTAGTCTTGGAGATAAGATAAAAAACTTTGAAAAAGATTTTTATTTAGGCCAATTAAGTAAAAAAGACTTTGGGAAATTCTTAGAGTCAGCGCAAGAATCCAGTGATATAGTTATCTCTAATCTCACTCAAGCGTCTGATTTAGTGAAAAATTTTAAAATGGTATCGGTTGATGTTTCCAGTGAGAAGGAAAGAGAATTTAATCTAATCGATTACGTTAAAAAAATCTTACTGAGTTTAAAGTCTGAACTCTACGGTGCAAGAGTTGAATTTATATTTGATGACAGTGTTGACTTCACAATCACTAGCTATCCGGGATACTTTTCACAAATTTTTACTAATCTTATATTTAATTCGCTAATTCATGGTTTTTCGGCGGACACATCCAATCTAATTAAAATTGAAATTTTGATTAATCAATCTGTTGTTAATATTGTTTATCAAGATAATGGGCAGGGGATGAGCGCTGAAGTTAAACAACAAATGTACGAACCTTTTTTCACTACGTCTCGAAAAAGGGGCGGGAGCGGCTTAGGTATGAATATCATTTATAACTTGGTAGTCGGTAATCTATCAGGATCGATTGTGTGTGAAAGCGAACAGCACAAAGGAACTCAATTTAGAATCAAGTTCCCTAAGGAAGCTCTGAACAAATCGCACACGCCCCTGGGCGCACAGAGAAGTTTGTGATTAAGGCAACGATTACAGGCATACTGTTTCCTGATTACCCATGAGGCTCAGCCGACCTTATAAGAAACTATTTTTTCAGCATTATAATAAATTGGTTACTATGAATTATAAGATGTAGCAG
>ASZJ01000183.1 GCA_000416275.1 Osedax symbiont Rs1
TTAATCTTTCCTGATTACCCATGAGACTCAGCCGACTTTATAAGATACGCCAATACTAGGGTTTGAGGGGCTTGGCCTAACCATAGCTGAAAGTGGTGGGTAATCAGGTACTATTTTTTTGACGAACGCTGTTATCTACAGGGACAAAATGCCGGGATTGTTTAGAGGCTCGCTAATTATCAATCACTTGACTTGGCATAATGATGTTAAAGACTCCATTAAACAGCATATTTCTAGTGATTCGTTAAAACGATAACTTTGAAATGCTGATTGTTGGCAATCGTCTCTATTTGTTGAAAGCTACTTTTTGCTTTTCGCTCTAATGGTATATGTAAGTTTACCACGAAAACAGCGATGCCCCCTTTAGCTAGCCTTTGTTTAGCTCCTTGTAGAAACCGATCTGTTAAATCGCTTTCGACTCCAAAACCATTATGGAATGGGGGGTTACAGACAATTAAATCGTAGTGTCCATCTATTCCATCAGTACAGTTCGTCGCTACGACTTCACCGTTAATATTATGGGAATTGAAATTTGCACGACAAGTATCTACAGCCGCCGCATTATTATCACAGGCGGTGATAAAACTGTTAAAGATCAGCGCACAGTTGATACTTAAATAGCCGTAGCCGCAACCAATATCAAGAATTTTATGCGGTGGCACTTTTTCGTCATAGAGGGATTTTAGTTGCTCAATCAACAGCAAACTGCCCTGATCTATTTTATTCCAGCCAAAAACTCCCGGTTTAGTTTGGTATATAAAATTAGAGTCGCTATTGACGATGGGCCGTATTTGAGCATATTTTTTATCATCCAAAAAAACCGCCTTAACATTAGCTTTAGTAAAAATCCCCGCCCAGTGGCTCTTATCAGCTTTGTAAATTTGCACAGTATTGAAGAGCTTAGTTGCCCTTTCAAGGTAGCCTTTAATCCCTTCTTGTTTAGCTCCGCTCAGGATTAATTGTCCATCTTTAGCTAACAATCTAGCGGCACTGTTAATAATATAGTGAGTAAGCGATTTTTCTTTTGAGATGCGATAAAAAATAAATTGATAGTCGATGTTGTTTAAAGCCGAGAAATTGAAATCGCTAAAAGAGGCATCGAAACCAAGCTTGCACATGGATTCGACTACATCGAATCTATTGCTAATCACCTTGATGTTAGTATTTAGTGGAGGGTAGTTTAACGGTAAGTTTTCATCTAAAATCCAAAGTGATTCTTCAGAGACTAGCTTAAATTTTTCGAATAGTAGATCAAAACTATGACCACTCATTATAATTGATTAACCTCATCAGCGGTCAATGCTCGGTATTCTCCACTACCCAGATTTTCATCCAAGTGAATGTGACCAATAGTATCTCTGTGTAAATCAGTTACTTTGTTGCCTATGGCAGCAAACATTCTTTTAACTTGATGGTATTTACCCTCAGTCAAAGTAAGGTATGCCATATGAGATTCTATAATTTCTAGTTTAGCGGGTTTAGTTAGATGTTTTTCACCTTTTAAAAGCACCCCATCGGCAAACACTTGAATCGCCGACTCATCTATTGCGCTAGCGGTTTCAACTAAATAGCGCTTAGCCTGTTTGTGGTTAGGTGAGGTTATTTTATGTAACCATTGTCCATCAGTGGTGAGCAGTAGTAGCCCTGTGGAATCTACATCTAATCTGCCGGCAATATTTAGTAAATCAGGGCGAATTTCCGCCGTTAATAAACCTGCAACAGTGGGGTGAGTAGGGTCATCATTAGAGCAAACATAACCTTGGGGTTTGTTGAGCATCAAGTATCTGTGCTCAGGAGCTGCGATGCCTTGCTCTTTAAAGATCACTTCATCATTACTATTAACTTGAAAACCAAATTCTTTCACTACATTGCCATTAACTGAAACAGACTTTTCATGTAACGCACGTTTCACTTCTTTACGGGAAAGGCCTGTGGAGTGAGCAAGGTATTTATCTAAACGCATTTCTGAGAAACTCTCATAAAAAAAGGGCATTATACCCTAACTATTCAGCTATGACAGACATAGTAGATTAAACGCTGCATTTGAGATTTACACTGCTATGAGATTGGTCTTAGTGTCAGGGGCTTGTATCAATAGGTGATGATAAATAGAGTCGCTATATTTTTGCTATTGAGTATTGTGACAGCGCAATGCAGGACTTTGAATCTGCATCAGTGGCTTCACTGCACCTATCGATGCAGTGAAGGTTTTTCAATTAAACCTTGAAATCAATGTCCTATGCTCAGTATTAACTTTGAAGATATGGATGCAGCTTGAAGTCTTATTTAGTCAATGAGATCGATATGCAATCGTCTCAATTTAACGCCATTTAACTTGATCTTTCAACAGCTAAAGCGACTCCCATTCCGCCCCCGACACATAGTGTTGCCAAGCCTTTTTTAGCATCTCTACGTTGCATCTCATGTAGTAATGACACCAGTATTCTACACCCTGAAGCACCGATAGGATGGCCTAGGGCAATAGCACCGCCATTCACGTTTACTTTGTCAGTGTCCCAGGCGAGCTCTTTATTGACGCTAAGTGCTTGAGCTGCAAAAGCTTCATTGGCTTCCACTAAATCAAGATCTTCAATACTCCACTGGGCCTTCTGCAGTGTTTTGATGGTCGCTTCTATTGGCCCTGTTCCCATAATACTAGGGTCAACACCACTGGCTGCATAGCCTTTAATAGTGGCTAAAATAGGTAAATTTAATGCTCTAGCTTTCTCGGCACAGCACACTACCACCATAGCCGCCCCATCATTCAAAGTAGAGCTGTTACCCGCTGTGACCGACCCCTCTTTTTTGAATGCTGCGCGTAATTTACTCAGTGATTGATAAGTTGTGCCGAAACGCGGTTGTTCATCTTGGCTGAATACGATGTCATCTCCACGTCGCTGTGGAATGTTGATAGCAATGATTTCTTTGGCAAATTTACCTGCATTGATGGCCGCTTCTGCTTTATTCTGGGACTCAACTGCAAATTGATCTTGAGCGCTACGCGTTATATTAAATTTATCAGCTATATTCTCAGCTGTGACACCCATGTGATAGTCATTGAAAGCATCCCATAGCCCATCGACAATCATACTATCTTTAAGCGACCAATCTCCCATCGTTTTTCCGGTTCGAGAGTTAGGTAAAATATGGGCTGACTGGCTCATGTTTTCCTGTCCACCGGCAATAATCATATCGGCATCACCGCAAGCAATAGCTTGGGCTGCTAAGTGGACAGCTTTTAGACCTGACCCACAAACTTTGTTAATGGTCATGGCAGATACAGATGTAGGTAAGCCCGCTTTAATGGCGCTTTGTCTGGCTGGGTTCTGACCACAGCCAGCAGTGAGTACTTGGCCTAGAATTACTTCATCTATGTGTTTTGCATCAATATTACTTTTAATCAACAAACTTCTAATCACGCTTGCGCCAATTTCTGTAGCGGGCATGGTAGATAATGCCCCTTTAAATGATCCAATTGCTGAACGTCCGGCGGCGACAATCACTACATCTTTCATAATATTAACTCTCAGATATTAAGGTTTGCTATATCCTAACTTCTTTCATAGAAACCACAAATTGCATTTTTTTATAGAATGGCGAAGTATTTATATTGGATTATTAATCGAGACCTCTGCATAACTTACCCAGAGGGTATGATAACTGCGCTCGGTAATACGGCGTTAAAAACCGGCTTAATATGCTCATTTACATCGGTAACACCTATAAAGAAGGACACACTGTACCCAAAGTGAGGGGCACACTGACTCCGCTATCTCGCCGTTTTTTGTCTTGTATTACCTTTGCTCGCAACGTGATGCAGAGGTCTCTAATCGTAAGTAAAAAAGCTTAATCCTTGGCTTTACAGTGGATGAAGAGTGCAAGATATAGTCATACTGTGGCATTGAAAAAATCTTAGCTGCACCTTGCAGGAGCCTTTGAATAAGTACTAATTTCCTCTAGTATGAACTGTGTAACTTTTCAGAGGTAGCGATATGGAGCATTCTAGCCAATCACGTTAAAAAGTAATTAAAACTATATCCACCGATAATCGCCATACAAAAAATCACTGCTATAAAAGCCAGTAATAGCGGCCAATAAAATAATCGATTCAATAAAATAAGCTCCGGTAAGCTAGCGCCACCACTACCGATGATCAGGGCGATCACCGCACCAATACTTACCCCTTTAGCGACAAAAGAGCCAACCAGAGGTAGCAGGGCGCTTACCCTAATATATAGTGGGATACCAATCAGTGCAGCGCTGGGAACAGCCAATGGATTATCGGCGCTGGCGATAGAGGAAAAAAAGCCAACGGGGACAAATCCATGCACCACGGCACCGATCAACATAGCAATCAACATGTAGGGGAACATCGACTTAAATAATGACCAGCTCTCAAACCAAGCATTTCGCCAATTGATAGCTTTACCATCTGTTTTTCCTGCGCTTGTAGCAGGATTTTTTAGTACGCTCGGCGATTTTTTTATTGCTAGCATCTGCTGTTTTATATAGCGTTCAAAACCTAAGCTCGATAGGAGAGCCCCTGCAAAAATAGCAACACTAAGGGCTAGAACGGCGTAGGCGATAGTAGTTTTGATACCTAATACTCGGATGAAAAGTGCAATCACAATAGGGTTGAGTAAGGGGGAAGTAAATAAAAAGGTCATGGTAGGGCCAAATCCTGCACGTGCTTTTAACATGCCAATTAACATCGGAATGGTGGAGCAGCTGCAAAATGGAGTTATTGCACCAAGCGCAGCTGCAGTGACATAGCCTCTACCATTTTTCCCACCTAATAAGCGCTGTATTTTTTCAGCGGGAAGTCGTTGATTAATGACAGCCACCAGCAGGCTAATGGCTATAAACAGTATACTCAGCTCAGTAAATAATGTGACGAACATACTTACAGTGTTGGCTAGCATTATCTGAGTAGTTGGTTGTAATAAATAATTTGTTAATTGTTCAAGCATACATACCTCAATTCGATTATTCTAGTAATTAGGAAATAATAAATTAATAATTTTCCTTATAAATAACAATAATATGTCATTTATTTCTATAAACATCGAAATATAGTTACAGCTTTGATTTTGACTGTCAATATATTTCGAGTATAATGGAAATGATTATTTGAAAGAGATATTTATGCAGATAGAGATAGCCGCCGCTAAACTGGCAGAATTAGGCCACAAAAACCGTTTAGAAATATTCCGTTTGTTGGTAAAAGGAGGTAGTAAAGGGGTCCCTGTTGGCGAGATTCAACAAGCTTTAGATATCCCTGGATCAACACTGTCGCACCACATAACACGACTGATTTCTGTGGGGTTGGTCATCCAGCGCAGAGAGGGGCGAACCCTCTATTGCGTTCCGCAGTACGCTGCTCTGGAAGATTTGATTAACTTTTTGCAACTGGAGTGTTGTGTAAATGAAAGCTAGGGAAGCTCTGCTCAACTCTCACATCTACCCTGTGTTTAATTAAGAGCCCATGTCGCGAAAGATAACGCCGGCAATGACCAGTCCTTGCCCAGTTTTCTGATAGAGGGTATAGGCTTCTAGTTCTCCACCCTGCAGGGCGAACAGGGAATTGGTGGTTCTCGCCAGGCCATCAGTACGCCTGTAGCTGTCGCTTTAATCATCAACTTCTCTGTGCATCAGGGGCATGCGTTACTTGTTTAGAGGATCCTTAGGTTCAGTGGGTATTTTTCTAACCGTTTTGGACTCAAGAGTTCGCACTATGTGGTGCAGTAAGTCTCTGATTCAGGTTAATACCAGCAATTGTGATGGAAATAACAATTACGTTCATATTTAGATCTCCAGTCGTAAAAAAATCTTAAGGTTTTGTTAAATTAAGCGATTGATTTAATTGAGATTGTAATTATAATAAAATTCAAATGTTTTTGTTTTATCTTAACTATGCTGAATTGGTGATTTTAATAGTCGCAAAAAAGACCCACAAAATTCAATGGCTGTTTTAGTCATTTTTGTGTTGCTTAATTAATTCAGAACGGTCGCACAATGAGAGAGAATTATGTCTAGTATTATTCAACCGACCAACAGAGAAGTTAGCTTAACCGAAGACGAGTTTATAGTGAGTAAAACCGATACCCGAAGTCATATTATCTATATAAATAGAGTATTTATGCAGATATCTGGTTTTTCTGAGAAAGAACTGTTGAGCTGTCCTCACCGCGTTATTCGCCACCCCGAGATGCCCAGAGCGGTTTTTCAAATGTTATGGCAAGCAATAAAAAGCGGTAAAGAATTTCTAGGTTACGTTAAAAATTTGTGTAAAGACGGCAGTTATTACTGGGTGCTAGCTCACGTCACTCCAGACTGGGATGCTGATGGTAAAGTCATTGCTTACTATTCGGTACGACGCCGCCCAACTAGAAAGGCGGTCTCTTTTATGACAGAACTGTACGCCCGAATGTTAGAAATAGAGAAAACCAGCCCCAGAGAGAGCGCCTGTCAAAACGCTATTGAATACTTGAATAAAATATTAGCTGAAAAAGGCTTAACTTACTTTCAACTAGTACAGCAACTAAATATTGAAGAGGCGGCCTAACATGAGTAAGGAATCTAATAGAATCCGTAGTTATGACAACAAGACCAGCGCTGCAATTCCCTACTTAAAAACCCGTTTTAAAATAGCGATGCTGATCAATATCGTTACTATCTGTCTTACGAGCTCGCTAGTCTTTTTCTATGTCGCCCCGAGCTTATCGCTACTCATCCCGGTTGTTATCGGAATGATTATTACGGTGATTGCTTTAAAGACTTCCAACTCTGTGTTTGCCTTATTAAGTGCGATTAATACCACCTTGGAGTCAGCGAGTGATGGCAATTTTAGCGCCCGAATTACCCAAGTTGCCGGAATGGGAGAGATTGGCAAAACGGCGTGGGAACTGAATGACTTACTCGATCGAATGGAAGCCTACTTCAAGGAAGTTAACAGTTGCTTTGAATATGTATCCAGAGGCTCGTATGAGCGCAAGGCGCTGTTTAAAGGATTGCCTGGACAGCTGCGAAATTCTCTTATTTCTATCAATACAGCGATTGAGAAAATGCATCAAGGTGTCGGATTGATACAAGAAAACGAGCTCAAATCTGAATTGCATAATCTAAATAATCATCATTTAATTACCAGTTTAAAACACAACCAAAATGATCTTGCAAAAATTTCATCAAGTATTGAGTCCGTTGAAGAAATAGCCAACAGCACAGGAGAGACCGCAGCAAAAAGCTTGATAGATGTCGAAAATATGACCGGCAAATTACACGCTATTAACACTAGTATCGGAGAGGTGAGCAGTGTCATTCGAGAGTTGGGTGAGAACAGTAAAGACGTATCTGCTGCGCTATCCATTATCACTGAGATTGCCGATCAAACTAGTTTGTTAGCCCTTAATGCTGCGATTGAAGCAGCTCGAGCGGGCGAGCAAGGTAGAGGCTTTGCAGTGGTTGCTGAAGAAGTTAAAGCTTTGTCAAATAGGACTAAGGAAGCCGCCATAGAAGTGACGGCTACCATTACCAATTTCAGCGAAAAAGTTGATGCAATGCTGACAAAAGCAGAGAGTTCAAATGCCGCCTCTAGTGAAGTCAGCCAGCAGGTAGAAGAATTTAAGGCTCAGTTTGCAGGTCTGGCCGAATCAGCTATAAAAACCAAAGAATATATCTCCTATACAAAAGACTTGTCTTTTAGCTCGTTGATAAAAGTTGACCATTTAATCTACAAACAAAATGGCTATTTAGCGTTTGATGCATCGCAGGATCGTAGTGCAGAGCTAGCAGCAGTAAAAGTTGATCATTTAAATTGCCGACTGGGAAAATGGTACTCCGAGGGTGAGGGTGCTGAATCATTCAAAGCAACAAAATCCTATTCCGAGTTAAACAAACCTCATCAAATGGTACATCAGTTAGTGTATGAAGCGACCGAACTGATGAATGAAGACTGGCGCAACCAAGCTGCTGTACGGCAAAAAATTATTCAAACAATGTCTCGTGCTGAAGATTGCAGTGAACTAGTTTTCAGTAGTTTGGACAAAATGGTGCAGCAAAAAAATAGTCAGATTAAATAAGCGTCACTTGTCCCTATTTATATGGCTTAATCGATTTAGACAAATATACTTCCTGAATCAGTGTGTAGTGGCATATTGATTTTACGGTGGAATTTAAAAATTTAAACTGCACCCGTAGGCTTAGTGGGTGTTTTTCTAACCACCGTAGAATCAAGAGCTTGTGCTATGTAGTGCAGTGAAGCCACTGATTAAAAAATATGAATGGATCTTTCTAAGTCGTCTCAAAAAATACCCCGTTAAGTCTATTGTTAAATATATTACATTCTCATTACTTAAGATGTAAAATAAATACATCTTAAGTACAGGCAACTAATAAAACATGCATATTACACGCTATACGGATTATTCTCTGCGGGTGCTAATCTACCTGGCAGTTAACAAAGACGAGCACAGTAACATCAGTAGTATTGCTACTAGCTATGGTATTTCTAAAAACCATTTGATGAAAATTGTTCAACAACTCAATATTAGTGGCTACCTATTGGCCACTCGTGGCAAAAATGGTGGGATCAAATTAATTCGTCCACCTCATGAAATCAATATCGGTTCTTTAGTTCGGAAAATGGAAAAAAAGGACAAGTTGCTGGAATGCTTTGGAGAAAATAACCAATGTGTTATTACCCCAAGCTGTCAATTAAAGCATATCTTTGCCGAGGCTCAAGAGAGTTTCTACAGCACTTTGGATAACTACTGTCTAAGCGATCTAATTGGTGATAATAAGCAGCATGAGTTAGGCCAATTACTCGCTGTAAAAGCTATGTAACCTTAGTTAGTTCGCATCCTGAAACAGCGGCGTAGCGAGGGGGATCCAATGCTTCAAGATGAACGACACTAGATATGGGCGTTTGGTTGTGCCAAATAACTATAGCTAGTGGTGATTAGATTGGATTAGTGGGGCTGCTGCAGTCACTGATTGTTTCTGGATGGGAGCTAGTTAGTTCTCATCCAGAAACAGGGGCGTAGCGAGGCCGATCCAATAGTTCAAGATGAGCAACACTAAATATGGGCTTTTGGTTGTTCCAAATAACTATAGCTAGTGGTGATTAGATTGGATTAGTGGGGCTGTCGTAGTCGCTCATCGTTTCTGGATGGGAACTAGTTAGTCATTAATTAATTGGTGGCTTCAAAGTGGATCAATAGCTTATGCTAAGCACCGCTTACTAGTCACTGATTCAAGTTAGAGTATAAAAATTTTGTTTGGAGTTAATGAATGGCCCTTAATTTAAGTTCAGATGGCAGTACTGCTGAGTCCTCTCACCAGCCTTGCGCTTTTTTGGAATTTCCTTTCCGCCCTTTTTTCTTGCTAGCTAGCCTATTTAGTATCTTCGCTTTACTCTTCTGGAATGCGCTCTTATTGGGATTGATTAGTGTCAATACTTACGGTGGATCCCTATGGTGGCATATGCACGAGATGTTATTTGGTTTTGTCGCCGCGATCATTGTCGGCTTTTTATTAACAGCGGTACAGAATTGGACAAAAGTGCGTACTTTGCATGGCAAAGGTCTGATGCTGTTGCTAAGTATTTGGATTATTGGCAGGGTACTATTCTTCTTCCCTGCTTACCTCCCCGATTGGTTGATCGCCTCAGTTGATATCGCCTTTTTGCCAATAGCCGCACTTGCCTTAGCTTATCCGATCGTCAGAGCTAAACTGTGGCGCAACTTAATGTTTATCCCAATATTGTTGTTGATGAGCACTGCCAACGTCTTTATGCATATAAGTGCGATGACTTCTAATCCCTTGTTAATGGGCCAGGCAGCTAGCACGATGGTCTTTTTAGTTACTTTTGTAATGTGCCTGATGGGTGGCAGGGTGTTTCCTATGTTTACTGCCAACGGCACGCAAACACCACGGGTAAATGCGCTTGCTTGGCTGGAAAAATTGGCCATTATCTCGACCTTATTCGCGGTGTTAATCGGCTCAGGTCTGGTGGACCTACCCGCGATAGTCAGCGCTGCAATATTTTTCATCGCCAGTGCCGCTCATGCTCTGCGAGTATTGCGTTGGAAAATTTGGGTGACTTTTAAAACGCCACTAGTTTGGTCTCTGCACTTAAGTTACTGGTGCATCGCCTTAGGTTTATTGCTCTATGGCCTCTCGATGGTCACCGGCTTGGTAAGTCACTCTCAGGCTATTCATACGCTCACCGTCGGGGCTATGGCTTCGATGATTTTAGCGATGATTTCACGGGTATCACTGGGCCACACGGGCAGAGCTATAGTGGTTGGTAAAATCATGACCATCGCATTTATGGCGATTTTCTTGGCATTTATTATCAGAGTGTTTGGACTTTTTTGGCTCGACAATTATCAACACATGCTCACTATGTCAGTGTTATTTTGGGTGATAGGTTACGCTAGCTTTATTGTCTTGTATTTTCCTATTCTGACTAAGCAAGCAGCGAATAAGTCTTAACTTTCTCCGCCATACAGCTGTTTTGGATGATCTAAAGGCAGCTAATATGGGTTTGAGATTACCGTAAAAGGTAGCGAGCGAAAACAAGCCAGGCAGCGGGAACGCAGCAGCTATTGTTCTCCTGATTTTTGCGGATAAGCACCCGCCCTTGCCAGGTATTGATCGCTTAGACTTTTATGAAACTCCCGAGGAAATATAGGGCACTGTTCGCTACTTCTTATAAAGCTTGACTGTAACCTGAATCGGTGACTTCACTGCACCACATAGCGCAAGCTCTGGATTCTACAGCGGTTAGAAAAATACTCGCTGAACCTATGGGTGCAGCTAAGATTTTTCAATTCCACTGTAAAACCAATATCTTACACTTTGTATTCGCTTTGAAGTCACGGATTCAGGTGTAAAACCAAGATGAGACCTCTGCATAACTAACCCAGAAGTTATGATAACTGCGTTCGGTAATACGGCGATAAAAACCGGCTCAATATGCTCATTTGCACCAGTAATAGCCATAAAGCAGGGCACACTGTACCTCAGAGTGAGGGGCACACTGACTCCGCTATCTCGCCGGCTTTTTCCTTGTATAACCTTCGCTCGCAACGTTATGCAAAGGTCTCAAGATAGCTTTAATAAATACATTTACTGATTATAGAGTATAAAATTACATTATTTATAAAGTGGTATTTAAAATGCATCTTATATATAGTATAAGTATATTAGATCAAAAACTAATCTATTGTCACAGCGGTTGAAACCCGTGATGAGTTCTTTTAGGAAGTGTACCTGCTGATGCAAGGTAGCTCCCCAGTAGTCTTAGAATATTAAAAATTCTGATTCGATAAGTTGTGATAGAGCACTAAGTATGAGGTCGTTATTTAGTTCCTAAATTTTTTTGCTATTTAAATTTACCAAATAAACAGAGGAAAGCTGAAATGAAAAAATTAACAATCGCTTTAGCAATTACTTTATCTTTAACGGGTACAGTGGTTGCGAATGAATCTATTACTGGTGGGCTTGATGGTTTTGCTGTATCCCAGCAATTTCAAGGGCAGGCACTAAAGCGCATCGTGCAAAAAATGGTAGCGCCACCCAATTTTCCCATTCATCAACAAGTGGTGACGGAAAACAAGATTGTTCAAGTTAGGCTAGTCGTTGAAGAGAAAGAGGTCGAAATTTCTCCCGGTGTTTTTATGTGGCAAATGACATTCAATGGCACTTCTCCAGGGCCGATGATTGTTGCTCATCTAGGGGATTACATTGAATTAACCTTAGTCAATCCAACATCCAATACTTTAGTGCATAACATTGATTTACATGCATTTACAGGTGCTATGGGCGGCGGTTCTTTAACGGAAGTGCCTCCCGGTCAAGAGGTGACTGTGCGCTTTAAAGCGACTAAAACTGGCACCTTTATATATCACTGTGCGCCGGGTGGGGTAATGATTCCCTGGCATGTTGTATCAGGTATGAACGGAGCTATTACTATTTTGCCTAAAGACGGCTTAAAAGATGCAGAGGGTAAGAAAATCACCTATGACAAAGCTTTCTATATTGGCGGCCAAGATTTTTACCTACCTAAAGATAGCAAAGGTCAGTACAAGCGCTATACCTCACCAGTAGCGGGTATGGCTGACACCCTAGCAGTCATGCAAACACTGCAGCCAACTCACTTACCCTTTAACGGTATAATGAATGCAATGACCGGGGATAACGCCCTTAAAGCAAAAGTGGGTGATACTGTGATGATTGTTCATTCACAGGCAAATCGGCAGGCTTATCCACACATGATTGGCGGACATGGTGATTATGTTTGGCAAACAGGTAGCTTTAGTGATGCACCTAATACCAACCTAGAAACCTGGTCAATTGCAGCGGGAGCAGCCGGAGCAGCAATTTATACCTTTAAACAACCAGGCACTTATGCCTATGTGAGTCACAATCTGATAGAGGCAATAATACTCGGTAGCGTATTGCACTTTAAAATAGCGGGTAAATGGAATAATGATTTACAAGAGCAACTGGTAGCTCCAGGGCCTATTCGACAGTAGTCAGATAAAAATCAGGCGGAGGGTCTTAGCCCTAATATTGCACACAGTATCTGGGCTGCACAGATCACCGTCTTTAACCTGAATCCGTGGCTTGAAAGTGACGGATTCAGGATCATGCCTCCACACAAGTTAAGTCAACTAGGGAGAGTCTGAGCAAGCCCCACATCTTTGCCACTGGGCGTGCAGAGAGGTTCGAACTTTGCATTAGCGCCATCAATCTGATGACAGAATAAGATTGACCAATAGATGACTAGTATTGGAGATAAATAATAATAGCTCTTGCGTATAGTACTATATCGCACTATTATAATCCGAAATCGTACTATATTCGGAAGAGAGATGATGGCTAAGAGCAGAAGAAATTTTTTAAAGATACTCGGTGGTGGCACAGTGGTAGCAGCAGTGGGGGTGGGAGCGTTCCTGAGTACGCGCACTCCAATGCAAGCGTTGGCGCCATGGGAGAGTGCGGGAAATTACCAAGATATTAGGAAGTGGGCGCTGTCTTACGCATTACTAGCGCCGAATCCACACAATCGACAGCCCTGGCAGGTAGATCTATCTATCGCTAATCAAGTGGTTATTTATCGGGATAAGGAAAAAGACTTACGTCATACAGACCCATTTTCTCGGCAATTAACTATTGGAATGGGTTGTTTTCTAGAACTGCTATCTATCGCGGCAACCCAGCAAAATCATACTGTTAGTTACCAGTTGTTTCCCGAGGGAGAAGAGGGCCCAGTTGCAGTTGCCACTTTTACGCAAGGGGCGCAGCTAGAGCCACTGTTTGCCCACGTGATGCAACGTCGCTCTTGCAAAAAGCCCTTCGCCGATCAGTTAGTATCGAATCAGCTGGTGCAAAAACTAAGCGCTTTTGCCGAGGTTGTTACTGAACACAAGCAGGTGGACAGCTTGCGCAAACTGAGCTTGAGTGCATGGTTGGTCGAGGCCAATACGCCGCGTACTTGGCGGGAGAGTGTCGACCTAATGCGCATCGGCAAAGCCGAGATCAATGCCAATCCGGATGGCATTGATTTGGGTGGAGCATTGATGGAGTCTTTAAACATCGCCGGTATTATGACCCGTGAATCCCAATTAGATAAAAACTCAAGTGGTTATAAAGAAGGGATGAATATATATGAGAAGATGCTGAAGGCTACCCCCGCCTACTGTACAATTAGCACCGCTGGCAATTCGCGTATTGATCAAATTGATGCGGGTCGGCGTTGGTTGCGGCTAAATTTGCAGACCACTGCGCTGGGGTTATCACTGCATCCTATCTCTCAAGTCTTACAAGAATATCCAGAAATGAGTGAGCACTACAACAAGGTACACAGCCTATTGGCCAAGCCTGGGCATACCTTACAAATGTTTGCCAGATTAGGTTATGGTCCCAGCGTAGCTCATACCCCAAGATGGCCGTTAGAGGCAAAGATAATTAATGGATAAAAACAATCCAACAGCGTATTTTGAACTGTTTAATGAGATAGCTATTATCCAGCAGCTGAGCCGCGCCGCGCTTGAGGAAAAGCTCCCGGACGGTTTTCTACAACCACATTTTGCCGTGTTAAATCATTTGATTCGGGTGCACGATGGGCGCACCCCACTGGAAATTAGTAAAGCTTTTCAGGTGCCTAAAACCACCATGACTCACACCTTGAGTGGCTTGGAAAAGCACGGCCTGATTGAAATGCGGCCTAATCCCAAAGACGGCCGTAGCAAATGTGTGTGGCTGACTGATCAGGGCCGGACCTTCAGAGGGGAGACTATTGAAAAGCTCAGTGGCTACATGTCAGATATAGCTGAGCGCTTTGCGAGGCAGAAAATAGCTGAGACGTTGGCGACCCTTAAAGAATTGCGTATTTATCTGGATGAAAATAGAAACTAGCTAAGCTGGTTAAGCGCTATGTAGTGTTGATCTTTAAGAGGCCATAGCCTTCTTTATTTCAAGGCAGGCCTCTGCAGAAGCGTTGATTTATAATTGTTTCTATCTAGCATAATTCAGCACCATTTGACTTATAACGCCCCAATAGTCAGCAGCCAGTGACGAAGTCAGGATTAAGTTACCTGCCGCTGCATACGGGTAATTAATTGACTTGGTCTATTTTCAATACTACAGCCTGAATCAGTGACTGGCCTAGGCTAGCCGATTATGTAGAGTGCTACTCTATGGGCATTTGGTAAGTTACCCATTGGGTTTTGTCTGATAATTTATCATAAACACTCCGACCCCTATAATTATTATCAGCTGTTATCCAGCGAACAAAAGGCCAACCTTTGGATGAAGCAGAATCATTTAATGCTTTATATAATGCATCTACAACTCCATGCCCCCGAGCCTCAGGTCTAATATAAAGATCATCAAGAAAACCAACCAGTTTTCCTCTTAGTGGCGATGGCATTGCTCTATAATGCATTAGTCCTAAGAATTTACCTGAATCATCTTTCGCTAGCAGTGCATAAAATTTATTGTCTTCATCGAAAATCCATGACCATACTGTATTAAGTATTTCTTGATCCATAGGAACTTGATAAAACTTGGCATATTCATGATATAAGCTTTCCCAGCCTGTTCTATCATTCAAAGATAATTCAGAAATTATAGTCTTCATGGGCACCTCTTCTGCATAACCCTACTGTTAAGTGGGTGATAATGTTTGGCTAAAATGTGTAGCGAAGCGAAACCGAGCCAAACTTTAGCAGTCCCGCGGCAGAAAAAAATAGCAATTTCCCCAGCCATTAAGCGCACCCTATCTATCAATTATCTAACCTAGGAAAATCCATCATGAAGTGATTTGATCAGAGAATCACTGTTTATTTAACGTACTGTAATTAAAGAATTAATCTATGCGTGTTCTTTATCATTTGCTGGTTATACCTTTTATGACATTGGCTGTCGAATGATTGTTTTCCAATTTTTTGGCGCAGCACGACGAATGTCTGTTAAATATATTTCGTGATGTTTGCCAATTCTTTCACTGTCGTGCTCAGCAATGAAAGAATGGACCCTTTCGACAGTAGGTCCTTCTTCTGAAAAAGGACCTACATGTAAAGTTTGAGCACACTTGCCTTCTATGAATGGCTCAAATCGAACCTTTTCAATTGCTGGTAGATTTTTCTTTTCTTTAACTTGATTAATTGCACATGCTACTAAATCCATTGTTACCAGTTCAGGCTGCATAATCATCATAGTCCATAGCCAATTAGATTTATTATCAGTGATGAAATCTGTCATATCATCAGCCCACCACAACCCTTCAAGTGGTAATACACCATAGTCTATTTGCCGATCACTTTTTTTGATCATAAACTTGAGTGTGTAAGCTACCGAATACAGAGCCTCAATTGCCTCTTTATGGCTATTCGACTCAGGGGAACCTATACCATCCACCATCAAGAAATTCATTAGAGGAATACAGACCTCGGTAACTTTCTTAGCTGATGGTTTATAAAAATCTTTTAACTCTTTTTTGTAATCAATTTTTTCCATGTACTCAACGCCCCCGAAAGGTATAAAGCTTTGCATACGGGCGCGTGAAACGGATCCGAGCACCGCAGGGGCAGAAGTGCTGCCACTTATTAGTTAATTTATGGTGAGCTTACGAGAAGATAGCGTGACTTTTAATGGAAGTCTAAAAGCCCGTTACCAATGGGCTAGGTGTTGTTTTTTTGATAATTCCAAGGCAGGTATTCTCCTGGATTATCGA
>ASZJ01000184.1 GCA_000416275.1 Osedax symbiont Rs1
AAGGAGTGATGCTAAGCAGGCCATATTTGAATATATTGAGGTGTTTTATAACCGCCGGAGAAAACATTCAACCATTGGTTACGTAGCTCCAATGGAATACGATGAAGCATATAGAAAAGCTGCTTAGAAATATGTCCGGAAAAGTCTTGCCAGATCAGTTGTTTCTGGGGTCAGTTTTTCCTACAGTTTTGATATTAGCGGTGAAGATACAACCCCTAGTGCAATCGCTTTTAACGGCGATGGCACTAAACTGTTTGTGCTAGGGGCGACAGGTGATGATATTAACGTCTACAACATCGCCGCCGGTTTGATCAACGATATCGACGGCGATGGCATTATCAACTCGCTGGATATCGACAGTGATAACGATGGTATTACCGATAGCGTAGAAGCCCAGCTAAGCCAAAGCTATAAAGCACCTAGTGGCACTGTGGACGCCAATGGCATTGATATCGTTTATGGCACTGGTTTAATTGCGGTTGATACAGATGGTGATGGCACTGCCGATTATAAAGACAGCGACAGCGACAATGACGGTCGTCTCGATATTATCGAGCGCGGCGATGGCGCACCGGTTAGTATCACAGCTACCACAGACACTGATGGCGATGGTCTATTGGATATATTTGAGGGGAGTAATGTCAATGACGGCTACGACGTTAACGATCAAAATGTAACGGTTGATGGATCGGGCAACGTTATCACCTACCAGCTGGCCGATAGTGATAATGATGTCGACGCCAATGGCGATCGTGCCAATGGTACGACTGAAAATTTTGACTATCGCGATAATACCGAAGTGAGTGCCGCTTCCTTTGCTAGCCAAGATAAGCAGTTGATTACTACTAATAGATATTTCACCAGTATTGTGGGTTTAAGTGATGGTGGATATCTTGTCAGTTGGGGAAGGGTGATCGGAGGATCGGAAGGTCAACCGACCACTGGTAGTGTCTTATCACAGAAATACTTTGCCAATGGGGAGGAAAACGGCGCGATAGAAGAAATTTATTCAAGAACGACCAACAGTCATTGGACGTCTGATTATGTGTCAAATAGAAGTGCCGTGTTAGATGATGGTAGCGGTGCTTATGGCGGCTATGTTTTAGCTTATACACGGCATGCAAGTACCAACAGTAGTTCGCTCGGCTTTAAAGTATACGATGGCCTCAACCTAAACCCAACAGAAGTCAGAATATCCATTCCTAAATTTTCATGGCTAGAAGAGATAAAAGCGTTAGATAGTGGCAATTTTGCATTGATATGGAGGGAGGCAAGCGATCAAAAACACTCGATACAAGTCTTTACCCAAGCGGGGGTAGCCGTTGGGGCGAGAGTTAGTATAGCTACCGCTAAAGAGGTTGATGTTATCCCTCTAGTGAATCACGATTATATTATTGTCTATCATGATTACTATTCAAACATTAAAGGTCAAAAATATAATGCTGCGGGTATCGCCCAGGGCGGTGAGTTTGAATTATATACGGATGAGACAAACTACCAACTGTTAGATTTAGAGGGGACAGCATTAGCAAATGGTCAATATATGATTACTTGGCAGTTCGATAATAAAGAAATATATGCGAAGATATTCGATCAAAATAGTAATCTAATCAAGGATAAATTTGAACTTGTCAGTGCAGAAAATACCAACAATATAGCCGTTCATCGTATAGCGGCACTGGAAAATGGTGATTTTGTACTGGTCTGGGAAGAGGGGACTGCAAAGTCTTTATTCTGGCAAGTTTTTGCTGCTGATGGTAGTGAAAAGGGTGAAAAACAATTCATTGATGACGGTATTTATGAATTTGAACTAACCGAACTGGTGGGTGGATCTTTCGCCGTTAACTGGAAAGCAAGTAGCACCATTTATTCCAAACTAATTAAAACCGCGAGTGATGATAGCGCGATGGTGGCGGGTAGTGCTAACGATGGCGACAGCATTAATTTAATCATTCCCGAAATTTCCCAGCCTGCAGTCGCCGAAAGCATGCAAATTGAACTGGCGGCAATTCCTCAAGGTTATATGTTAGCAGGTGTCTTAGCTGCAAATGGTAACCCGGTTAGTTTTACCGCTAGCGCGACTAGCCAAGTAGTGGATATTAGTACATGGGACTTAAACGCTATCACAATCACCTCGACCATAGGCTCTTCTGGAGATATCCCCTTAACCTTGATCGTTACAATCAGTGAGGGAACATCTTCAAAAGTCAGTGAGCAAGATTTAATCCTGCAAATCACTTGTACCACCACCCCATTAATATTAGATCTGGATAATGATGGTGTTGAAACCTTGTCAGTACAGCAGGGGGTTAGTTTTGATATTGATGCCGATGGGATAATAGATCGCACTGGCTGGGTCGCTCCTGACGATGCCTTTTTGGTGTGGGATCGCAATGGTGATGGTCAGATCAACGACGCCAGTGAATTGTTTGGTGAGCACAGTATAAAAGCCGATGGCAGTAAAGCCTTGGATGGTTTCGATGCACTGCGTGATTTAGATGCCAATCAAGACCAACAAATTGACAAAAATGACCTAGCCTATACGAACTTGCAGTTGTGGCGCGATAGTAACAGTGACGGACTAGTACAAGCTGGAGAACTGTTGAGCTTAGCGGAGGCGGGGGTCGAGGTGATTAGCTTAGTCACCGAGGCAGTCTCTGAGCAAAATAATGGCAACTGGACAGGTATTCGGGGACAGTGGAGTGATAGCAATGGTCAGCAACAAACGATTGATGACGTGTGGTTTAGCTATACCCCGGGAGAGTTATCCACTGCCAGCTCAGCTGATACAGAGGGGCTCGCTAGCCAGCTGTTAAATAGCGATGAGCAAATTTTTAGACAGTTAGATACTGCAATTACCCAGCAAATGGCTGACTTAGCAGCGCCGGTTCAGTCAGCCTTATCTACAGTAGTGGAACTCAGCTCCAGCAGTAGCTTGGCGGACATACTAGTCGACGATAATCTGGCAATGGAGAGTTTATTAGCGGGCGTGGCAATCGATGAGTCACAATTAGCGGCTGCTGAAACTACCCACAGCCAAAGAGGCATTCAACCGCTGTTAATAAGTAGTGGCTCAACCGCGGATAGCCAGTTAGTCACTGAGATGCTCGCGCAGCAAATAGTGGCTTTAGATTTGTGAGTGCTGTATGGAAATATATGGGGGAATATATAAGTGAAAATTTCTAATAATCTATGGGCTGTTGGAAATTAAAAGTGGCTGTCCCTTATGGACCGTGGGTACAGCTAAGATTTTTCAATTCCACCGTAAAACCAATATATTACACTCTGTATTCACTTTGAAGTCACGGATTCAGGTATATGAAAGGTGGTGGCGACTATAAACTTGAGAATTATCAGGATGCTAAGGACAAAAATTGATTAGTAGAGAATTGACTTTTCTTGATCTTATTGATTTATATAGATTTATTGACTTGGGTGACTTTAATAAGTTGTGAAGAGCATGTTATAATTACATAAATATATACTAGTAACGACTTCTATTTAGCCAGGCTGCCAATGATAAAAACCGATTTCAATAATATTGCTGTAAATAATATCGCTTATGATGAAAATTATAAGCGCATGGTTTTCAAAGGTAGTGTAATAGGAGCCAGTTTCCTTTTTATTTTTTCTTTGGTTGATCTCTTTTACGCCGAGCTATATAAAGACTCTATTATTGAAGCTATCGCATGTGTTTTTTTATATTCTCTAGCTTATATTGAGAGAAAGCATCATCTTAAACCTTGGGGAATCATAGCGGGAATCACTGTTATTGCTATCGTGATAGGTAACGGCGCATTTTCAAATGAAGCAGTGGTTGGGGCGATTATTTGGCTACCGTTAGTACCATTTATATCATTTTTCTTATTAGGTGAAAAGTTAGGTCTTAAAGTTTCAATATTTATAAGTACTATATACATATTGATTATGGTTTATATTGTTAATCAATTTCCAGGTACAGGATATAATATTTATGCCGTATTGAGTGTTATTGGCGCCTTATGTTGCAGTATCATTTTATCCCTCGCCTACGAAAGAAATAGAACTTCGATGATCCACCTTTTAGCAGAACAAGCTAATACAGACCCATTAACTTCACTTTTAAATCGCCGAGGATTAATTGCTTCATTTTCTTCATTTGCTGCATTAGCCAAGCGAAATAAACAAAATTTATGTCTGGTTCTTATGGACCTGGATCGTTTTAAAGCGGTTAATGATAAATACGGGCATGATGCTGGGGATATTGTGTTACAGCGCAGCTCGAGTATCGCAAAAGGCTTAATAAGAAACATTGATAGTATCGCTAGGATAGGTGGTGAAGAATTTATAATTATCTTACCCAATACATCCCCATCAGAAGCGCTTATTATCACAGAGAGAATTAGGCTGGCAATTGAGAAATTAGTGATAAAATCTGCTGAAGATGAATATATAAAAATAACGGTAAGCATGGGTATTACCAGCTCTTCTAAAAATATAATGTCATTTGAGGATTTGCTAAAAATTGCTGACAAAGCTCTCTATGAAGCCAAAAATCAGGGAAGAAATTGTATCGTATTGAAAGAGCAGGATTTGACGATCAAGTTAAAGGAGAGTGCTTAGAAACTACTTCAATCACAATCAGTGGAGTCAGAGTAGAATGGCACTTACCTGAATCAGTGACTTCACTGCGCCACATAGCACAAGCTCTTGATTCTACAGCGGTTAGAAAAATACCCGCTGAACCTACGGGTGCAGCTAAGATTTTTCAATTCCACTGTAGAACCAATATCTTACACTCTGTATTCACTTTGAAGTCACGGATTCAGGACTTAGTTAAGCAATTAAGAGTTTAAATACAACAGGTAACCGTTAGTTTTACCTCTCGTGGTACTCTGAGTTGATGGTCTGAGACATCTAATTTCCTCACTCTTAAACTGAATAAGGATATAAGGTCTCCTGATTACCCATGAGATTCAACCAATTTTATAAGAAGCTGTGTTTTTAGCTTTATAACCAAGTGGTTATGATGACATATAAGATGTAGCAGTATGCAGGCTAATTATCTTACGATAAGCGTTTTCTGCTATGCCTATTGTCAATGCTAGGGTTTGAGCTGAAAGTGGTGGGTAATCAGGTAAGGTTTTAAAAACCGAGCCTTAAAATTAGATTATATCTAATAAAAACAAATAGTGACATCTTGACTAAGTGCCGTTCTACTTTGACCCCATTAATTGCAGCTAGATTAAATGGCTGACTCCGCAACCCACATAAGCCCTGCCTGATATGGTTAGTCCTCATACTCCCGACAGATTAATATCACATCAGTGATACTCAACGTCTCCTGCGTTAAGCCACATAAAATGCCTTCAGTGGCTGTCTGATTGAACTTACAGTTGCGGCAAACACCAAAAGCGGTTCGTCCGGTGGCTTGTTGATATTTTTGCAGTAGCTTGTGTAATACAACTTTAGTTTCATCTTGCTCGCTAGCAGATAACCCCGCCATCGCTTCGTTAAATTTTTGTGGCGGGCAAGTATGTGCTAAAAACTCCCTGCCTGCCGCGGTTACTTTTAAATGGGTAACGCGTTTATCACTATTGTCTTTTTCTCTACTAATTAACGCTTTATTTTCCAATACCTTTAATGATTGAGAAACAGTGCCTTTGGTTAAACCCAAAAACTCGGTGACCGCAAGAGTGGTATCCGAGTAACGATTACAGGTGGACAAGTAGTACAAAGCCTCTTGTTGAACAGGTTGTAAGCCTAAACACTGCCCCTCAAGACGTGTTTCCTGGCGTAATAAATTAGCGATACGTTCGAGATAATTAAAAAGTTCATTTTCCATTCTTTTATTGTATCGAGTCAAAACTTAGTTGACAAGTTGATTCTATACAGATAAATTGATTATAGTTTCGAATCGAAACTATAATCAATTTAAATCTAGGAGATAGAAATGAAATTATTAAACATAGCTACTACCCTCACTTTAACCAGTGCCTTAATTGCCGGTAACGCTCTTGCCAACGCTGAAAATAAGCATCATGGCCATATCAAAGTGCCTGAATCAGCTGCTGTTGACGCTGAATTTGACATAGTGCACGCCAAAGTCACGACCCAAGCTAACCACCTAATATTTCAACAGGCAGTAAAAGGGAATGTGGGAGGAAAAGAGCCGAAGAGCATAGGCCAATTAGCCGGTGCCAGCGTATATAGCTATGTCTGGCCCACTTCACTGAATAGCTCCGTCGTGGGCTTTGATGCGGATCAAGGCATTTTATCATTGGCTTTAACAGTTCATCCCGATTTTGATGACACGCCTTTGTATGATGAGAATGGTGACGGCAGTAAGATCAATGACGGCGGTCAATGGCACAGCCACTGGGTGGTACTGGTTAAGGATAATGCCTGTGGAGACGGCGCGTTAAAGGTCAAAGATATTGCCAAAGGCAGCACCCCCAAACTACCGGCTAGCTGGCCAAACTTGCCGATATTAATTGATAGTCCTGGTTTCGATTTTAGCTTAAAAGGCTCGGAAGTGTTGGTGAGGGTTCCCTTATCCGCTATTGGCTTTAGTGAGAGCTTTGCATTTGATGGGGTTACCGCCGGATTAAGAGTAAACAGTCAAGTTCACGCTCCATTACTTTGTGTGGAAAACGTTTTTGACGTCGCATCTGGTGACTTAAGTTTGCCTGGAAAAAGCCAATAGACTTTATTGTTAGGTAATACCTGGAGCAGTGACTTCACTGCTCCACATAGCGCAAGCTATTGATTTTAAGGCGGTTAGAAAAACACCCACTGAACCTATGGGTGTTATGCAAGGATGCATATATTTAGCGAGTGTAAGACGCATATGAGCTTGCTGTTAAGATTTTTCAACTCCACTGTAAAACCAATATATTACACTCTGTATTCACTTAAAGTCATGATAATTGAGGAGACGATAAATGCTAAAGAATCTTAGCTGTGAGCAGCATGACTATTTTGAAATCATCTGTATGCGTCAAAGCCTGATGACAGTAACGACACATAAAAACAGAAAATACTGCGGTATAGCGGTAGATATCAAGCGAGTCAACAATAGCGAATCGCTCCAAATTAACCGGGATAATAAGGTTGAATATGTAGCTTTAGCTGAAATTAAACGATTGGAGGTCAGCGGAAATAAAATTATACAACATAATTTTGCAATTGAATTGTAGTTTACTACCGGGGGAGACTCTGAATAAGTCCCGCTTCTTCAGAGGTTTCTCTGCTTAGCTAATGCAAAATAAATTGAGCATTTCTTCGTCCGCTGTCGGCGTCAATGACGAGATAGCCGCTAGCAAGTAGAAGGAATCGCACTAGATTCTTAGCACGTTAGCTAAATTAATCATCTTCACCATTAAATCACGTATAACATACGTGAAGTGTTTTAAGGAGTACGACATGAGCAAACTAACCACTGTAATATTAGTTATGTGTATCTCAGTTTTTGCTATAGTAAAAGCGACAGCAGCAGAGACAAAAACAGCCGATGACAATTCATGGATAGCTAGTTTACAAACGAAAACGCCAGCAGCTGGCTTTGAGCTAGCGATAAAAATGTCAAGAATGGCAGTTAAAAAAATCCAACCCGATGTCGCGATGTTACACAAGCTGCGTCCCATTTATGCAACAGACCCAAATAGTTTGATAGCTGGCTCACAAGTAGTCGCCATTAATTATCAAACGGTTGCAGCTGCTAATAACTATTGGCGAAAATAACCGCTACTAGTAAGTTAAAATAGGCAGAAATCTATGCCCTTTCAAATCAATGGGGTCAGAGTAGAATGGCACTTAGTTAAGGAATTAAGTGTTTAAATACAACAGGTAACCGTTAGTTTTATCTCTCGTGGTGCTCAGAGTTGATGGTCTGAGACATCTGATTTCCTCACTCTTAAACAGAACAAGGAAATATAGGTTTTAAAAATCGAGTCTTAAAATGAAATTTTATTTAATAAAAACGAATAGTTACATCTTAACTAGTTCTCATCCAGAAACAGGGGCGTAGCGAGGCCGATCCAATAGTTCAAGATGAGCGACACTAGATATGGGCGTTTGGTTGTTCCAAATAACTATATCTAGTGGTGATTAGATTGGATTAGTGGGGCTGTCGTAGTAGCTCATCGTTTCTGGATGGGAACTAACTAAGTGCCGTTCCACTCTAACCCCATTGATTACCTTCTAAGAAGGTGGATGATTTATTTTTGATAATCCTCGCCTAAGTAACTCTCCATAGAGTCATCCAACGCTTCAAGCCATGGAGTGTGATGCTTAGGTGCCATCGTCCCCGTCATCAACGACTTATAACCATTGTTGCGGAAGCCCATGATGTCATCATGCTTATGCTTTTCCCACTGCATAAAGGTCTGATTAACCCCTTCAACATCAAAGCTCGGATAATCCGTCTGATCAATCAGCTCCTGCACATAATCGCCCTGAAACCAGATCAGGTCCTCGTCAGTTTCCAGAGTCGCTTCACGCTTCAACCATGCCTGTGAATGCGTCTTCATATCCGCAAGTGATGGAGTCGCGATACGGCCCATAATGACATCGCGAGCAAACCAAGCCTGTGCATCAAACATATTGAAGGTATAGAACTGATCTTGCATACCGAGGTAGAACATTTTTGGATTAGCTTCCCACACCACACCCTGATAGAGGCTCTCTGTCCACATCCGGTTAGTGGCTTTCAGTCGCAGCGATTCACCAATAAATGGGAAGTGATGCAAATAGCCGGTACACAGAATAATTGCGTCAACATCTTTGCTCGTGCCATCTTTGAAGTGTGCAGTATTACCCGAGACATGGGTTAACAGTGGGACTTCTTGAAAATTCTCCGGCCAATCGAAACCCATAGGTGCAGTACGATGACTGATGGTCACAGATTTAACGCCGTATTTATAACACTGCGAACTGATATCTTCGGCTGAGTAGCTAGTGCCGATCATCAATATATCTTTATCTTTGAATTCCAGCGCATCGCGGAAATCATGAGCATGCAGTATTCGGCCATTGAACGTATCAAAGCCTGCAAAATTTGGCACATTGGGCGTTGAGAAGTGACCAGAAGCGACAATGACATAATCGAACACTTCGCTACTGCTCGTGTTATTGATTAAATCCCGTGCAGTGAGGGTAAATTGCTTGCTAGACTCATCGTACTCAACATCCTGCACCGAGTGATCAAACTTACAGTACTTACGCACATCAGCCTTTTCCACTCTACCCTTAATATAATCAGCCAATACAGCACGTGGTGGGTAAGAGGCAATAGGTCGGCCGAAGTGTTCTTCAAACGTGTAGTCAGCGAATTCCAAGCACTCTTTTGGTCCATTCGACCACAGGTAGCGATACATACTGCCATGAACCGGCTCGCCAGATTTATCCAGTCCGGTGCGCCAGGTATAATTCCATAGCCCGCCCCAGTCACTTTGCTTTTCATAACAAACGATTTCGGGAATATCAGCACCTGCTTGCTGTGCTGATGCAAAAGCTCTTAGTTGTGCAGTTCCACTGGGACCTGCTCCAATAATAGCTACTCTAGTCATGCTTAAATCTCCTATTCATAAATATCTTTAGCTCAAACCCAAAGCTTGCTTGCGTTGATCCGCCCAGGTTCTTAAAATTTGGTCAACTGCCAGTCCAATAAATGCCACACAAAATCCCAGTACCAACCCATTGCCAACGCCTGCTTTATCCGATAGTGATTTGAGAATTAGTTGCCCAAGATCATCGGTACCGATGAGTGCTCCAATAATCACCATGGACAGTGCAAAGACCACGGTCTGGTTAATACCCAGTGCCATGTGCGGAAACGATAAAGGCAGTTCAACCGACAACCATCGCTGGAAACGGTTAACGCCTGACATGGATGCTGCATCATGCAGCTCTTGGGGCACACTGCGTAAACCTTCTATGGTATAGCGGGCAGCCGGAATGGTAGCGTAGACAACGATTGCAATCAGCACCGACGTATCGGTGACACCGAAAAACATCATCACCGGAATCAGGTAAATGAAGGACGGGAATGTTTGAAAGGTATCACACACCGTGAGGATAAAGCGGGATGAAGTCGGGTGCTGGGCAGCCAATGTTCCGACCAGAATCCCGATAGTGCCAGAGATCACTACGGCTATTGTCATCAGATAAGCGGTAATTAACGCTCTGTCCCACCACTCTGTGAGCGCGATAAATAGCAGACAACCACCGACAATCAGCGCGGAGCGAATCCCACCCACGATAAACCCGATGCCCATCATCAACGTAAATGTGGCAACAACCGGCATCCCTAGAAAAGAATTTTTAATCGGTATTAGCACTTCAACGATAAACCACACATTAAACGCTTTAAACGAGTAGAAGAATGCTTCCCAGATCCAATCGACACCCCATTGCCAGAAAGCTTCGGTGGTAATGCCTTTGTTTTGAGGAATTAAATACAGATAGTTAAAGCCTTCTTTAAAGATAAATGATCCCAACACAGCAAGGGCAATACCCACCACAAAGACCACTAAAAAGATCAGCGAGTACTGGTGTTTTTCTTTAAACGAAAGGTTTGCGAAATAATCCGTTTGTTTGTTCGCCCAGGCCAGTGAGAGCCTATCGAGCACCAGGGCAATCAGCACAATACAAACACCGATCTCCAGTGCCTTACCAACTCTGAGTTGATTCAGAGCGATCAATAAATCATTCCCTAAACCTTTAGCACCAATTAATGAGGCAATCACAACCATCGCTAAACACTGCATAATAACCTGATTAACACCAATCAAAATATCGCGTCGCGCCGAGGGAATAAGTACTCGATATAATAGCTGACGATCAGTACAACCCGCCATCAATCCTGCTTCAGCGACTTCAGGCGGAACCTTTTTCAGACCTAGCACGGTAAGACGTACCATCGGCGGTGTGGCAAAAATAATCGTGGCAATTGCCCCCGCATGATCACCAATACCAAAGAACACCATGACTGGAATAAGATAAGCAAAGTGAGGCATGATTTGTGCCACATTTAATAAGGGATTCATTACCGCTTCGACGGTTTTACTTCTATAAGCCCAAACGCCCAACCACAGTCCTAGCAGTATCGCTATGGGTGCTGAAACCAACACGAATGACAGGGTTTTCATCGACGATTCCCATTGTCCGAACACCGCTATATAGGTAAAAGCACATAGAATAAACAGTGCTAATTTAGCGCGACCCAGGGAGTATCCCAGAATAACCATGCCACCTGTAATCACAGTCCAAGGCAAAGCCGGCCAGCGCGCCCACTTATTTTCTGAGACCCAATCCCAACTGGTAAAAGTCACAATGGTTTTGACACCACCGAGTAGAATTTCGCGAACCAACTCGATCATGAATAAAATGACACCCGAAAATCCTCGGGTGATTTGACCGAATAAAGGTTTTTGTTCGTATTCTTCAATATCCGGGTCGTAGACACTTATCGGCATCCACTCGAACATCAGATAATTAACCGCATCATTAATAATGATCGGTAACTCTTTAAATAATGAGGGCAAGCGCCATAGCCAGTTAGCTTCTGATTGAGGAACAAATCTGTACAACAGCATAAAAACAACCAGCAACAAAAGGTACTGTAATGGCTTTCTTTGTTTCAGTGCGATCAGCATTATGGCTGCACCGCATCATTATTACCAAACAGCGTATGAACCACATTAGCGCGATGCAAAACACCGATCATTTTGCCGTTCACATCAACCACAGCAACAGGCCGCTCGGTATTCAAAACCTCTTCAGCAACAGTGGCAATAATATCCTCCGCGAAAACTTCCAGATCACTTAACTGCTCTCCGGGTACAACAGGCTCCATAATGGCTTTAATTTTAAGTACCTTTTCGCGGGGTACTTGTTCGGTAAACTTGCGTACGTATTCCGTGGCTGGATGGAGGACGATATTGGCAGGTGTATCTAATTGCTCGATAATACCGTCTTTCATAATAGCGATGCGGTCAGCCAGACGCAGCGCCTCATCAAAATCATGGGTTACAAACAGAATTGTTTTATTCAGCGATTCCTGTAAGCGTAAAAATTCATCCTGCATTTCCCGGCGAATTAATGGATCAAGCGCAGAGAAAGGCTCATCAAGAAACCAAATATCCGGTTCAATCGCTAATGAGCGGGCAATACCCACCCGTTGTTGCTGTCCACCTGACAGTTCACGCGGGAAATGATTCTCCCGTCCAGAGAGACTAACCAGATCAATCATCTCTTGGGCACGCTTAATACTATCCGACGTGCTAATGCCTTTGACCTGCAATGGGAAAGCGATATTTTCCAGTACCGTCTTGTGGGGTAACAAAGCAAAACTCTGAAAGACCATGCCCATTTTGCTGCGGCGGATGTCAATAAGCTGCTTGTTACTCATCTTCAGAATATCTTCACCTTCAATAAAGATTTCTCCTGCACTGGCTGTCGTCAATTTAGAGATGCAACGTAACAACGTCGATTTCCCAGATCCTGACAACCCCATGATGATCAGCAGTTCTCCCGGATACACTTCAAAAGAGATATTATTGACACCAACAATGCATCCCGCTTCCTTCAGTTTTTCGGTATCAATCACACCACCCGAATCCTTCATCATTTTTTCAGCATTATCACCGAAGATCTTATAAACCGATTTGCAACGGATAACAGGTTCGATTGTATTCGAAGTCTTCGTTTGTACAGACATAGATATATATTCCCTGGAGTTTTAGAACGAGCGTAGAACGAGCAGTTTGGCGATAAAATAGCGCCGCGCTCACAATGCCCCCTTAGCTTGATAATCAAGCTAAGGGGGCATTTCAAGATAAAATAATCGGCTTGATTACTTAGTCCATGCCTTCCAGGTCTTTTCATTATCTGCAAGCCATTTCTTGGCTGCATCTTGGTGATCCATTTTTTCGATATCAACTAATGCGGCCATTTCACCGACCTGTTTAGTTGTAAACGAAATTTTCGAAAATGCCGTGTAAGCAGCAGGGTGAGTTTTCGGGAACTTGTAGTTCGCCGCTTTTTTCAGCCAGCCATTAGGTGATCCACATTTACCATCACCACCATCTTCTTTACGACAGCCTTCAGTGTACTCAGGAAATTTAATGAAGGTATAACCCTCAGCATCTGTAAAGTTCGGCGTCCAGTTAAAGACCATAGTACCGCGACCTTCTTTCTTGGCAGACACTAATTCAGTCCACAGTGCATCAGCACCACCCGCAAATTTTACCGTCCAATGCTCGTCTAGACCCAGCGCCTTCAAACGAATCGGCATCATATCACCGTGCCAGCTTTGTGGACCTTCTAACCAACGGCCTTTACCTTCAGAATCAGCGGTGGTGAAGTTTTTGTAACAGGCCTCTTCTTTTAGCGCTTCCCAGTTTGGCAAGCCAGGGCAGAGGTTCTGTTCGATCACCCAATTTGGCACACCCATTTCTTCCAGCGTAGTTGCTGCATGAGTACCTGCGTCAATCACCCCACCTTTTGCCATCGCATTGTAGAAAGACTTACCAAAAGTAGACTGCCAAACCTCATGTGAAATTGTCACATCACCAATGCGAATCGATTCGTACACCGCTTGAGTATCAGCAGGAACGAACTCGACGTTGTTTCCCATGCTCTCAAATATGCCACCAATAACGTGAGCCATTACAATTTGACTTGACCAGTTATGAATCGGAATAACGATCGGTTTAGTGCTGTCTTTCGCTGCAACACTGGCCGATATTACTGCAAGACTTAAGCAGCAAGCTCCTATAAATGTTTTCACTGATGTTGACTTTAATAAACTCATACTGATTGATTCCTCAAATTAGATATAGCTCAAAGCATGTAAATACCCCTAAAAATAGACTAGATTTCAGCTCACCTATAAAAAGCAAACCTTGGCTATTTAGGATATTGTCCATACGGCTTAGCGGAAAATACCGCTGATTTAAATTAACACACGCAAAAAAATATTCCTGTGTGGACTAATTAATGAATGAATGTTTACGGGTAAAAAATCGGATTAAAAGCTGGCTATGAAAGCTAACAGATAAAATCATAGTGCTAGTTTGTAGTTCGAAAACCAATGCAGATTAGCCAGTTCTAAGAAGGGCTATTGCATTGATGAACATTGAGAAGGAGGTAACACAGAATGCTAGTGTAGCATAAAACTGTTTGATTTTTAAACTTAATTTTGAAAGAGGGCATCTACGTGAAGTGTAGCTGATTATTCAATGATATCTGATTTGAATGGCGCTTAGTTAAATAATAACTACTTTAAGCACCAAGATTAAGCAGGTTTTTATTAAAAGAGACATACAAAAAAGCCGCAAGTTTTGTAAAATATATTCACCACAAAAACGCTACAAAACAGACTGCGTTGATGACCATTACTAGATTTATTGAGTGACTTGACGATTGAAATTGGATCCCTCATTCAGCGAGAAGTACAAGGCGATTTGGGGGTGGAGCAACCCTCGCGTATGCCTTACTGATGGTAGTTCACTGACTATGCCTGATACTGAAGAAAGCCAGCAAAAGTTCTCTCAGCAAGGCGCACAAAACCAGGTTTAGGTTTTCCAATATGTAGAGCACTGACGGTCAATTGTTTAAGGTCTTTAAAAGTGCCTGTCCCGTCTTCTTAACCGTATTCTTATCCCATATTCTTATATAGGATTTCTTTTAGCCCTATCGGTTGGAACTGATAGAGCTATTTTGATGTCGACAGTAAATCGAAAACCCACCCATATCATTCGATATTATTAAACTGAGCCAGGGATCGCTGTTGCGATGAAATGAGCATCTTTACGCGCAGTGTCGAGTAAGGCTTGTAGGTTGTTTAAGCCGTCAATACTGATACGCTTTCTGAAAATTGCCCAATCGATAAAGCACGCCAAACGCATTTCTGCGGTGTTTAAAGAAGTACTTTGCTTCGCCAGACTCTCGTTTAACGCTTGTAGTGTTGTGTCAATACGATCTTGTTGGCGTTGTAAATAGGCACTGCTCTGCACCGTTATGCCATCTCTTTCAAGTAAGAACAAATTTATAGTCGCGTCTAGGCAGGTATTGACCATGCAGAACAATTCTTGTTCTGCGATATCTTTAATAAAAGTCGTCGCTGATTTTGTGGCGAAGTGATACAAAATAGAGCAGGAATCGGTTAGTTTCAAATCGCCATCTTCTAAAAAAGGTACTTTTTGCGTGGCTGAGTTGGCTGCGCTCTGTACATAGTCAGTGTCAATAAACTCACATTCAAGATTTCCTTGTAAAAGAGCAATACGGCAATGACGGGCAAAAGGAGAGGTATAACTTGCGTACAATTTCATAATAAGCGCCTTCGTTAAGTTTATTGAGTCATTATCCTGAATCAGTGACTTCACTGCACTTACATAGCATAAGCTCTTGATTCTACAGAGGTTAGAAAAATACCCGCTGAACCTATGGGTTTTATGCATGGATGCATTTATTTAGCGAATGCAGGACGCGTATGAGCTTGCAGCTAAGATTTTTCAATTCCACTGTAAAACCAATATCTTACACTCTGTATTCACTTTGAAGTCACGGATCGAGGATTATTTTAGTGGATATCGCAGTGACTGGGTAGTCCTGTTGTCGTGGTCAATTTTCTTTGATCACCGATGTAAGTGTCTCAATAACATCATTACTAATCAATGGTAATCAATGGGGTCAGAGTAAATTGATAAACCTACCTAAGTATTTTATGACCCAAGTCATGATCAGTCAGTCAATACCAGCATGGTAGGGATCATAAATTTTAAAAATATCTGGAGAGTAGGGCAAAGATTGATTTGCGGGGAAATCAATTTACTCTGACCCTATTGATTATAATAGGCATATACTTTCAGCTCTTAGCTAAAAGTTCTTCAACAACTTGTTGTACTTTCAAAGCTTCTTGAAAACTAGCAAGTTTATGCGGTTGATTACGCACCATCTTTACCACTTCGTTTAACTGATTAATGTCTAGATCACTCGCAGAATCAATATCGACGTCATCCCAGTTATCATTTTCACTGACTTTCAATGCGCGAAAACCGCTAAAGAAAATCGATTTTCTTTTTGAGTATACAATCCAATTATTGGTATCGGGTCCATTTCCACCTACGACTCCTTGCATTCGCACTGGAATTCCCTTGGTTTGATAATGCGCTTGCACATAAGTTTCTGCGAAATTCTGATCATCGTATTCCACTCGAGCTTCGAGCAAATTTAAATCACCAATTAAACGCTGGTGTAGAAATACAAAATGTGAAAAAACTTCACGTAAAAAACCGCCCTGCTCTCGTAGGCATAGCCAACTACTCGCATCTGACTGCCATCGGCGAGGCCAAGAACTGTAGTGCAATTGAAATTCAATACTGGAAATATCACTCAGAGGTATTTCATCCATCAATTTACTAATGTGAGCAACCACTGGGCTGGATGCAAGCGACAAATTAACAGCCGCCTTCACATTGCTCATTTCAAGTTTTTTAATAAAATCGGCCGCTTGTGCCATATCGGTTGCCAGCGGCTTTTCGCACCAGATAGCCTTGCCAGCTGTTAGTGCTAAATGGCAATACAGCATATGTGTTGCAGGAGGGGTGCCAATATAGACTACATCAACATCAGCCCGATCAATTAATGATTGGGCCAGGGCAAACGCACGAACGT
>ASZJ01000185.1 GCA_000416275.1 Osedax symbiont Rs1
AGTGTTCATGCGTTTGCCCTGATGATTGGGCTGACTTTTCAATGCAGATGTGTTGATGAATAGCAGTCTCAAAATGCACTGGTGCCTGATCGAAGACCGCGACCACCTCGACCTCTGGGTGGTTACCAGCTGTATCAAGAATGCGCTTGCCGATAGTACCTAAGCCAATGATTGCTAATTTAATTGTCAAATGATGTCCGCCTAATGTTATTAAAAATAATATCAGATGTAGCAGCGCAGCTAAATCTCAAACCAACAGATTTGAGCGCCTTGGTTACCCTAAAAATGCATTTAAGACTAGTTCATGAATATTGTCTAGAGATTTATATGAATCAATGGGGTCAGAGTAAATTGATAAACCTACCTAAGTATTATATGACCCAAGTGATGGCCAGTCAGTCAATACCAGCATGGTAGTGATCATAAATTTTAGAAATATCTGCAGAGTAGGGCAAAGCTTGATTTGAGGAAAAATCAATTTACTCTGACCCTATTGATACTATTGATACTATTGATACTATTGATACTATTGATACTATTGATACGATTGATATTTGACCCTATTGATATTCGCCAATTGAGAAAATCGTTCCGGTGGCAATACCAGGGGGTTGGTGGCTCCATAGCCAGGTTTGGCGTACAGCGAAAATTTTATCTACGATACCGGATGATTTCTGTAAAAGAGCAGAGGTGTGAAGTAACAACCACCCCAGCACTAGCGTTTTTGTTGGAATCGTTTTATGAAACCACGCTTCAGCTATTCGAGTACACGACGCAAGTCACAACGGGTTTTTTCACTGGCCGTTACTCCTTGTCCCCAACAGTGACGATAGATAAAACCATCGCGGTTAAATTCAAAATACAACTCGCTGTCGTACTGCTCCATCATTCCCTCTCCCTCATAGCCAAAGCGATAAACCTCTCCACTATCGCGTATTAAAATATGCTTCGTCAGTGAGGGCAGCTGCGTCATGTAGACGCTGACCACCGTGGAGCTATACTCATCCTCGGTAATAATGCCCGATTCCCGATGCATCGTTTCACCGCTATTTTCGCTGACCGTCGTATAATTGTAGCTATAGCTACCGCTGTCACCAATAGGTTCAACGTTAAAGGTTCCAGTAAATTTTTCGCCAAGGTGATTGACACCTTCACCACGGTATAAGGTAGATTTAAAATTTATCATTGATATTCCATCATATTCATATTTGTTTCTTCAGGGGGCGCCAATATATCGTTTCACAGGCATCGATTGCCCGAGGTTTATTGGCGTCACACTGAGATCTAGGTATTTGTTTTGTTGTGCTCTGGCGGTTTTAGCTGCTCGCTTAGTCAGTATTTACCTTTAACCACAAGGGCGATATTAAGTATATAAGCGGTGTCAGGGTTTCTTGCTCGTATTAGAGCACAAAGACAACGTTTAGCTATAGTTTGTTATGTCTAACAGGTTTTATTTTAGTGGGGTTTGAGTATGCTTTGTCGGCTGCTAGGCAAGCAATCATAAGATAAACATATTTAACTGATTTGTTTTTTAATGTTAAATTCAAAGGATTGAAGTGATTTTCGACTTCGTCGAGTTCATTTCTTTTAGATAAGCCAAAAGAAACGGAATCAATGGGGTCAGAGTAAATTGATAAATCTACCTAAGTATTATATGACCAAAATCATGGCCAGCCAGTCAGTCAGTCAATCAATCAATACCAGCATGGTGGTGATCATAAATTATAGAAATATCTGGAGAGAAGGGCGAAGATTGATTTGCGGAGAAATCAATCTACTCTGACCCCATTGATTATTGAATCTTATTTTTTGTTATTGATAATAAAAGTCATTATGTATTGATATCAATATTAAAGTAAGATGAATCCAAACTTATCAAAGGATGCGATGTGGAATTATGAGGATTTTACTGGATACAAATATTTTTATTCCTATGGAGGACTCTTCTTCATATTTAGATAAAAAGCTGGCAACCCTACACCGTTTATCCCAGTTGAATCTTGAATTATTGATTCATCCAGAATCGAAGAATGATATTGCACGTGATAAAAATGAATCAAGAAAACAGGCTATGTTATCTCGTCTGCCTAAATACATGGTATTGACTTCACCTGTAAATTTAGATGATGAAGAAGAAACTTGTCTTTTTGGCAAACCTAAAAAAGACAATGATAAGGTAGATAACAGAATATTATATGCAGTGTATAAGGATTGTGTGCACCTATTGGTGACAGAAGATTCTGGTATCCACAAGAAAGCTCGTAAGCTTGGTTTGGGCGAGAGAGTTTTAACAGTAGAGCAGATAGTTGCCAGTTTAAAGTATTTAGAAAACCGAGAAAATTCGCCTCATCCAAATATTAAAAATGTTCATTGTTATACTCTTAACCTTCAAGATCCACTGTTCGCATCCCTAAGGAATGGATATGAGAAATTTGATCAATGGTTTAAAGAGAAGTGCTGTAAAACTGCCAGAATGGCCTGGGTATCATTTAATGAAGCTGATTGTTTGAATGCTATTTGTATTTATAAAATAGAGGAAGATCCCATAGTAACAAATGATTGCCGGGCTTTACGGGGTATAGTCGTTAAATTATGTACTTTTAAGGTAACTAAAACAGGAGTTAAATTTGGTGAATTATTACTTAAACAATCTTTTACGTATGCAGTTGATAATAATATAAACTACGTATACCTAACAATTGAGCCTGGAAAACATGGAGAGCTTCGTTCTCTTGTTTCTAATTATGGTTTTACATTGTACGGTGTTGATGAAAAAGGGAGAGATGATGTGTTCATTAAGGAGTTTCCTAAATCACCTCCATCCGAAATCCTACATCCATTAGAGTTTGCAATTAAATATTTTCCGATGGTTCAGATTTCATCAAACAACGCATATATTGTTCCAATAAAGCCGGAGTATCATCGAGTGCTCTTCCCTGAAGCGCAGTGCCAACAATCTCTCTTTGCTGATCAAGGGAACTCAGCTGGCAATTCAATCCTTCAAGCATACCTCAGTAAATCACCGATCAAGTCTATCAGACCTGGAGACGTATTATTCTTTTATCGTTCAGATGATCACAAAGAAATCACTTCTTACGGTATAGTAGAGCAGTTTATCATTGAAAGTGAACCGGAAAAGATCCTACAATGGGTTGCAAAGAGAACTGTGTATACGTACAGTGAAATAAAGTCGATGGCAGGCTGTCATGTAAAGATTATTCTTTTCAGGGTAGTTCGACATTTAAAGAGCCCTTTGGGCTTTGAGAAACTGAAGGAAGACAAAGTTATAAATGGTTCCATCCAATCAGTGACAAAGCTCTCGGTTGAAAATTTATGGAAATTAATTGATATAGTAGGTAGCGATGGTAGTTTTGTATCCAATTAAGCCAATTTATATAGAACGGATATTGTCTGGTGAAAAAAAGTGCGAGCTAAGAAAGCGCTTACCTAAACAATCGCCAGAATTTATATTGTTGTATAGTACTTGGCCTGTAAAGCAAGTTGTGGGGTATGCCTCTATTTTAGAGACTTACAACAAATGTGTAAAAAAATTGTGGTCCCAAGTCGGATCTTATGCAGGCATTGATGAGCATTCATATTTTGAGTATTTTCAAAATTCAGAAAATGCATGTGCACTTAAATTTGATAAAGTATATCGTTTTACTAACCCTTTTAATTTGTCAGAAATTAGAGAAAATTTTAAAGCCCCACAATCATTCTGTTATTTGAATAATGATATATTTGAATCTTTAAAGGAGAGGGAGGCAGTTGAGGTATGAGGTTTAAAGTTATATTTGTAGCAGGTGTGCATGGTGTTGGTAAAGGCACGGTATGTGGTGATCTTGCAAAAAAATATGGTTTAGCTACTTACTCTGCCTCCCAGTTAATTAAAAGTGTTAAAAAGTCTTCTGTTGATATTAACAAAGTAGTGCTAGGAGCTAGTGAAAATCAAGACTATTTGAGTATAGCCCTGAGTAATCTCTCCCCAAGTTCTTCTACCATTCTGCTCGACGGTCATTTTTGTTTGAATAGTGATGATGGTATTTTTCAAGTACCTTTTTCAGTCTTCGAATCGTTGGATTTGGAAGCGATATTTTTAATAACGGAAAGCCCTTCGTTGATTCTGAGTAGGCTATTGGCAAGAGATACTGAATCAATGGGATTTGATGTGATTAAGCAGCTGCAAATATTGGAAGTGGAACGAGCAAAGCTTGTAGCCAATAAATTGAATGTCCCCTTAGTTTTTTGTGAGCAGGGGGATACAAATCACTTTGTGAAATATTTGAACACGGGGTATAGAATCAATGGGGTCAGAGTAAATTGATACAAGTATTTAACTAATATAGAAAACTCACTTTTAAAGACCACTACATCCGATTTTCTCAGTGATTTTTACTATAGATGAACGTAATTCGCAGTGAAATACTCCAGACCTCTTCATGTTCCACTACGAAGCCGCTAATCCCCTTGTATTGTCGCCGCCGCTGTTGACTGAATTGACGAAGCGGAGCGACAGGACGTCGCGTAAGGCGCGTGTCTGCGACTCGCTCTCCTAAGAACCGTGCATGCCGGTTTCCCTGCACACGGCTCAAGCCTATCTAAGTCCAGTAGTAATATCGAACCGGCAATAAATGTAACAGTGTCCACCAAGGTTTAAATCTAGGCTTTGCTTTGCGCTTCCTAAAATACTCAACATATTCTGGGAAAAACGGATTAGCGATAGCGCGGACTTTTATATGGCGTTCGATGGGGGTAGATACAGCGCGATAAAGTAGAATCATTTTTGAATTTCCTTGAGCGTCTTTATCCCAAGCAAAGAAGCGCCAATGATTCATCTTTATCGTGGTGAAGTATCGTCTGTTGATCCATTGCACATTTTTCTGTTTATTTTTACGCCTTACCCAGCGATAGATTGCTCTGAATATCTGCGTATCCACCCATGAAAAAGTACTTTTGGATACCACGTGACGATAGTAGTTAGCCCAGCCACGAATGATCGGGTTGAGCTGTTTGATCAACACTGCTGCACTTACCGTTGCTTGAGATTTTATACGATCTCTCACTTTATCCAGTAAACGCTTAATACTCGCCTTGGCGGGTTTTATTAACAATTTCTCTTTGTATTTTCTGACGTTGAACCCCAAAAAATCAAAGCCTGTATTGATATGAGTAATGTGAGTTTTCTCCTTGGATAAGGAGAGCCCTCGCTGAGCCAGAAATGCCTCAACTGCTGGCCTTACCTGTTTTTCCAATAGCTCTGCAGAGTCTGAAGTAACAATGAAATCGTCGGCGTAACGGATAACATTAATCTTAGTTAATCCTTCGGTCGCCGATTTTACGGCTTCTTCTAAACCATCCAGCGCCATATTGGCGAAAATAGGCGAGATGATACCTCCTTGCGGAGTACCAGCATTTGTCGATTGGAAAATATTATTCTCCATATATCCACATTGAAGCCATTGAGTGAGCATCATCTTATCCATTGGAATATGCTCCATCAGCCATTCATGACTGATGTTGTCAAAGCAGGCTTTAATGTCTGCTTCAAGTACCCATTTTGCAGAGTGTTTCTTAGCCAATGCGTTAAAACATTGTTCTAAAGCATCTGCTGCACTTCGTTTTGGCCTAAAGCCATAAGAGTTCAGATCTGCCAATGTTTCAGCAACAGGACTCAGAGCCATGGAATACATAGCTTGCATGGCTCTGTCTCGCATCGTAGGTATGCCGAGAGGGCGTAGCTTACCATTAGATTTCGGAATATAAATACGCCGTAACGGTTGAGCTCGATAACCCCTTCTTTTCAAACTCAATATAGCCTTAAGTTTTGCTGTCGGAGTAGACCAGCGTACGCCATCAATACCAGGTGTGTTTTTACCCTTATTTTCTGTTACACGTTTAACGGCAAGAAATTTTGCCGCAAACGAATGTGTCAGCAACCATTGCAAAACTTTAATCTTGCCATGCTTGCCTTCTTTTACTGCCTTCGCAATACGCATTTGCAGCCTAGTAACCTGTTGTTGCATGGCATCTACATTGATGTCGTTCCATGGTTGACGGGCCGAGGACGCACCAGTTTTAACAACCGTCATTTGCTTTTCCTCATGTGTTAGGTTCTACAGACTATCTTACGTTTCAAGACCTGTCGGACGTGGGCCCACTTTCGTGTTGGATAACGTTTAAACCCATATTCACACCATTACAGCATGACAATTCGCTTCTTCCGACTTCCCAAGCCCGCATATCTATCAGTACTTTTCACAAAGTACCTCCCCAATTGGGAGATGTACGGGGTTTCCACGTTTCGCTTTCTGAGTATTTGTTAGGTTAGGTGCCCGCTATTGACCGGACAGGAATATTGGCCATGAACGCGTACGTCGAAACCACGTTCCTCCTGCCAGCGCCTTTTGGCTTAAGTGTGTCAGCCTAATTACACTTATTCCTACTCACGATCTTTATCACGGATTCACATAAGTTCACCATACCAACTATCTAGCACTCACCCGAATAAGGCTTTCAGGAGGGAGCGTTTCTCACGATTTTCTCCCCGGTAGCAACACTACCTTCGTTACATTGTCTGAGCAGCTCTTTATTCATGCTCGTAGATTCACCTGATGGCACAGGTGGTTCATTCGGAATCCATTCCAAGTTGAACAACTCATTAAAGCGACCTCGTGTCGCACTCGACAATAGTAGGGCGAATTTTTCTTTGGTTCGGTTTCTTTTTTTTCGCAAAAAAGAAATGAACTCGACGCAGTCGAAACTGCACTTGAAATCCCTTGACCTTAAACCTCAAAAAAGAAATCTTTAAATCTTTAACTCACTAAATCTAAAAAACAAAAACAAAAACAGCAGAGTTAATGCACCCTAGCTAAAGACTAGGAACCGCACTATCAGTGACGGGTTGACTCGTCGCTGCACTCCTCACCCTGCGGCTTGCCACGGTCAAGATGCGGCAATGTGTCGCTTGCGCTCGACTCAAACCCGCTCCGCGGCTCCTAAACCAACCAGACCACCAAAAAAATGGCAAAAAAAATCCCCCTAGGTGACCACTTAGGGGGATTTTCTTGGCAATTTGGTGGAGGTGGCGGGTTTCGAACCCGCGTCCGCCAATCCTCTGCCTCAGGATCTACATGCTTAGACACTTCTATTAAGTTAACCCAGCACGGCCCGAAGGTCAGGGCGTTTAGGGCGAGCCTCTTTAGTTTTAACCGTTCCGCTTGAGACAAAGCTTCCGGGCGATCCCATCTCATATGACACAACAAATCCTCTAGTTATAGGCACCTGAAGGTGTTGCGTAGCAGGCTTAAGCTGCTAGTGCGTAGTTATCGTCGTTTGCAACTATAACTTTGTAGTAAGGGATTAACGTGATTCACTACACTCACGACATGCACCTAAGGGTTTGTAATCAGCGTCGAATCCAAGTCACCCCCAAAGTATTGGCTATTATAGGGATTCAATTCTAGATAGAAAGCGTTATTTTAATAAAAGTGTATAAGGTTGCCGCTGAAGATTACTTTTTACTGCCTAGCGGCTGTTTATCGAATGGCAATTAACAGTTTTTGTCCACTGCGGTTTATTTCTAGAAACAGCGAGTGGTTGCCTCTGCGCAATGCCTGCTTGAAATCACTGAGGCTGCGCAGCTTTATTTTGTTGGCTTTGGTGATTAAATCGCCCTCTTCTAAGCCGTTATAGGCGGCGTTTGAGTTGGCGGTTAATGAAGTGACTAGGATGCCGGTTTTGCTGCGACTGGCTTGGAATTTCGCGCCGTCGAGTAGTGGGTGTAGGCCGCCTTTTCCCGATCGCTTGGTGCCCTTGCTGCTGAATTGCTGAGGGTTGCCTATGCGAGTGTTAAAAGTGCGGTGTCTGCCGTCGCGAAGTACGATCAGTGTGACGCTATCGCCAATGTTTTTGATGCCAATTTGGCTGCGTAAGCTGCTGCTGGAGTTGGTGTTGGCGCCGTTCACGGAGATGATGATGTCGCCTGATTTTAGTCCGGCTCGCTGTGCGGGGGTGCTGTTGCCGACACCGGTCACTAGTACTCCTTGTTGGCCGTTGCGCAAGTTGAAAGCTTGGCGTAATTGATCGGTAAGGTCTTGGATGCTGACGCCTATTTGGCCGCGCTTTACTTCGCCGTATTTTAGTATTTGCTGCATGCTGGCTTTCGCCATGTTGATCGGGATGGCGAAACCTATGCCTACGTTGCCCCCAGCGGGAGCGATGATCGCTGAATTGATGCCGATTAGTCGACCTGCTAAATCGACCAGTGCCCCACCGGAGTTGCCCGGGTTGATCGAGGCGTCGGTTTGTATGTAGTTCTCATAGCCTTTTAAGCCAAGTCCGGAGCGACCCAGAGCGCTGACGATGCCGGTGGTCACTGTTTGACCTAAGCCAAAGGGGTTGCCGATCGCCACGGCAAAGTCGCCGACTTGTACTTTTGTTGAATCTGCCAGTTTGATCTCTTGTAGGTTGTCGGCTTTAATCTGTAATACCGCGATGTCTAAATCTGGGTCTGATCCGAGTAATGTGGCGGTAAAATTTCGTCCATCGATAAGCGCTACTTTGATTTCGTCTGCTTTTTCAATGACGTGATAGTTAGTGATTACTATCCCTCTGCTGGCATTGATGATCACGCCTGAGCCAGCGCTGCTACTTCTTTGTTGCGGTTGTTGGCGCCGTTGTGAGTCAAAAAAGTGCCGGAAAAAAGGATCGTTCATTAATGGGTTCTGTCGCGCATAGCGGGTAGAGAAGGTCGATATGTTGACCACCGCTGCATTTATTTTTTTTAACATCGGGGCGAGTGAGGGCAGAATTTGACCTTGAGAATCTGTTGCCGGTAATCCAGCTTGCAGATTGACGCTAAGGATGCTGAATAATAGCAAGAATGATAAGTATACTTTTACGCGCATAACGACCTCTAGTGGTTAGATGTTAGTTGCATCTTAAGACTCGCAGCAGCGATAAGGCTGGGCAAATACTCTAATGTGTAAGTCTTAATCTATGGGTGTGCAGGGGGTGTGCAACGGCTGTACAGGAGTTTGGATAATAAAGAGCTGGAAAGGTTCGATTTGAATTTGAATTAATGCGCTCGGGGAATGTATGAGCTAGGAGTAGCGTAGGCTTTGTTTATATAATTCAGGTATATGACAAAGCCGTAGCTGTTATCGAGTGCTTAGCACTCGCTGTTTTTGGCGGTTCCAATCTTTTTCTTTTTCAGTGGCGCGTTTGTCGTGCTGCTGTTTACCGCGTACCAAGGCGATTTCACATTTGACATGTTCGTCTTTCCAGTAGAGCGCCAGCGCAATACAGGCAAAGCCTTTTGCCTCTACGGCAAAGGCTAGGTTAGATATTTGTCGACTGTGCAACAGTAATTTTCTTGGACGACGCGGTTCAGTCACAAAATGGGTGGACGCTTGCTTTAAGGGGGTCATTGTCGCATTAACTAGCCAAGCTTCACCGTCTTTAAAGGTGACGTACGAGTCTGTTAATTGGGCGCGACCATCTCGGAGGCTCTTTACTTCCCAGCCCACTAGCATTAGTCCTGCTTCAATTTTTTCATCGATATGATACTCATGTCTGGCACGTTTGTTCAGACAGATGGTATTACCGGATTTTTTTGCTTTTTTCTTTTTAGCCATGGCGGCAGTATAACCATCAGTTATTGATTTCGATAGATAGAGAGTTATAATTTTTCGATTTTAGTATGATTAAATTTACTGTTGCGCTAATTTCTACTAAATTAGGGTACTTAGCGATGGGGAAATGTATATTTTGCTGAAATTATTGTAGGCTAGATCAGTTTGTAGAGTTTCTTAATCAGGTTGTAATAGGATGTGTAATTTGGTTGGTATTAATGAATAGTCAAGTGATAGGTCGGAGCATCTGGAGTAGTCGCTGGATATTTTTCTTTGCGGCGACTGCCGGTGCCGTTGGTTTGGGAAATATTTGGAAGTTTCCCTTCGTGATGGCTGAAAATGGCGGTAGTGCCTTCGTCTTGCTATATTTGTTGTGTATTGCTTTGATGGGTGTGCCGATGATGCTCAGCGAGGTGGTTATCGGTCATATTGGTAATGCCAACCCGATAAAATCTATTCAAAAAACCTCTGAGCGTTCCGGTGCTCATCAACGCTGGTCATTAATCGGTTATTTAGGGTTGGTCGCAGGGCTGGGTATCTTTGTTTTATTAACCGTGATTGCCGGCTGGGCAATTAATTATTTAATTGAAATGTATCAGGGAAGTTTTGTTGATATAGGGCGAACCAAAGCGGCAGCTATTTTTAACCAAATTAAAGCAGACTCAAATGCAGCCTTGGTTTTTCAGTCCCTGTTTGTCGCAGTGGTGGTTTTTATCTTGGGCTTTGGGGTTAATAAAGGTTTAGCCCGCGGGTTGGTCTACTTTGTGTCTATGTCGCTGCTGGTCTTGTGCTGGTTAATTTACTATTCGTTTACTCATGGTTTCTTTGATCAAGCTGTTGATTATTTGTTTAAATTTGATCAAACAAAAATTACTGTCGGATCTTTTTTGCTCGCCTTCGAACATGCATTTTATACGCTTTCTATTGGGGTGGGAGCGCTGATTGTATTCGGCTCATATCTGCCCAAAAAGAGCGCTATTGGCGCCATTGTATTTACTGTGGCACTAGTCGATATTGCAATCTCTGGATTAGTTGGCTTAGTGACGATACCGACCTTGCTGTCTGCCCAAATAGTACCTGCTGCTGGTTTTGATCTGCTGTTCGTCTCCCTGCCTGTCGCCTATGGTGATATGCTCAACGGCCAATACTGGGGGGTGATGTTCTTTCTGTTTGTGATATTGACCGCGCTGTCTTCCGCGTTAGTTTTGCTGGAGCCAACAGTAGCCTGGTGCGCTGAGCGTTTTTCAACCGGTCGCTGGAGTGCTGCGGTGTTGGTTGGTTTCGTGGTGTGGTTGATTAGCTTGGCTTGTTTTGACAGCTGGACATATATTAAAGATTTTACTGGTTTTAATTTTAAGCTCTTTCATCTAATTGATTTTATGACGGCTAAAATTGTCTTGCCGCTAGCGGGGTTGTTGATCGCTATTTATACTGGTTGGGTGTTGAAACCGGCTTTGGTTAGAGATGAAATGGCTAATGCCGGGATGTTTTGGCTATATATTTGGTATTTTTTAATTCGCTTTGTAGTGCCGTTCTTGTTTGTTTTAGTTTTAGTGCTAAATCAGTTAGATATTAAAAACATGCGATTGTTTTTTTAGTACAATGAGTTAGCAAATTCCTATTTTGACAACGCTGTGAATACAATTATTAAATATAACTCTGAATCAGTGATCTCTATGCGAAATTTAGCATAAGCTATTAGTTGCATAAGATATTGAAAAATAAATACTTATTCTAAGGTTTTCTAAGGGTTTTGCTCTGTATTCTCTTTGAAGCCGCAGGTTCAGGGTTAGGGCAATACATATAGGTCGAGAGTTAGTTCTTTGAAATTCGGTAATTAATGAAAAATGAATCAGATTGATAGAAGTGCTTTAGTGTTTCACTCTGCACAGCAAATGTTTGATGTGGTCAATAATGTGCAATATTATCCAGAGTTTCTTCCATGGTGTGCGTCTTCAGATGTGGTCTCGCATTCAGAGCAAGAGATGGTGGCGAGTTTACACTTGGCAAAGGCGGGTTTTAAATACAGTTTTACCACCCGTAACCAGCTGTATGCCCCCAGTGGTATTAAATTTGAGTTAGTTGAGGGGCCTTTTAAGCATTTGTCTGGTCAGTGGTGTTTTGAGTCGCTCGCTGAAAACGCTTGCAAAGTTAATTTGAGCTTGAATTTTGATTTTTCCGGTAAGGTGGCGGCTTTTGCGATGGCAAAGGTTTTTGCGCAAGTCGCCAATACCATGGTAGAGGCTTTCGTAAAGCGCGCTGATGATTTGTACGGTAGCGAGGAGTGATATGATCAAGGTAGAAGTTGCTTTCGCCGGTCAGAAAGTACAAAAGATTTTAACTGTTGAAGTCGCTGAGGGGGCTACTGTTTATGAAGCGGCGGTCGCTTCCAATATTGTCGCCTTATTTCCTGAAATAGATATTGAATCTGTCCCTATGGGGATTTTTGGCAAGGGCATTCGCAAACCCAGAGAGCAGGTTTTGCGCGCGGGAGATAGAGTCGAATTATATCGGCCTTTAGTCGCCGACCCTAAAGTTATTCGAGCGCGTCGTGCAGAAAAATTAAAAGCAGCCGAGAAGTCAGCGCCCTGAACTAGAAGGTTGAGCAACTGTTGATAAAAAATCTACCTATTTGCTATCGCCTGGTGTATTTGGCGATAGCAAATATTGGCAGGGGCTGTCTTGGGCTGTTTCAGTACGCTGATCTTGCCCGACAACTTCGAGCAATTTATTCGGGATGTAAATCACCGCTGATGTTGCTTAGGCTGCCATCGGTGAATATTATAGTAACCCTAGAAAGTGTGGGTGTTTGATTGGCGGCTTTCATGGTATAAATATAATCCCAGCGGTTTTCATTAAATGTATCTTGAATAATTGGGGTGCCCATTATGAACTGTACTTGTCTTGGGCTCATACCTGGCTTTAGCTGATTGACTGCCTCTTGGGAGAGAATGTTGCCCTGGGGAATGTCTAATTTATAAACACCGGGGAATTGAGTACAACCGGAAATTGCAATCACAGAAGTTATTAATAATAAGAATTTGCGCATGGGTAAATTATTTCCACTATTATCCAATATTTAAGTTAATATAGTTTAGCATCCAGTCGCTAGAATCAATAGAGAAAGATAATTATGGCTCTTGAAAATCAAGAATTACGTAAAGTTGGTCTGAAAGTTACCTTGCCAAGGGTGAAAATATATCAAATTTTAGAAAAAGCCGGTGAAGGTGATCATTTTAGTGCAGAGGATATTTACAAGCTTTTGATGGAGCTAGGTGAAGATGTTGGCCTGGCAACTGTCTATCGAGTGCTGACACAATTCGAATCAGCTGGTCTGGTCTGTAGGCATCATTTTGAAGGTGGGCACTCCGTTTTTGAACTTTCGCGTGATGAAGAGCACGATCATATAGTCTGTGTTAAATGTGGTCGAGTCAGAGAGTTTATTGATAGTGATTTGGTTAAAAGACAGCACAAAATTGCCTCAGAGCTTGGCTATGACCTCACTGATCGTACCTTGTATTTATACGGTACTTGCACCGGTGGCTGCGAAAAAGATTGATTGAATATCAGTTATAAAAAAACCAGCAATTGCTGGTTTTTTTAGCGGTAAAATTTAGCAGCTAAGCCACTCTGCCAAATAAGTGGCTTTAGCGACGATAGTTGCCAGCCCTGCTGATCAATCGATCTGTCATCGCTGTGCTGTGAGTCACTGGGAAATTAAGACATCGCCCGTTTGGATATTGTTTTGCCCTGCTACGCCATCCACTCTGCCCTCGGCTGAATTAGCTTGAACTCTGCTAACGGTGAGGGTTAAAGGTGTTTGATTTAATTCGATAGTCGGATTTTGCTGGTAATCATAAAAAGTGGATTTTCGGTAGACGTCAAACCTATCACCGGGTTTTATGCCAGAGGCACGGCCGGCTTTAAACCAAATTTTGCTTTCATTGGTGCGCGATATTTCAACAGAAAAATTATTGCACCTTAAAGTGCTGGTGATATCACGTGCCATTGTGTCGAGCTCATTGCTTACTTGCTCTCCGTAATCTAACTGCCAAAAAGGGCTGCTGGCAAAACCAAATTTTTGTCGATCGCTGGTGCCCCAGCGCCCGGCGGTTCGATAGCTTTTTTGACTGATTAGAGCGCCGGTAAAGCCATCGTGTATATATAGATCTACTTCAAAAGCGCGCATGTATCTGCTGCTGAGATAATCTTGTTTATGGTAGGCATCTATAAAATAGTTTTTCTGGCGAAACACGCTGGGGGTAAGCATCGATAGATCACGCACTACTCCGGATACGACGTATTGAACATCTAACTGTTGGGTCTGTTGCAATACCGTGGTTAAAGAGCCTTGCGCAAGCTGCGTTGTAGCTGCTGTGCTAGGGTCTGGTTGTAGCATTAACTGGCCGGCATTTAAAGCTTCGATGCCATTGGTGCCAGTGAGTCTCTTGGCCAGCTCAGTGGCTAAGCTTGATTCAATGTTGCGCAGTTTGCCGATCTTCGACTGGCCGGGGTCGATCATTGGGAAGCCGGCTATGGCGACTCTTTTTCGATAGTTGTTAGCGGTGCTGCCATTGCTGCACTTGTTGTAGGTATCGATGTTAACGCTAATTAACACTGAGAGGATATTACCGCTGATCGATTCATTAAGTACTTGCGCTTTTCCAACCTGGGCCAGTGATTCAATGGACAGTGTGTCTTGAATGATCACTCCCTGTACCATTTGTTGTTGGGTGCTGATAAAAGCGCTGGATTGTAGGGCTGCCTGTTGTTTGGCGCGCTTGATGGCAATGTTTCTGGCAGTGCTTAAATCGCCGTTAACAATCACTGCTTGTCCCCTCGCTTGGACGGTGAGGGCGTTGGCCTGGCTGGTGATAAGGAGGCTGGCGGCTAGTAGCAGCCTGCAGCATAAATTGGTTATGTTTTTTAAATTATTAGAACTCAACATGTTTTATCAATTACCGATTTGTTAATACGATGAAAGCGAGTATCAGCTGTAGTGCATTTTGCAGGTGCTGCAAGACTGTGCTGTTAGTAAAATATTAATCTTTAAAAGGTGCGTCTTTTTGGCTGCTATCTGCTAAGTGTGTAGCGCTGCTGATAATTTTTCTAAGTCATTGACCAAGCTAGCTTGAAAGCAACAGTTGCACCTGCTTAACTGTATAATTTGACACTATAATACATTTATAGCATATAGCGAATAGAGTCGCTTTGGGTCTTAGTGTAATATCAACAATAAATCCTGCGTAGGTTATATAGGCGATACAAAATGAAGAGTGTACTGTTAATTTTTATCTTAGTCATTAGTGGTTGTTCTGGGAAAGGTTTACAATCGCCCTTTACCAATAAGATGTCGGCAGCGGATGCTAGGTCGATCGTTGAAAAGGCGATTGATATTGATAGTTTGGCTGAATTTGCAAAACCTGCAGCCAGTGCGATTACTCCGATAGAGTCTAATTATTTTGATCCTGTCAGTGAGGCAGTTGCACAGATGGCCGATCAGATGGTGTTAGGTTTAAGGCAGAATAGAGTTAAGCGCCTACCGGTTGCGGTTTTGCCGTTTAAATCCCTACGTCACAGTGTGCACGATGATTTATTTGGCGCTAGGATTTCGGAAAGCTTTGTTTTTCCGATGACGCAACGCGGTTATAACATGGTTGACTACCGCGCGGTAAGCTTGGCAACCACTGAAAAAAGTGCGGTGTCTAAAGGGCAGTTACCTAAATTACAGCAGCAGTTTAAAATTTATTACATTCTTACTGGGACTTACGCAAAACACGGTGATGGCGTTGTCTTAAATGCGCGTATTTTAGATGTTATTACCCGTCAAGTAGTCGCTGCGGGTCAGTCTCATATAGCTTACAAGCGTCTAGAAAGTATGCTGCCGGGCTATGATCCAATAGATGCTTTGAATAAAGGCTTTATTATTGAAAATGGTATTGGGCCGCTTTGATCTGAGTATTGCAGCCAATAATTAATGCGCCATCACTCCAAAAATGTATGCCATATCTGGGTTAAGTTAATATGACAGGATTAAAATAATGAATTTCCAAACGGTATTAAAGAGTAGTTTATTGGTGGTTTTGTTAGCGTTGGTCGGTTGCGAGACTGCGTCTAAATCGGTCAGTAATTTTACCAGTAAATTAAATTTTGGCGGTAGTAAAAGCCAGACTTATCGAGCGACTGGTTACGCGCCGATTAGCAAGCAGCCTGGCAATACTGTCGGCGAAAAAGTCATTAATGCGATCCGCGCCTCTAAGCTGCGCGCCTATCAAGAGCTCGCCGCTATGGTGCATGGTCAATACGTGACTAGTTCAAGTACCGTGCAGCAAATGGTCTTAGTCAATGATGATTTTAAGACGGCTGTGGCTGGGATTGTGCGGGGCGCGCGCGTGGTGAAGTCCTACCCGATTCAAGATGATGTCTATGCGACTATTTTAGAAATTAGTGGTGAGCAGTTGCAACAGGCGTGGGTGGTTAATAATAATTAATATTGACTGCTGCTTTGTCTAGCGCGCTGTGTCGCTTGAAATAGCACTTGAAATATCACATGAATTAAAGGCGCTGTAGTTTTTTGATCGGTTGTAAAGCCTCTACAGCGCTGGTTCTTATAGCGGCTGATCAATTAAGGCTGCTTTTAGGGAGTGCTTGAGGGCTTTAAACAAGCCCCGCATATTCCCTGCGGGGCGTCAGAGCAATTAGTACTCTGCATTAGCGGCTTTCTCGGACCGTTAGTTTGGCTATTTCCGCAGCCTTAATCACGATCTTATCTGTACGTCAGGGCAGTTATGACTTGCTCAGACTTTTCCTTTATTGAAAGCGGCTTTTTGCGCTGCAGTGGCCGGTAGTTGGTGTTTTTCTTTCCAGCTTTCATAGGGCTCTTTATAAATCACTTCGCGAGCCTGATCATAATCCATTTCCACTCCTCGGTCCTCCGCCGCCGCTCGGTACCACTTGGCTAGGCAATTGCGACAAAATCCCGCTAAATTCATCAAGTCAATATTTTGCGCGTCTTTGCGGCTGTCTAAATGTTCGATCAGCTTGCGAAAAGCGGCAGCTTCTATCTCTGTCTGGGTTTGTTTGTTCATAGTCAGTTCTCTATTGTTAAGGACTTATTGTAAGGTCGAGCTTACGTGTTGGTCTAATTGCTTGCAAATTTCTGTTTGTAAAAGATGGATAAATTCAGGGTCTTCTACTAAATCGCCAGCGCAGTCGGTGATAAAGAATAAATCGACCACTCTCTCACCTACGATGCTAATTTTTGCCTTGCAGACGATAATATTATGCGTGGCAAATACATCTCCGATAACTGCCAGTAGCCCAGGTCTGTCGGGGGAGATTATTTCTACTAGCGTGTAGTGTTGGCTGGAGTCGGTGCTGAATTTTACTCTGCTGGGTATAGAGAAGAGTTTCATTTGGCGGCTGACTCTGCGCCTGATGATTGCAGAGTATTTCTCCGGGCTCGATAGTTTGCGTATAATGGTGCGCTTAATTTTGTTGATGGTTTGCTGGTTGTCGGGGATTGATTTGTTTTCCTGAGTCAATATGGTGTAGCTGTTGAATGAAAAGTCGTTTTCAGTTTGGTAGATTCGCGCGTCTTGGATGCTCAGTGATAGCTCGTCCATAGTGGCGACAGTCACCGCAAATGATTTGTCGACATTTTTGGTGTAAATGAACACTTCAGAAGCACCTTCGTATAATCTTAAGGTGGTCTTTTTAATCAGCACTAAGGTTTTTTCTTGATCCTCGCGATCAATAATTGCCTTGGTGTGCCAGGCGATGTTCTTGGCGCTTTCGTGAATGAAATACTCATCCCCAAGTGAGTCCCATAACTGCGTAACTGCCAGCGTATCTATGGTTGTGTTGGCTAGAGCTTCCAGGGCTTCATGTTGGACTTGTTCGATTAAATCGCTCTTGTTGGGTGAGTGTTCTAAGCCGCGCTTTAGTGCCAGTTTTGTTTCATCATAAAGTTGGCGCATTAAAGATGCGCGCCAGTTGTTCCACAAGGTATTGTTGGTGGCGTTAATGTCAGCGACGGTAAGCACATATAAGTAGTCTAGGTGAGTAACATCTGTGACATGTTCGGCAAACGCTTGGATAATTTCTGGGTCGGATATGTCTTTGCGCTGAGCGGTCATCGACATTAGTAAGTGGTTGCGTACTAGCCATGCTATGAGCTGAGTGTCCCATTTTCCCAAACGGTGAATTTTGCAAAATCTTATTACATCGACAGTGCCGAGTTCGGAGTGATCGCCACCGCGCCCTTTGGCGATGTCGTGGTACAGGGCTGCAATGTATAGTAATTCAATTTTAGGGAGCTGGTTAACTAGTCTGTGCGCGATAGGAAATTGCTCTTGATGCTCCGGATGTCTAAATAGGCGGCATTTACTAATTACTTTAACGGTATGCGCATCGACCGTGTAAATATGGAATAGATCGTGCTGCATTTGGCCGATTATTTTACCGAACTCCGGAAGATACCTGCCTAAGATGCCATAGCGAATCATCCGCTTAAGTTCCGTTGATACTCCGTCTTGTTGTCTCAATAGCTCCATAAATAGTGAGATATTGCGAATGTCTGAGCGAAAATCGGCGTCAATTAAGTGCCAGTGTTCGCGTATTAGGCGGATGGTAGATGCTCGAACACCGGCTATCTGTCGATTTTGCGCCAGCAGTACGAATATTTCCATCAGCGCAAATGGGTAGTGCTTAAATACTTGATCATAGGCCGCTTCAATGTAATTGTTATTTAGCTGAAAACGGTTGTTTAGTTTGCTGATGGTGTTGAGTTGATTGGGGTTTAAGCTCTCTTCAAAATATTGTAGCAGCAGTTCGTTGAAGCCAGTCATCTGCATGGCGATACAATAGTATTCACTCATGAACTGCTCGACTGCAAGTTTACCTTTTTGATCTTTGAAGCCGAATATGGCGGCTAGCGTGCGCTGGTGATCTAGCAGCAGTCGATCTTCACGCTTTTTGCTGATCATATGTAGGGCGTAGCGTATTCTCCACAGGTAGTGTAGGCCCTGGTTGATCAAGGTTAATTCAGTGGCGGAAATAAAGCCGTGATTTACTAAATCATCGATGCTGTGGGTGGCGAAGTAGCGTTTTGCCACCCAGCCGATAGTGTGAATGTCGCGCAGACCGCCGGGAGAGTTTTTTATATTCGGCTCTAAATTGTACTCAGTGTTATTGGTGCGCTTATGTCGCAGCTTTTGCTCTTTAAGTTTGCCATGCAAAAAATCTTTAGCGCTCCAGGCTTCTTCGGAGGTGATTCTGCGGTACATTTGTTGGCGGCGCTGTTCGCTGCCGGTGATGGTTCTCGACTCTATTAAATTGGTGGCGATGCTGATGTCTATTTTTGCTTGTTCAAAGCAGTCTTCAATGCTTCTGACGCTGGAGCCTACGTCGAGTTTTATGTCCCACAAAAAGGTTAGAAAATCACTGATGCTCTGCTGGTATTGTTCGGGCTTGATATTGTCAAGCAGTATTAACAGGTCTATGTCTGAGTGTGGATGCAGCTCGCCTCGTCCATAGCCGCCAACCGCAATCAAGGAGGCCTCGTCGCTATCGGGCCAGTCAAATAGCTGCCATGCTGCAGTGAGAATTATGTCGAGTATCTGCGAGCGGCCATAGATCATTTGGCGGATGTCGGTTCCAGCGTTGAATTGACGATCCATGTTTTCGCGTAGTTTGTCTAGCGCTCGCTTGAAAATAGGGATCGGCTGGTCGCAGTTCTGCAGCTGCTGATGAAAATCTTCAACATTGAAAAAAACACTAGTATCAACGGAGTAGGTCTGTGATTTGTGCATGTTTAGTCCTGTATATTGAATTGACGAGAGCTGTTTCTAGATTTGTTGCGGGCGATATATGGTAGATCTGGTTGCGCACTGAGTAATTGATAGCGATGTTTTTTAGCTGGGGTGCGCTGCGAGTGGCTAAAAATCATCTGCGCAGCTGCAAGCTGTTGTGCGGTTACCGGCGAGGTATAGTTGCCAATAACCGTCATATCTTCCTGAAATGGTTCGCTAACGGTGATCTTGTTCCTGGATAGAGTTAGTTAGAAATGTTCCTCGCTGCGCTTGGTGAGAACTTCGTAACCATTAGCGGTAACTAGGATGGTGTGTTCCCACTGGGCAGAGAGTCTGCGGTCAGCTGTTTCTACCGTCCAGCCATCCTTTTTGTTGAGCTTAACTTGACGCTTGCCGGCATTGATCATTGGCTCGATGGTGAATATGTTGCCCTCTAAAATCATGTCACCTGTGCCTGCACGACCGTAGTGTAATACCTGAGGGTCCTCGTGGAATTCTGCGCCAATACCGTGGCCGCAATATTCGCGGACCACTGTATAGTGATTGCTCTCGGCATGTTTTTGGATGATGTGTCCGAAATCGCCTAAGTGTGCGCCAGGCTTGACCAGTTCAAGCGCTTTATATAAGCACTCTTGAGTTATTTCTACCAGGCGCTGGGCATGTGGTAGCGCTTTTCCGGCGTAAAACATTTTGCTGGTATCGCCGTGGTAGCCGTCTTTGATGATGGTCACGTCGATGTTGATGATGTCGCCGCTTTTCAGTTTTTTGTCATTGGGGATGCCGTGACAGACTACTTGGTTGATCGAGGTGCAAATAGATTTTGGAAAGCCGTGATAGTCTAAGGGGGCGGGAATCGCTTTTTGTACGTCGACGATGTAATCGTGACAAATTTGGTTTAGCTGGTTAGTCGTCACTCCGACGACCACGTGTTCTTCAATCATTTCTAGGACGTCAGCAGCCAGTTTTCCGGCAGTGCGCATTTTACTTATTTCATCTGCAGTTTTAACGAGAATAGCCATGGTGTTTTAATAACCTAAATCTTGAGGGGTTGTCTGCAAAAGAAGTGTTGGTGATGTGTAACTTTGATTCAACTGAGGGATCTAAGTTCTACTAATGCAGCTTTAATAATTGAGGCATTGTAACGAAATTTTCCTCCGGTTAGGAGTTTTTCCTTCATTTGGTGGCAGATTTATGGTATAAAGTGCGCCCGAGAATAGATAGGCTATTGCTTGGAAAAATCACACACACATCGTCACGTCTACTGGGTGCCTTCGAATTTACTCAAAGGTTAGTATATGGGATGTGTGGACGTCAAACCCAAAACTTAGAAGGAAAGTCTACAATGGCACAAGTTACAATGCGTGAACTGCTTAAGGCAGGCGTACATTTTGGTCACCAAACTCGTTACTGGAACCCAAAGATGAACCAGTACATCTTCGGTTCACGTAATAAAATTCATATCATTAACTTAGAGCACACGCTTCCCGCGTTAAATGACTCTCTAAGTATTGTTAAGAATATGGCAGTCAACAAAAACAAGATCTTGTTCGTTGGTACTAAGCGTGCTGCGAGCAAAATCATCAAAGAAGAAGCGCGTCGCGCGGGTATGCCTTACGTTAATCATCGCTGGTTAGGTGGTATGTTGACGAACTATAAGACTATTCGCCAGTCTATTCGTCGTCTTCGTGAGCTTGAGTCGCAGTCTGATGACGGTACATTCTCACAGCTAACCAAAAAAGAAGCGTTGATGCGTCAACGTGAAATGGAAAAGCTAGAGCGTTCAATCGGTGGTATCAAGGAAATGGGCGGTCTACCTGACGCATTGTTCGTTATTGATGTTGACCACGAGCGTATAGCTATCAATGAGGCAAACAAGCTAGGTATCCCAGTAATTGGTGTCGTCGATACTAACAGCAACCCAGATGGCGTTGATTATGTGATTCCTGGTAACGATGACGCTCTGCGTGCGATCCAGATTTATGTAGGTTCAATGGCTGATGCGTGTACTGAAGGCGCTGAAGTTGCAGCTGGCGACAAAAGCGAGTTTGTTGAAGTTAAATAAACAACTATCTGTTTGTTTGTTGTAGCAAATTTTGAATATTTATAGAAAAATGGGAGCCTCGCTCCCGTTTTTTTGAATGTTGATTGAGTGCAATCAAAGGGGTAAGAAAATGGCTGTTTCAGCTAAGTTAGTTAAAGAATTACGTGATCGTACTGGTCTAGGTATGATGGAGTGCAAAAAAGCACTTAAAGCAGTTGACGGTGATGTGGATAAGGCAATTGAAGAATTGCGTAAAACATCGGGCATGAAAGCGGCTAAAAAAGCGGGTCGTACTGCTGCCGACGGTATTGTTTTGGCCAAAGTTTCTGAAGATGGTACTTATGCGGTGATAGTGGAAGTTAACTCTGAAACTGACTTTGCGGCACGTGAAGAAAACTTTCTAAATTTTGCGCAGGCAGTAACGGATGCGGCTTTTGCTGCTAAAACTGCTGATGTTGCGGTGGTCATGACTGAAGAAATGGTCGTGGTACGTGATGCTTTAGTGCAAAAAATTGGTGAAAACGTTAGCTTGCGACGTATTACTCTGGTTGAAGGAGAGTGTATCGGCGCTTACGTTCACTCCAACAAGCGTATCGCTTCACTAGTTTCTGTCTCGGGAGCTAATCAAGAAGTGGCTAGAGATGTGGCTATGCACGTCAGTGCGACTAACCCACGTGTCGTTAATAAAGAAGACATGGCAGCAGCTGAAGTTGAGCAGGAAAAAGCGATTATCATGGCTCAGCCTGATATGGCTAGCAAGCCTGTTGAGATCGCTGAGAAAATGGTGATCGGTCGTATCAGTAAGTTTCTTGCTGAAAACAGTTTAGTTGAGCAGGCGTTCGTTAAAAATCCTGAGCAAAAAGTTGGTCAAATGGTAAAAGCTGCCGGTGGCTCTGTGGTTAGTTTCGTACGCCTAGAAGTCGGCGAAGGTATTGAAGTCAAAGAAGTTGATTTCGCAACGGAAGTAGCAGCTCAGCTTAAAAGCTGATAATTGCTGTAATTTCAAGCGCATGTGGCTATTATAGCGACATGCGCTTTTTTGTATCTGTCGTGTCGGTAATTCTGTGATTGTGGAGGCGATAGGATCCTGATTCGGCCGTGGATGAAGCGAGGTGAAGACCGATCTATAGCGACATAAGATGTGCAGCGTACTGCTTAGTGCGATGAGTTTTTTAGCGTTAGCTTATGTTGAAATGGTCGGTTGCTTGTTTGTTCGCAGCGGGGGCGGATGTTAAGCAATGTGTGTTTAGAGCTTGTCCACGACGCAGTGGTTGTGTGATGAGTTTGGTGAGTATAACTGGAGAAATTAAATGCCTACTGCAACTAATAAAAAGCTATCTCAATACAAGAGAATACTACTGAAACTCAGTGGTGAAGCGCTTACAGGTAAAGAAACCTTTGGTATCGATCCCAAAGTTTTAGATAGAATGTCATTAGAAATAGGTCAGTTGATTGGCATTGGTGTGCAGGTAGGTATTGTTATTGGTGGTGGTAATTTATTTAGAGGGGCTGCGCTAAGTGCCAATGGCTTAGATCGTGTGACGGGTGATCATATGGGGATGCTGGCGACAGTGATGAACTCTTTGGCGCTACGTGATTCGCTGGAGCGTGCCAATATTACCACTCGTGTAATGTCTGCCATTCCAATGAGTGGCGTAGTCGATCATTACGATAGACGGCATGCCATGCGTTACTTAGGTCAGGGAGATGTGGTAATCTTCGCGGCAGGTACAGGTAACCCGTTTTTCACCACAGATTCTGCAGCTTGTTTAAGAGGTATAGAAGTTGAAGCAGATGTTGTTTTAAAGGCAACTAAGGTGGACGGTGTGTATACCGCTGATCCTATGAAAGATGCATCAGCCAAGCGCTACTTGCACTTAGGCTATGATGAGTTGTTAGAGAAGCAGTTGCAGGTTATGGATTTGACAGCTATCTGTTTGACCAGAGATCACAGTATGCCGATTAGAGTGTTCAATATGAATAAGCCGGGCGCGTTAGTTGGTTTAGTCATGGGTAGTGATGAAGGGACTTTAATCAGCGACGAAGAATATACAGGAGAAAAGTATGCTGAATGAGATTATACAAGAAACTGAAGAGCGGATGCATAAAAGTACCGCGGCCTTGGTTGACAACTTTAAAAAAATACGAACTGGGCGTGCCCATCCTAGTATATTGGATACAGTGACTGTTGATTACTACGGCTCGCAAGTGCCGCTGTCTCAAGTGGCGAACATCTCGGTAGAAGATGCGCGAACGTTGGCGATAGTTCCCTGGGAAAAGCCAATGGTGCCTGAAATTGAGAAGGCGATCATGAAATCGTCGCTGGGATTGAATCCTGCGACATCAGGTGAGAGAATTCGCGTGCCAATGCCTGCACTGACGCAAGAGACCCGTAAAGGCTTTATTCGTCAAGCTAGGGCGGAAGCGGAAAATGCTAAAGTGTCAGTTAGAAATGCACGCCGTGACGCCAATACTTATATAAAAGATTTACTGAAAGAGAAAGAGATTTCAGAGGACGAAGATCGTAAGACTCAAGATAAAGTGCAGCAGTTGACCAATAAATTTGTCGCTGAGATTGATGCGCTGCTTGAGAAAAAAGAAACGGATTTGATGGAAATATAAGGGTCGTAGTCATCTTGTTTACAAGGTGGCTCACCTTCTTAGATTATGAATTTAAAAGATGATTTGAACTTTTCTGAAAATGAGACTATGCCTCGTCATATTGCCATAATAATGGATGGTAATAACCGCTGGGCTAAAAAACGTTTTCTGCCCAGTCTTGCCGGACACAAGTCAGCGGTTAAAAGTGTCCGCAGCGTGATAGAAGGCTGTGTTGAACTGGGGGTAGAGTCGCTGAGTTTGTTTGCCTTTAGCACCGAGAATTGGAAACGGCCCGCGCTGGAAGTCAAAGGTTTGATGGAGCTGTTCGGGATTGCCTTAGACAGAGAAACTAAAAAACTGAACAAGCACAATATACGCTTAAAAGTGATTGGCGACAAAAGTCGTTTTAGCGCTTCGCTGCAGGCGCGGATTAAAAAAGCAGAAGAGTTAACGCAAGGCAACAGTGGTTTAAAGCTCAATATAGCGGCTAATTACGGTGGCCAGTGGGATATAACCCAGGCGGCGAAGCAGTTCGCCCTAGATTGCGTGGCGGGCAAATGCACTCCGGATGACCTAGATGAATCGCTGTTTAATCAATACGTCAGTTTGGCGGACCAAGCGAAGCCAGATCTGTGTATTCGCACCGGAGGAGAGAGCCGGATTAGTAACTTTTTGGTGTGGCAAATGGCCTATACAGAGTATCATTTCGTTGACTGTCTCTGGCCAGACTTCGATAAAAAAAATCTACTGGTAGCGATTAAAGATTTTACTAGTAGGGAAAGGCGGTTCGGCAGAACAAGTGAGCAATTAGAGGAAAAGTAGAGTGCTTAAACAAAGAATAATAACAGCATGTATCTTAGCGACCACCGTGCTCTTTGGGATTTTTTTATTGCCTTTAACTGGAGTCGCTATATTTGTTGCACTGGTGATGTTGATAGGGGCTTGGGAGTGGGGACCGTTTTTAGGCATCCGAAATTTCGCTGGTAGAACAGCATTAATCGCAGGCGTCGCCGCGCTGTTGGCGGTTATTTGGTTGGTGTTTTTTGAGCGGGCGATGGTCGTCGTTATGCCGCTGGTAATCGTGGTTTGGATGGCTGCTTTTTTCTGGGTGAAAAACTATCCGAACAAAGGGCTGTGGAATAATAAAATCGTCGGTTTAACACTGTGTCTGGTGTTGTTAAGCACCACTTGGTGGAGCCTGCTGCAGTTAAAAGTAATGCCGATGGGCAATAGTTGGCTACTGTTGGTACTGCTGTTGGTTTGGGCGGCAGATATTGGTGCCTATGTGGCGGGAAAGAATTTTGGGCAGCGAAAACTAGCACCCAATGTCAGTCCGGGAAAAACCGTTGAAGGCTTTGTTGGAGGAGTTGTAGCGGCTTCTGTTACCGCGCTAGTGTTCGCCCTAGTGCAAGATTTGCCGAGTAGTCAAATGCTCTATTTGCTGGTTCTAGGGGCACTAATTTCTATGGTGTCTGTCTTAGGTGACTTGTTAGAGAGCATGATGAAGCGCAATGCCGATTTGAAAGACAGTGGTTCACTCTTGCCTGGACACGGTGGTGTCTTAGATAGAATAGATAGTTTGCTAGCAGCGGCACCGCTGTTTTTAATTGGTTTACAATGGCTGCCGGTGGCTTAATTGGATTTTATTCAAACAGTAGTAGCATTTGTTGTCACATTGGGAATATTGGTCACTATCCACGAGTGGGGGCATTTTATTGTCGCCAGATTATGCGGTGTAAAGGTGCTGAGATTTTCGGTGGGATTTGGTAAAATATTTTACTCTCGAATCGATAGACAAGGTACCGAGTTTGCGCTGGCGTTAATACCTTTAGGTGGCTACGTTAAAATGCTTGATGAGCGTGAAGGTGAAGTGCCTGAAGCACAAAAAAATCAAGCTTTCAATAATAAAAATGTCTACCAGAGAATAGCGATTGTAGCGGCGGGGCCGATAGTTAATTTGGTGTTTGCGGTCTTGGCCTACTGGCTGCTATTTGTCAGTGGTGTTAGCACGGTTGTACCCGTTATTGGTTCAGTGGTAAAAGATTCGATAGCTGAATATGCTCAATTGCCGATACAGGGTGAAATAGTCGCCATTGATGGTCAGCCAACCGCCTCCTGGCAAGAAGTTAATTTAGCGTTGGCGCGGCGTATTGGTGATTCAGGTGTGCTGCGATTGCAAATTAAGGGTGGTGAACTAGCCGAGGCGAATCATCTAGGTAATTATAGTCTCAATTTACAGAGTTGGAATTTTGATTTAGAAAAGCAGAGTCCGATTAGCGCTATTGGAATAAAACCTTTTAGGCCGGAAATTGCGCCAGTGCTAGGTGCTGTTTCTGTAGGAGGTAGAGCCGAAAAAGCCGGTCTGCTCAGCCAAGATCTGGTAGTTAGTATCTCCGGATCAAAAATAGAAACTTGGTATCATTTGGTTGAAAAAGTGCAATCATCTCCAGAGCAATCTCTAATTTTTAAGGTGTTGCGAAGTGACTCAATATTAGAAATTCCTATTACTCCCGCAGGAAAAACGCTAGAATCTGGTCGGATCATTGGTTTGGTCGGTGTGGGAGTTCAGCCGCCGCAGTGGCCGCGAGAGATGCTTCGAAATAATCAACTGGGTGTTATAGATGGGCTGGTAGCGGCGACTAATAAAACCTGGAAAATGATTAGTTTGACCTTGGGCTCGATTAAAAAAATGTTGATTGGAATTATTTCGGTTAAAAACTTGAGCGGTCCAATTACTATCGCTAAAGTGGCTAGCCAAAGCGCTGAATCAGGTTTTGAAGCGTATATTAGCTTCTTAGCGTATTTAAGTATTAGTCTCGGCGTGTTGAATTTGTTACCTATCCCCATGTTGGATGGTGGGCATTTGTTTTATTATATGATCGAAATTATTAAAGGTAAGCCTGTTTCAGAGCAAGTGCAGGGCATAGGTTTAAGAATAGGTATGGCGTTGTTGTTCGGTATGATGGCGATCGCAATGTTTAATGATGTTATGAGATTGTAACTAATTAATTCAGTGAGTACTGAATTTTGATCGACTTATTAAATGAAGAAGGGTTTCATGAAAAAACAGTTAGGGTTATTAATCGGATTTTTGTTTTGGGCTAATATTGCAGCCGCCGCATTTCCGGCCTTTAAAGTGCAGGATATACGCCTTGAAGGGATGCAGCATATTGAACCAGGTTTAGTCTTTCGAAACTTTCCAATTACAGCGGGAGATATCGTTACTCAGCCTTCATTAAGTGCGGCAGTTAAAAGATTGTACCGCTCGGGATATTTTCAAAATATTGAAATTGATCAAGATGGTCAGATTTTAATTCTTAAAATTATTGAGCGCCCCGCTGTCAGTAAAATACGAATTAAAGGCAATAAAGTTTTAAAGACCGATGTGTTGATAGAGGGATTGAAAAATTCCGGATTGAAAGAAGGTGTGGTTTTTAAACGCTCAGCGATAGAGAAAATTAAAACTGAGCTGAAAAATGTCTATGCATCACAGGGGCGATACAACGCGATCGTCGATATAAAGGTCGAGGCGATTAGCGGTAATCGGGTGGCAGTTAATGTAGATATTACAGAGGGAAGAATCGCCAAAATAAACCACATTAATATTATTGGTAACAATGTATACGCTAATGAAGAGTTAACTGAGCTGTTTCAGTCACGATTGCCCTCTATGTGGTCTTGGTTCAGTAAAGATGACCGCTATTCTAGGGAGCGTCTTTTAGCAGATATCGAAACGATGCGCTCGTATTATCTTGACCGTGGCTACATTAACTTCAAAGTGGAATCTACCCAAGTTTCAATTTCACCAGATAAAAGAAGTGTGTTCATTAGTATCAATATTGTGGAAGGTGATAAATTCCGTATTGGCAAGTTGAATGTTAAAGGTGAATTGGTTGTTTCAGAGGAGAGTTTAAGGAAGGTCATTAAACTTAAGACTGGCGATACATTTTCCCGTCAGAGATTGAGCGCTTCTCGCGAGGCGATGATTGAAGTGCTGGGTAACAGCGGTTATATGTTTGCCGATATTCAACCTAATCCTAATAAAGTTGACGAGGCTACCGTAGACATAGATTTTTATATCAGACCGGGAAAGCGTACTTACGTTAGACGTATCAATATCCGGGGCAATGAAAAAACTGCTGATTTAGTGATTCGTAGGCAGCTGAAACAAATGGAATCTGCGATTGCCTCCAGTGGTAAAATCAAAAAATCTAAAGAGACTTTAGATCGCTCTGGATATTTTTCTCAAGTTGATATTGCCACCACGCCAGTGGCCGGAACCGATGATCAAATAGATGTTGAACTGACTGTTCAAGAGCAGTCATCTGGTAATTTTACCGCCAGTGTAGGATTTTCACAAAGTGAAAAATTGATTCTAGATTTTGGCATATCACAAGATAACTTTCTCGGTTCTGGTAATCGGGTCAGTGCCAATTTTTCACAATCTGATGTTAAGCAGCAAATTAGATTTGACTACACCAATCCATTTTATACTGTAGATGGGGTGAGTCGTGGTTTTGATGTGTTTTATCGTAAAGAAGATTTCGATGAAAACTCCTCCAGTAAATACAAAATTGATGAGTATGGTGCGGGTGTGACTTTTGGCTATCCGATTAATGAATATCAAAGGTTGGCCGTAAGATTTGGTGCTGAGAACATAAAGGTAACGCCAAATAATCTTACCAGTGTAGAAGTGAAAAGTTACATTCTAAATAACGGTAAAAAATTCACCAATACGAATGCGACTTTCTACTGGAATGAAAATCGGATGAATCGCAATATATTCCCGACTAAGGGGCGTAAACAAAGTGTTAGTTTAGAGGTTTCTATTCCCGGCAGTGATTTGAGTTACTATCGACTTAGCTATAACGGCTCGTGGATAAAGCCGTTTAGTGAAGATGAAAAGTGGTTGATTGGAGCGAGGGGAAAACTCGCCTACGCGAATACATTAGGCGATAAAGATTTCCCTTTCTTTAAAAACTATTTCGCGGGTGGTATAGGGTCAATGCGTGGCGTGTCGTCAAACTCACTGGGGCCAAAAGATAGTTTAAGAGACTCTATTGGTGGTAATGTGATGGTGACTGGTGGTGTTGACGTAGTTTTTCCAATGATTGGCATCGATGATCCTAAAAAATATCGCACTTCACTGTTCTTAGACTTTGGTGGAATATATGCGACAGATTGCATAGCGGGAGACCCTGCTAAGTCGGTCTGTAATCAAGGGATTAAATTTGACGATCTGAAATACTCGGCAGGTTTAGGATTTACCTGGTTAACTCCACTAGGTCCTCTTACCTTCTCCTATGCTAAATTATTGAATAAGAAAGCAGGCGATGAAGAAAAGAGCTTTGATTTCACATTGGGCGGTACTTTTTAATTGATACGAATCGAGGATCAATGTGTATAGCGTCTCGCAGATAGCCATCTTTTTAGAGGGTGAAATATTCGGCGACGTCAATGCTAGAGTCAAACGACTTTCCCCTTTAGATCAAGCGATTGAAGGGGATATTAGTTTTTGTGCGCAAGCTAAATTTATTAGTGGCTTGTCTGCCAGTAAAGCCTCCGTTGTTTTAGTAAAAAAGCAACACCAGCAACAAGTAACAACTACCGCGATTGTGGTCAATGATCCATATCTAGCATTCGCTCAGCTCAGTCAGTGGTTTGATTGGCGGGCACCTGTGGTATCGGGTCAAGCGGCCAACGTTTGCGTGTCCAAGTCAGCTAAAATCTCTGCTACCGCTCAAATTTGTCATGGAGCGGTGATCGGTGACCATGTTATTATTCAAGATGCTTGTTATATAGGTCCCAATACAGTGTTAGGTAACGACTGTATTGTTGGTGCCAACAGTCGCCTTGAAGCTAACGTCACTTTATATCAAGATGTGCATGTCGGAGAAAACTGTATCCTTCACTCCGGCGCTGTTATCGGTGCCGATGGTTTTGGTTTTGCTAAAAAAAACCAAGGTTGGCAAAAAATCTATCAACTGGCAGGTGTGCGAATTGGCAGTGATGTTGAAATCGGTGCCTGCACCACCATCGACCGTGGGGCGCTGTCTCACACCGTCATAGGTAATGGCGTCAAATTAGATAATCAAGTGCAAATTGCGCACAATGTGGTTTTAGGTGACTACACCGCTATCGCCGGCTGTACAGCGATTGCTGGGAGCACATCGATTGGTGATAACTGTACTATTGCCGGTATGTCGGGTGTTACCGGTCACTTAGATATAGCGGCGGGGACTCATATAACAGCGATGAGTTTAGTCAGTCGCTCTATCAAAGAAGCGGGTGTTTACTCCTCGGGTACCGGTGTTGAGAAACATCAAAGTTGGAAAAAAAATGTGGTTAGGTTTCGCAGTTTAGATGCAATGGCTAGACGCATAAAAATTTTAGAAAAAGAGATGCAGCAGCATACGACAATAATGGAACAAGGCAAAAAATAATGATGGATGTAAATCAGATTCGCGAATATTTACCGCACAGGTACCCTTTTTTACTGGTCGACAGGGTGGTGAGTATAACACTAGGTGAATCGATTCACGCCTTTAAAAATGTGACGGTAAATGAGCCCTTCTTTAATGGTCACTTCCCGGAACAACCTGTTATGCCAGGAGTTTTGATTCTAGAATCGATGGCGCAAGCGGCCGGTATTTTGGGTTTCAAAACTATGGCTAAAACCCCGCAAGATGGTTCGATGTACTATTTTGTTGGCTCGGATAAATTGCGTTTTAAGAGGCCGGTTGTGCCCGGGGATAAGTTGGAATTATTTGCAGAGATTATTTCAGAGAGGCGCGGTATCTGGAAGTTTGACGTCAGAGCAGAAGTTGCAGGTAAATTGGTTAGTTCTGCAACCATACTCTGTGCAGACCGGTAGGAAAATAATAGTGAAAGAAGCTAGTCCGTTAATTCACCCCAGCGCCATTATAGATCCCTCTGCGGTGTTAGCAGAGGGCGTCAGTGTAGGGCCATGGACAATTATTGGCGCTGGAGTAGAGATTGAGGCGGGTACTGAAGTCGCATCCCATGTGGTTGTTAAAGGTCCCTGTAAAATCGGCAAGAATAATAAGATTTTTCAATTTAGTTCAATTGGTGAAGATTGCCAAGACAAAAAATATCAAGGCGAAGTGACCTCTTTAGAAATCGGCGATAACAATGTTTTTCGTGAGAGTTGTACTATTCACCGCGGCACCATTCAAGATAATGCTATCACTAAGATAGGCAGTGGCAATTTATTTATGGTGAATGTGCATGTTGCTCATGATTGTAAAATTGGCAATGATATCATTATGGCGAATAACTCCGCCGCAGCTGGGCATGTAGTCATAGGCGATAGAGCTATCCTAGGTGGTTTTACCGCGATACACCAATTTTGTCACATAGGCCCCTCGGTAATGTGCGGAGCAGGCACAGTGATCTTTAAAGATATCCCCGCTTTTGTGATGGCTAGTGGTCACCCGGCAAAACCGCACGGTATTAATACTGAAGGGTTGAAACGCTTAGGTTATACACCAGCGGCTATCGCCGACCTCAAGCGCGCTTATAAAATAATTTACAGACGTGGATTAACCACTGAGGACGCCATCCAAGAGTTGTTGGTATTGGCTGTCCAGACCCCGGCAGTTAATGCCCTAATCGACAGTCTGCAACATTCATCTAGAGGTATCATTCGCTAGTGTGCAGCTTAAAGGGGCCTAGCTAGAGTGCCGGCCTTAAGAGTGGCAATTATCGCCGGAGAAGCCTCGGGTGATATTTTGGCTGCGGGTTTAATGCAGGCGCTGAAAAAAATCTACCCGAAAATTGAATTTTACGGAGTAGGTGGCGATTTAATGATCGCCGAAGGTTTGGTGAGCAAGGCTCCGATGGAGCAGCTCTCGGTGATGGGGCTGTGGGAAGTGCTCGGTCGATTGCGGGTGCTGTTAAAACTTCGCAAACAGCTGATTGCAGACTTTATCAAGAATCCACCCGATTTGTTCATCGGTGTTGATGCCCCAGATTTTAACTTGAATATTGAATTGGCACTCAAAGAGGCCGGTATTTTAACGGTTCACTACGTCAGTCCATCGGTGTGGGCCTGGAAAAAAAAGCGCATTTTTAAAATCAAAAAAGCAGTCGACCTACTGTTAACTCTGTTCCCTTTTGAGCAGCAGCACTATCGAGAAACGCAGCAAAATATTGCTTTTGTTGGTCATACATTGGCAGAATTAATTCCTCAACAATACGATACTCAAAGCTTTAAAAGGAAACTGGCACTTGCTGAAAATGCTAAAGTTATCGCGCTATTACCTGGCAGTAGAAGTAGTGAAACTAAGTATTTGCTCGGGGTTTTTTTAGCCACGGCGCAGCTGTTTCATCAACACTATCCGCAAGTCCTATTCGTGCTGCCAGCGGCTAATCAATACCGCTACGATGAAATAAAGTTGCAGCTAGAGCAGTATCCTGATTTGCCGGTGACGCTATTGCTACAGCAATCAAGGGATGCGCTGTCGGCGTGTGATGCGGTGTTGATCGCATCAGGTACTGCCACATTAGAGGCGGCGCTACTGGGAAAGCCGATGGTGGTTGCCTATAAAATGGCCGCTGTTACTTACGCGATCTACTCTCGAATGATAAGTGCTAAATACATCTCGCTGCCTAATTTACTGGCGGGAGAGCTGTTAGTTCCGGAACTATTACAAAGCCAAGTGACCGTTGATAATTTATTTGCAGAGCTGGAAAAAGCGCTATTTGATGAGCAGCGCCGGGACTATCAATGCCGTCAATTTAAAAAGATTCACCGGCAACTGGATATGGCAGCCAGTGACAGAGCGGCAGCTGCGATACAAAAATTACTCAAACAGGCGCCACCAGACCCGAATTGCTAATAGATGAGAGCCAAATGTTAGATTTAGAACAGTATCAAAAGATCGAGTTGTTAGCGGGTTGTGACGAGGTTGGACGAGGGCCGCTAGTAGCTGACGTGGTTTCAGCCGCGGTTATTTTAAACCCTGCCAAACCAATTGCCGGCTTGGCAGATTCAAAAAAACTCAGTGAAAAAAAACGCGAGTACCTATATCGGCAAATCATCGAGCATGCGCTTTGCTATGCGATTGGTAGGGCGTCACCTGCAGAAATTGATCAAATCAATATACTGCAAGCTAGTATGTTGGCGATGAAGCGCGCCATTGAAGGCTTGGCTATTAAGCCGGTGATGGTCTTGGTCGATGGTAATCGCTGTCCTGATATTAGCTTCCCCTGTGAGGCCATCGTCAAAGGTGACGACAAAGTTGCGGCGATCAGTGCGGCATCTATTGTGGCGAAAGTGATCAGGGACAGAGAAATGCACGCCCTACATCTAATCCATCCTGAATACGGTTTTGATCGACACAAAGGTTATCCGACAAAAGAGCATTTCAAAGCGCTGGCTAAATACGGGGTATTGGCATGCCATCGTAAAAGTTTTAAGCCGGTAAAAGTGTTACTCTGACCATCCTCACCAAATAAGCCATTATTTTCCAGCAGGGAAAAAACGTTCCTATGTCTCAATCATTTATTCATCTTCGCACTCACACAGAATATTCAGTCGTCGATGGACTGTGTCGAATTAAAGCCTTAGTAGGCGCGGCAAAAAACGCGGCCATGCCCGCGGTCGCAGTGACCGATCATATTAATTTATTCGGTTTAATTAAATTTTATAAAGCGGCTACTAGTGCGGGAATAAAGCCAATTTGCGGGGTTGATCTAATGGTGATCAACGATGATTTAAAAGGTGAGCCTTATATCATTACACTGCTGGCACAGAATGCACTAGGTTACCGTAATTTGATGGAGCTGATCTCCAGAGGTTACGAGCAGGGGCAAAATTTCGTACTCGATAAAGTACTGGTAAAAAAAAGCTGGTTACTGGCGCAGACCGAGGGATTGATTGCCCTTTCATCGGCGGGTAAAGGTGAATTGGGTAAGGCGCTGTTAGCGCAAAACCCAGACGCTGAAAAAATCCTCGCGCAGTGGATGGCGGCCTTTGAAAATCGTTTTTACATTGAGTTGCAGCGCACTGGCAGAGTGCAGGAAAACCAGCTGGTAGAGCGCAGCGTGCGATTAGCCGCTAAAATGGCTTGCCCAGTAGTGGCGACCAACGATGTGATGTTCATAAAAACTACTGATTTCGATGCTCATGAAGCGCGGGTCTGTATTAATCAGTCTCGAGTATTGGATGACCCTAAGCGGCCTCGGGATTACAGTGAACAACAATATTTTCGCAGCTCAGAAGAGATGTTAGAGTTGTTTTCAGATATTCCTTCGGCGCTGCAAAATACCTTGGAAATAGCCAAGCGCTGTAACATTGAATTAGATCTAGGCACCTATTATCTGCCGAAATACCCGATTCCTGCCGGAATGACCATGGACGAGTTTTTCCGAGATGTGTCAGAGAAAGGTTTGGAGGAGCGGCTGGCGGTACTGCTCGATAAAAACGATCCTGAATACGCCGCTAAGCGCCAGCTGTACTACGATCGTTTGGAATTTGAATTAGAAATCATTATTCAAATGGGTTTTCCCGGCTATTTTTTGATCGTCATGGACTTTATAAAATGGGGCAAAGATAACGGTATTCCGGTTGGGCCAGGGCGAGGTTCAGGAGCGGGTTCGCTAATTGCCTACGCGCAAAAAATTACCGATTTGGATCCTTTGGAATACGACTTGCTGTTTGAGCGATTCCTCAACCCAGAGCGTGTTTCAATGCCGGATTTCGATATCGATTTCTGCATGGATAATCGCGATAAAGTAATTGATTACGTGGCGAGAACCTACGGTCGCGATGCGGTTTCACAAATAGTTACCTTTGGCACTATGGCCGCCAAGGCGGTGGTACGTGATGTTGCAAGAGTGCAGGGCAAGCCCTTCGGTTTAGCGGATAAGTTATCTAAACTGATCCCCTTCGAAGTCGGTATAACCTTGACTAAAGCACTGGAGATAGAGCCGGCTCTCGATGAGTTTGTCAAAGGCAGCGAAGAAGCGCAAGAAATAATGGACATGGCGCTTAAACTCGAGGGCACGGTGCGCGGTACTGGTAAGCACGCTGGCGGTGTGGTGATCGCCCCGACCAAGTTGACTGATTTTTCGGCGACGCTTTGCGATGCAGAAGGTCAAGGTTTAGTCACCCAGTTTGACAAAAATGATGTCGAGGAAGCGGGTTTAGTTAAGTTTGACTTTCTCGGTTTGCGGACTTTAACGATCATTGATTGGGCGCTGAAGACGATCAATGCCAAGCGCGCTAAAGAAGGTCGGGATGAACTTGATATAGCGTTGATAGATCTAGAGGACTCCGCCACTTTTGACTTGTTGAAAACCGCAGAGACAACAGCGGTCTTTCAGCTGGAGTCAAGCGGCATGAAAGATCTGGTTTCGAAACTGCTACCCAGTCGCTTTGAAGATATTATCGCCTTAGTCGCGCTGTTTCGCCCCGGTCCGTTACAATCGGGCATGGTGGATGATTTTATTAATCGCAAGCACGGTCGCGCGGAAATGGCATGGCCGCATGCAGATTATCAATTAGACATTTTGCAACCGGTACTTGAGCCGACCTACGGCATTATTTTGTATCAGGAACAAATAATGCAGATAGCCCAAGTGATGGCCAGTTTTACTTTAGGTGGAGCTGACATGCTGCGGCGTGCTATGGGTAAAAAGAAGCCGGAGGAGATGGCCAAGCAGCGCGGTGCTTTCCTCGAGGGGTGCGAAAAAAATGGTATCGATCAAAAGCTCGCCGGTAATATCTTTGATTTGGTGGAAAAATTTGCCGGCTACGGCTTTAATAAATCACACTCAGCGGCCTATGCGCTGGTCTCCTATCAGACCGCTTGGTTAAAAACTCACTACCCAGCGCCTTTTATGGCGGCGGTTATGTCAGCGGATATGCAGACCACAGAAAAGGTGGTAGTGTTTGTTGAAGAGTGCCGAAAAATGGGCATCGCACCGGCCTTGCCGAGTGTGCAAAATGGTGGCTATAAATTTACCGTCGATCCTCAGGGGCAGATTATATATGGCTTAGGCGCGATCAAAGGTGTCGGTGAAGGGCCGATCGAAGCGATCATTGAAGCGCGTAATGATGGCGCTGGCAAATTTCAAGATATGTATGAGTTCTGCGAGCGAGTTGGCGCCAAAAAGCTCAATAAACGGGTCTTAGAAGGACTGATTCGCAGTGGTGCTATGGATGACTTAGGTCCGACACGCGCGGTGATGGTCGCTTCAATCTCCGATGCGTTAAAAGGTGCTGATCAAAGTGCCCACAACCAAAATTCGGGGATGTTTGATCTGTTCGGCAGTGATGATCAAGAGCAGGCCCGAGATCCCTTTGAAGAAAATCGCAAGGTCAGAAACTGGACCGATAGAGAGCGATTGAAAGGTGAGTTAGACACGCTTGGATTGTACCTAACGGGGCATCCAATTGATCAATATGAAATAGAATTAAAGAATTTTATCAGTAAAAGAATTAATGAGATCGTGCCCTCGCGGGGGGCAGTGCAAAAAATTGCCGGACTGATAGTCGAGCAACGGGTAATGAAAACCAAAAAAGGCGATAACTTGTGCTTTATTACCTTAGACGATCGAACCGCGCGTATTGAAGTGACTCTGTTTGGTGATGTGTATGAGAAGTACCGGGATTTCATCAAGAAAGATACGATCGTGATTATGGAAGGCGAAGTGTCTAACGATGACTACTCGGGCGGTATAAAAGTTAGAGTCAGTCGACTAATCAGTATTCCACAGGCGCGGGCGCAATATGCACAGTCGGTGCAAGTTGAGTGTAAATGCAGCGATTTTAAAGGGAATAGACTCACTCAGGTCTCTAAGTTGCTGGCACAACATCAAACTGAGCAAGGTTTGCAAGTGGCCTTTAAGTATCAAATGGAGGAGGCCAGTGGGGTTATTCAATTGGGCGCGAGCTGGCGAGTAGATGCCAACGATGATTTGTTGATAGCCCTGAGTGATTTATTTGGTGAAACAGCAGTACAGGTGCGTTATTTGTAGTGCACAGTGCTTAAAACTGCTTTTATCACATGTTTAATTTAGAGCTAAGACTTCATTAAATATGTTATAAAACGGTTATAAAGCATAAAATTAAAACAGAGAAGCGAACTTAAAGCGGAAAATTCCAGCTTAGACTAGTTATCTGTGTGGCAGAACGGTAAAATTGGCCGTTAATTTGATATTAAGAGCGGAAAATAAGCAGATGAATCCTAACTACTTAGAGTTTGAGCAACCTATTGCTAAACTTGAAACAAAAATTGAAGAGTTAAGACTTGTTGGTGAAAATACAGAAATCAACATAGCCGACGAACTGACGAATCTTGAAGAGAAAAGTAAATCCTTAACTAAAACAATTTTTAACGATTTATCTGCCTGGCAAGTGCAGCAAATTGCACGTCATCCGCAGCGTCCTTACACTCTTGATTATATTGATTTTATACTGGACGACTTCGAAGAGATTCACGGCGATCGACACTTCTCTGACGACCCAGCTCTAGTGTGTGGCATGGCAAAACTAGACGGTCGGCCAGTGGTGGTGATCGGTCATCAAAAAGGGCGTGATGTTAAAGAAAAGGTCAGGCGGAATTTTGGTATGCCTCGTCCTGAAGGCTATCGTAAAGCGCTGCGGGTGATGGAAATGGCGGAGCGTTTTAAAATGCCGATCATTACTTTCATCGATACACCCGGTGCCTACCCTGGCATTGATGCAGAGGAGCGCGGCCAAAGTGAGGCAATAGCTTTCAACTTAGCTAAAATGTCGCGTCTGAAAACGCCAATTATCTCCACTGTTATCGGTGAAGGTGGATCAGGTGGAGCGTTGGCGATTGGCGTCTGTGACAAATTAATGATGTTTCAATACTCTACCTATTCGGTTATCTCACCGGAGGGCTGTGCATCTATTCTTTGGAAAAGTGCTGACAAGGCGCCGGAAGCCGCCAAAGTGATGGGCGTTACCTCCGAGCGATTATTCGAGCTGAAATTAGTAGATGAAGTCATTGAAGAGCCGTTAGGTGGTGCACACCGAGGCGCTGCTGAGCTCGCTGCAAGCTTAAAAGCTAAACTAATTTCCTCCCTAGAAGAGTTGGATAAACTGTCTGAGGATGAGCTGTTAGAGCATCGCTACAACCGGCTAATGGCCTACGGCATAAACGACTAGTCAGCCTGTAATGTCAATCGCCGCAACGTTTTATCAACAGTGCCAAACTTTCCAGCTAGGCACCAAGGTAGAGCGTTGGGTAGTCGCGTTAAGCGGCGGCTTAGATTCAATGGTGACGCTACAGTTAGCGCATCAAATGCTACCGGCTAATTCGCTGGTCGCCATTCATGTTAACCATCAACAACAGTCCAGTGCCGATGACTGGCAAGCATTTTGCCAGCGCCAATGTCAGCAGCGTGATATTCCTTTCACTGCCTTTAAAATAGCTCCACAAGGTTCTTCTGAACAATTGCTTAGAGCGGCTCGATACCAGTGCTTTGAAAATTTCTTAACGGCCGATGACTGCCTGCTGTTTGGTCATCATGCCAATGATCAAGCGGAGACACTGCTGTTTCGCTTGATTAGGGGAGCGGGAGCTAAAGGGCTCTCGGCAATGCCGGTGCAGCGTACCATCGGCAGTGCATGGCTGTTAAGGCCTTTGCTGGCGATCCCCAAATCACAGCTGCTTGAATTTGGGCATGCCTCTGCTCTCAAGTGGGTCGATGATCCAAGTAATCACAGTTTAGATTACGACCGCAATTATATTCGCCATCAAGTCTTGGCACCAATTTTACAGCACTGGCATAAAGCGGCTCAGCAAATGGCAGTCTCTGCGCAGTTGATCGCTGATGATCAGCAATTACTGGCGGAATATTTGAGCGCTGATCTCGGTGCTTTTAGTGCCGGTAATCGTTTCAATTTGACCGGTTGGCAACAACACGATGCCGTCAAAGGGCGTGCGCTGTTGCGGCAGTGGATCACCGGGTGGACCAATAGAGCGGTGACTCGCAAAGAGCTGTCAAGAGTGCTAGAGCAAGTGATTGGCAGTCGGGTGGATAGCCAAGCTTACTGTCGATTGGGTGAGTATCAGCTAAGGCGTTATCAGCAGTGTTTATATTTATTAAGTGCGCCCAGCTTTGACCAGCAGTGGCCAGTGTTGAGCTTGGCTGAATCGCTACGGTCAACACCGCGGCAATATCCGCTCTCCCATGGTCAGCTTAATATTACTCTCAGTGAGCAAGGCGTGCGCTGGCGAGATGGAATGTACCTGCAAAGTAAAGCTAAGCTGGCAGATGGGCTGCGAGTTAAAGCGGTAAATCGGCCCCGCAAGAAACTCAGTAAAATACTGCAAGAGCGGGGAATAGCGCCATGGTTGAGAGCTGATTGGCCGCTGTTGATGTATGAAAATCAACTGGTTGCGATCCCCGGGGTTTGCGTGTGTGATGGCTGGTTAGCCGAAGCTGAAAATAAATCCAATATTTGTTTAGATTGGCAGCCTTTGTGATTGAGCAATTAGGCACTTTTTGATAAACTGCAATGCCATCTGAGCAGTAAAATTTCCTCCACTTATTTTAATCATATACAGGTTCTTCATGACGCGTTATATTTTCGTCACAGGCGGTGTTGTGTCCTCATTGGGCAAAGGCATTGCAGCGGCTTCACTGGCCGCAATACTAGAAGCACGTGGCCTCAATGTCACGATGCTGAAATTAGACCCCTATATTAACGTCGACCCAGGGACGATGAGTCCTTTTCAGCACGGTGAAGTGTTCGTCACTGAAGATGGTGCTGAAACAGATTTAGACTTAGGTCACTATGAGCGTTTTATTCGCACCACCATGAAGAAGAGCAATAACTTCACGACAGGTCGGGTCTATCAATATGTCTTAAACAAAGAGCGTCGTGGTGACTATTTAGGTGGGACAGTGCAAGTCATCCCGCATATCACTGATGAAATCAAGCGCCGTGTGGAAAAAGGTGCCAGAGGGGTTGATATTGCCCTCGTTGAAATAGGCGGTACCGTCGGTGATATTGAGTCGCAGCCGTTCTTGGAAGCGATTCGACAAATGCGCGTCGAACTAGGCTATAACCGTACTTTGTTTATGCACTTGGCACTGGTTCCCTACATTGCGACAGCGGGAGAGTCTAAGACTAAACCAGCGCAGCATTCGGTTAAGGAAATGCGTTCAATTGGTATTCAGCCAGATATTTTAGTCTGTCGTTCAGACCATGAAATTCCCGATGATTCACGTCGCAAACTCTCGTTATTTACCAATGTTGAAGAGCGTGCCGTAATCGCCTTGCCCGATGCGAATACTATCTACAATATTCCACAGATACTCTGGGAGCAAAACTTAGATGACATCGTCGTCGAAAGATTTGGCATAGATGCACCAGAGGCTGATTTATCCGAGTGGACTCGAGTTGCCGATGCGCACCTCAATCCGCAGGGCGAAGTACGTATCGCGATGGTCGGTAAGTATATGGAGCTTTTGGACGCTTATAAGTCTTTGATTGAAGCGATTAGCCATGCGGGAATTCAATTGCGTAAAAAAGTAAGAATTGATTTTATTGATTCTGAGCGCATTGAACACGATGGCATTGATATTCTTAAAAGTGCCAGTGCTATCTTGGTCCCCGGTGGCTTTGGTGAGCGCGGCGTTGAAGGTAAAATTGCCGCGGTAAAATATGCGCGTGAAAACAAAATTCCCTATCTGGGAATTTGTTTGGGAATGCAGGTAGCGGTGATTGAATTTGCCCGCAACGTCGCTGGTCTCGAAGGCGCAAACTCTACTGAGTTCGTACAAGACACTCAGTATCCAGTGATTGGTTTGATCACTGAGTGGATTGACGGCGAAGGAAAAGTTGAAACCCGTGACCGCGATACTGATTTAGGTGGAACCATGCGTTTGGGGGCACAAATTTGTCATCTAACAGCGGGCTCTACTATTGCTGGTGCCTATGGTGCTACAGAAATAGTCGAACGCCATCGGCACCGCTATGAAGTAAATAATAACTATGTTGCGCAATTAGAGCAGGCAGGGTTGGTGATTACCGGTCGTTCAACTGATGGTGAATTAGTCGAAGTAGTCGAAGTTAAAGATCATCCTTGGTTTGTGGCCTGTCAGTTCCATCCGGAATTTACATCGTCGCCACGGGATGGGCACGGTCTCTTCTCTGGTTTTATAGAGGCGGCACTCGCGCAGCAGAAACTGCAGAGCGACAGTTAAAAGATAGAAACGTGAGGGGCTTTAGGCTCCTTCCTTTTGACTAAAAAATCAGCGAAGCGCAGAGTTTCCAAATATTTATATTCATGTGATGGATTTAAATAGAAGATGGTGAACGGTTGATATGCTACCGACCACGCTTAAACTAACTAGCGATTATGATTAGTGGTTAAGCGAGTGAAATGCATCGATATTAAACTGATTCTTAGTGGCAATGCTGTTGATATCAACAGCTATCTGGCTACTAACAAAGGAGTGAAGAATGGCGCTTATAGCGAAGATCCAAGCAAGAGAAATATTAGACTCTAGAGGAAATCCTACTATTGAAGCAGATGTCACCCTTGAAAGTGGTGCATTTGGCACAGCTTGTGCTCCCTCTGGTGCGTCTACTGGATCTAGAGAAGCTCTTGAATTAAGAGATGGCGATAAGTCTCGTTACTTAGGTAAAGGTGTTTTAAAAGCGGTCGCTGCGGTCAACGGCCCGATTCGCGATGCGCTAATTGGTACTAGTGCTCTAGATCAGCGCGCTCTGGATAATATAATGTTGACGCTGGACGGTACTGAAAACAAAGAGAACTTAGGAGCCAACGCGATATTGGCCGTGTCATTAGCGGCAGCAAAAGCGGCAGCAGTACACAAGGGTGTCCCTTTGTATGCGCATATTGCGGATTTAAATAATACTCCAGGAAAATACACTCTGCCTGTGCCGATGATGAACATCATCAATGGCGGCGAGCATGCCGATAACAATATTGATATTCAAGAGTTTATGGTTCAACCTGTCAACTTTGAAAATTTCCCTGAAGCGCTGCGCTGTGGTACTGAAATCTTTCATGCACTTAAGGCGGTGTTGTCAAGTCGCGGACTAAGTACAGCAGTTGGCGATGAAGGTGGCTTCGCGCCTAATCTCTCTTCAAACGAAGAGGCTTTAGTGGTCATTAAAGAGGCAGTGTCCAATGCCGGTTATAAACTGGGTGTAGATGTAACTTTAGCCTTGGATTGTGCCGCATCTGAGTTTTACGCAGACGGTAAATACAATTTGGCGGGAGACAATAAGTCTTTTGACTCGAATGGCTTTACTGATTATTTAGCTGATCTTGCGGCTAACTACCCAATACTATCGATAGAAGACGGTATGGATGAGTCGGATTGGGATGGCTGGGCGACCTTGACGAAGAAGATTGGCGACAAAGTGCAATTGGTCGGAGATGACCTGTTTGTCACTAATACTAAAATTTTAAAGCGCGGCATTGAACAGCAAATCGGCAACTCAATCTTGATTAAATTTAATCAAATTGGTTCTCTATCAGAGACCCTTGATGCGATAAAAATGGCCAAAGACGCGGGCTTTAGTGTAGTTATTTCGCATCGTTCAGGAGAAACTGAAGATACCACTATTGCCGATTTAGCGGTAGGTACAGCGGCAGGGCAAATCAAAACTGGCTCATTGTCGCGCTCTGACAGGGTTGCAAAATACAACCGCTTGTTAAGGATAGCTGAAGAGTTAGGTGAAAATGCTATCTATAACGGTTTATCTGAAATCAAAGGTCAGTAAGCTGGCGTTGATTGAGCATAAAAGACCGCAAAACTCCCCGACTGGCAAGTAGGGGAGTTTTTCAGTTCAAGACGCTATCATCTGAGGATTAGCTATGCGGTTACCGTTCAGGCTCTCCGTATCCTCTATAGGTATACTGATTGAAATAGTTTATATAGGTTAGACATGTATCGAATTCTTCTTTTGTCGTTAGTTACTTTGCTGGCTGTCTTGCAGTATCGGATGTGGTTTGGAGAGAGTAATGTTTTTGAGTTGGCTGCTCTAGAGCAAGAAATTACTGCACAGAGTGTCGAAAATGATAAATTACTGTTACGCAATCATCAGTTAGAAGCTGAAGTTAAAGATTTACGTAAGGGATTGATCGCGGTTGAAGAGCGAGCGCGAAGTGAGTTGGGTATGTTGAAACCTAATGAAACCTTTTACCAGTTAATAAATACCGCTGAGCAGTAAAGCTGTTAGCACAGAACCGGATTTAATCGATGCATCAATACCCCACAGATTACCAATATCTATATGCTAAACCTGAATGCAGCGCTGTGATTAGAAGTAGCAATCAAGACTTTAAAGTATTTGAAATACCCGCGTTCGAGCCAGACGGAGAAGGTGAGCACTGGTATATAAAAATACGCAAAGACGGTGAAAATACCGATTGGGTAGCTAAGCAGCTGGCCAATTTTTTTGCCGTAGGCAGTAAAGAAATTGGCTATGCGGGAAAAAAAGACCGTCACGCAATTACCGAACAGTGGTTTAGTGTTTGTTTACCAGGGATTAAGGCTATTGATATGGATGCTTTTAATACCTCTAGCATCACTGTAATCGAAGTGCGAAAACACAGTAGAAAATTACGCACCGGGGCGCTCAAAGGCAATCGATTTGAATTAGTACTTCGCCAGGTTAGCGATGATCAAGAGTTGACCAAGCGGCTGCAGTTAATTGAGCAGGGAGTTCCCAATTATTTTGGCGAGCAGCGCTTTGGCTTTGGTGGCGGTAATTTAACCAAGGGGATCGCCTTACTCAAAGAACAGTTTAAGGAAAAAAATCGCAGTAAAAAAGGCCTGTATATTTCAGCGGTGCGCTCGTGGATTTTTAACCATTGTCTCTCTAATAGAATAACAGAAAATCTCTGGGCGACCTTAATAGAAGGCGATGTGGTGATGCTCGATGGCAGCCACAGTCACTTTTTAGCAGATGATCTAGAGCAGATAACCTCGCGCTTACTAGCCCTAGATCTTCATTTGACCGGCCCGTTGTGGGGACGGGGACGATCGATAGTCGCAGCGAGTGCGCAGCAGTGGGAAGAGGCGCAACTATCTACCTACACCGATATCACCGAGCGGTTAGAATACATGGGGCTAAAGCAAGAGCGTCGATCGCTGCGCTTGATGCCTAAGAATCTAACCGCAAAGTGCACCGATCCAGGCACTTGGCTAATCAGTTTCGAATTGACCTCAGGATCTTTCGCGACCAGTGTGTTGAGAGAACTCTGTGATTACAGCAGTGCAGGGGCAAGCACATGATACAGATATTAGTCTCTAACGACGATGGGGTGAAAGCTCCAGGGATGTTTGAGCTGGTAGAGCAACTAAAAAAAATTGCCCAGGTACAAGTGATTGCGCCAGACCGAAATCGCTCCGGGGCGAGTAATGCGCTTACTTTAGATAAGCCGTTGAGTGCATATGTGCACAAAAGCGGCTTTATCAGTATCGATGGCACACCGACCGACTGTGTCAACTTGGGAGTGGCTGGCACCTTTGGGGTGATCCCTGAAGTGGTCGTCTCAGGCATTAATGCCGGTGCTAATTTAGGTGATGACGTATTGTATTCAGGGACAGTAGCGGCGGCGATGGAAGGTCGCACGCTGGGTTTGTCGGGGATAGCGATATCCGTGACTAGCTCACATCCAGTGCACTTTGCCACGGCGGCAATCATCGCCAAAGACTTGGTGTTGAAGCTCAAAGATTTAAAAATCGCCCCTAGAACAGTGCTGAATGTGAATGTACCTGATTTACCTATTGAACAAATAAAAGGTATCCACGTTACTCGTTTAGGGCATCGAGCGGTATCGAAGACGCCGATAGAATGTATTGACCCACGCGGTGAAGTCAAACACTGGATCGCCGGTGTTGGAGAGGCTATCGACAGTGGCCCAGGCACGGATTTTTATGCAGTCGCCAATGGCTATGTGTCAATCACACCGGTCCATTTTGATATGACAAACTATGCAGTTATTAATAATGTTGAAGATTGGCTGGAGGGAGTTTAGTGGCAGAACAATTTGACTTGCGCGGTAGTGGTATGACCTCGCAGCGAGCTAGAGATAGATTAGTGGTTAGTTTAAAAGCCCAAGGTATTATCTCTACCGAGGTATTAAATGCGATAAAAAACACCCCGCGTCATATCTTTATCGATGAAGCTTTAGCGCATGGTGCCTATGAAAATAATGCACTGCCAATCGGCTATAACCAAACCATTTCCCAGCCTTACATCGTGGCTAAAATGACCGAGTTGCTACTGGCCAATAAACCACTGAAAAAAGTGTTGGAAGTAGGTACTGGCTCAGGCTATCAAACGGCAATTTTGTCGCAACTGGTTGGCAAAGTGTATTCAGTCGAGCGGATCAGGCCTTTGCAGCAGCGAGCTAAGCTTAGATTGCAGGCGCTGCAGATAAACAATGTGATGCTGCAGCACACGGATGGTGGTATGGGTTTAGCTAGCTATGCACCTTTTGATGCTATTTTAGTCACAGCGGCACCCGATGAAGTCCCTGCAGAGCTATTAGCGCAGCTGGCAGTAGATGGTATTATGGTAATTCCGGTTGGTGGCAGTCATCAGCAGGAGCTGAAAGTTATTCATAAGAAATCCGCCACTCACTACGATACTAAAATTGTCGAGGGGGTTAAGTTCGTCCCGCTGCTATCTGGGGTTATTGATTAGCAGCGGATGCTCGGGCAGTCTGTGAACTTCCTGTCGATCTAAGCAGAAGTCTATAAAACAACTAAAATGATCGCACTCAGAGTACTGTAGTCGCTCCATATCCAGCTCCAATTGGTTGCAATTATTGGCATTCTAGATGATCTTAATTAATCATTGTAAAGAGGTTTTTTTGCAGCGTAATAAAATGGATTTTTTGACTTTATTTGTCAAAGGCACAATGATGGGCGCTGCAGATGCAGTGCCAGGAGTCTCAGGTGGTACAATCGCCTTTATCACTGGGATATATCAAGAACTTATTCAAACCTTGAGTAAATTGGGGCCCAGTGTACTGCCGATACTCTACCAGCAGGGATTTGCAGCTGGTTGGCGGCACATCAATGGCAATTTTCTTGGTGTCTTGTTATGCGGGATGCTCACCAGTATTATCTTATTATCCAATGCAGTGCTGCATTTGTTGAGCAATTATCCGCAAATGTTATGGGGGTTCTTTTTCGGCCTGATCTGCGCTTCTACGGTGCTCCTCTCGAAAAGTATAGAAAAATGGGACTGGCTGAGTGCCTCGTTCTTTATACTCGGCACTGCCAGCGCCTACTATCTGACTACTCTATCGACGACGTCGATTGAACCGGCACTGACAAACGTGTTTTTTTCCGGTATGTTAGCCATTTGCGCGATGATTTTGCCGGGTATTTCAGGCTCTTTCATCTTGTTGTTACTGGGCATGTACAGCTACATCCTAGGGGCGGTGAAAAATTTTGATCTATTAATTCTAGGGGTGTTTTCGCTGGGCTGCGTGGCTGGTTTATTGTGTTTTTCAAAATTATTAAGCTGGTTGTTTAGTCACTATAAAAATATTACTATGGCCTTATTGACCGGCTTCTTACTCGGCTCTTTAAATAAGGTATGGCCGTGGAAAGAGACACTGACAACTAGGTTAAACAGTCATGGAGAACAAGTGGCAGATCTGCAGCAAAATGTATCTCCTTTCGACTATCAGTTAATAACGGGGATAGATGCATCTCTGCTGCTAGCTATGTTGCTGGCTGTGATCGGTGCAGCTCTAGTTTTAGGGCTTGAGAAGTTGAGTAAATAAGAGGTTATAATCTGCATAAAGCTGATTATTTTTGTCTTACTTGGATCAAAATGAGTCGCAAAAGGTCATATAATAAATCATTATTCACTGACCGCTATGAGCTTAAATTTTCTTATGAGAAAAACCGCGCAATCTGCAACAGAGTTACTTATTTTATTTTACGCTACGTGAAAAATAATATGCTATTTTGTCTACTTGTCCGCAGTAAATTTATGGTGCTTAAGCTTAAGCCTGAATCAGTGATCTCAATGCACCACATAGCGCAAGCTCTTTATTCTACGGCGGTTAGAAAAATACTCGCTGAAGCAGCGGGTGCAGCTAAGATTTTTCAATTCCACTGTAGAACCAATATCTTACACTCTGTATTCACTTTGAAGTCACGGATTCAGGTTAAACACATAATAGTTTTAGTGATGGTTGCCAGTTTGTTCGGCTGTACTACAGGTTATGCGCCGGTCAGTGATTTGAACTATCCGAGCAGTAAATCATACTCTCACCGAGCTGCTTCAGGAAAAGTGAAACGGAGCAGTACTCGAGGTATAAGTACTTATAGAGTCAAGGCGGGCGATACTCTGTATTCAATTGCTTGGAAATACGGCTTAGATTTTAAACAGTTGGCGAAAAATAACGGGATTGGTGTTAACTACCTAATTCGCAATGACCAACTGTTAATAGTTAGCTCCACCACAGGTAAACGTCAAGCGTCAAGCTATAGAGACTCTAAAATTAACAGCGCTAACAAGCTGTTAGAGAACAGAGACAAAAATAAAAAAATAATTCGACATAATGTTAAAAATAAGACGGAAAAACTACTAAAACTTCCACGAAAATCCCCTCGAAAAATAAAAAAATCAACATCCTACAAGCAGGGCCAGCAACGACTTTCTAAGGTTCGTTGGCAATGGCCAACTAAAGGACTATTGATTGATAAATTTAGCCGAGAAAACAAAGGTTTAAATTTAGCTGGAAAGACCGGAGATAGTGTTTTTGCAGCCGCTTCCGGTAAGGTAGTGTACGCTGGAAATGGCATCATTGGCTATGGAAATTTGATTATTATTAAGCACTCACAACAGTATCTAAGTGCATATGCTCACAATAGTGTAATATTAATTAAGGAGCAGGCTACCGTTAAAGCTGGGGTGAAAATTGCCGAAATAGGGAGTAGCGGTACGATAAAAACAATCCTCCATTTTGAAATAAGGGAGGATGGAAAACCGGTTAATCCACTGAAATATTTGCCAAAAAAATAGCTGGGGATTAGCTTTAACAATGGAATAAAAGGTTTGTATATGGATATCTTGAAAAGCGGAAATCAGGACGCCGAGTTTATCAGTAAAATTCAGTCTCAGGTTATGGAGAAAGGATCAGTAGAAGGAACTACTGAACACCCAAAAATAGCCATAAATTCAAAGGTAAAATTAAAACCGACAGGTCGTGGTCGTGGCAGCCAGGCACACAAAGATTTAATGAATGAAAAAAACTTAGATGCCACCCAGCTCTATCTAAATGAAATTGGCTTCTCGCCATTACTATCAGCAGAAGAAGAGGTTTACTTTTCCCGTCTAGCACTCAAAGGTTGTGAAAAATCACGTAAGCGAATGATCGAAAGTAATTTACGCTTAGTGGTTAAAATATCCAGACGGTATATCAACCGCGGGCTCTCGCTATTAGATCTTATAGAAGAAGGTAATTTAGGATTGATACGTGCTGTTGAAAAATTTGATCCCGAACGCGGTTTTAGATTTTCTACCTACGCTACTTGGTGGATAAGACAAACCATCGAACGGGCGATTATGAATCAGACGCGGACCATTCGCCTACCTATTCACGTAGTAAAAGAATTAAATGTATATTTACGTGCTGCTCGGCAATTAGCTCAGAAGCTCGATCATGAACCTACAGCGGAACAAATAGCCAAGTTAGTAGATAAGCCAGTTGCCAGTGTGGAGAAAATTCTAGGGCTTAACGAGAGAGTTGTCTCGATAGATTTGCCGATAGCAGGCTCTAAGAAAACCGTGGTCGAGACAGTTGCAGCCCATGATAGTTTTGACCCAAGCGTCGCTCTACAAGCTAGCGATTTAAGTGGTAGCTTAGATCATTGGTTAGACGAGTTGCCGGAGAAGCATGCAGAAGTATTGGCAAGACGTTTTGGTTTGCGAGGTTACGGGATGAACACGTTAGAAGAGGTCGGTAAAGAAATTGGTTTGACTCGAGAAAGAGTCAGGCAAATTCAAGTAGAGGCATTAAAGAAATTAAGAGAGATTGTTGAACGTAATGGTTTAAGCAGCGAAGACCTTTTATAGTGATTTAAGGTAGTTATGTATTGAAAAATGGCAGTCATGTGACTGTCATTTTTTTTATTTATAACAAATAGTATTAGCTCTGGTGAGAGCATCGGTGACTAACTGTAGTATCCAACTTACTGAACAATCAGTGGTCCTCGCTACGACCCCGTTTTAGGGTGAAAACTAGCGAGGAAATCGGCAATCGCCTGGTCGCTGTCAGTATTAACCACGGTTTGATAAACAAGCTCGGATGCAGTGATAGCTTGTTGGTATTGTCGCTGAGTAGCAAGTCGCTCTAATGAAAACTGGCTGTTGTGGGATCTGGTGTTAATACCTTTTTTTAATCGAGCTTCCATAAGTTTTGGATCACATTTACAGCTGATTATGTGCAGAGGGATCTCTAGCTCCTCAGATATTGTTAGATACTTTTGGCGAAAGTGGGACTTTAAAAAAGTACCATCAACAATCACAGTGCGTCCCTGCTTGAGTAGCTGTTTGGTTAATTGCACTAGATGTTGTGAGAGCCGAGAGTTCACCTCTGGGCTATGTAAGTCCAACTTTTTACCTTTCTTTTGTAGCTCTCGATGAATCCGCTGCCGCTCGGTTTCTGAGCGGATTCTGATCGCTTGAATTGCATCGATCATTTTGTAGCTTAAGTGGCTTTTTCCACTACCCGATAAACCGTGCATTAAGATCAGACTCGGGTGCTTTGATAGTTGATAAGATTGACTCAAATTCAAGTATTTGACGAAAGTAGCATGCTCGGCTTGTGCGCCTAAAGTCGCCACTTTGGCGCGGACCATTGATCTAAAGCTTTTATAAAAATCCAGTAGCTGTAGAGATTGATAATCACCGGTTATTTCCAAATACTTGTTTAAGGTCAAGTTAGCCCACGAATGTTTATTATTTGCTTCCAAATCCATTAACAAAAACGCTAGATCAGAGCACGTATCAATCCATCTAAATTGTAAGTTGAATTCAATGCAGTCAAACAGGCGGATTTGACCTCGAAAAAAGGTCACATTAGCTAAATGTAAATCACCGTGACACTCGCGAATGAAACCGAGCTTTCTTCTCTCCCTAAAGGTGTCGGTTAAAGCTTGGTACTGTGCGGTGATTTGTCGGTAAAGTTCTGACAATTGACTGAGATCTTGGGGGTCGGTACAAAAATCTAAGCTGTGTAAAAAATTGTCTGAGACCAGCTGCCAAATATTTTCCGGTTCCCCCCAAGGGCTGTTAGTCGCCACTGTTGGTAATGTTAAATGGAACTTGGCCAGTTGTTCGGCTATTTGATCGATCCAGTTTTTGTCAAATCTATTTTGTATTAGTAAGTCATTAAGGCCTGCTTTAGGATCGAATTGCTGCATCCTAACTGCGTATTCAAAGGGTTTTTCGGTGTTTGAACTAATCTCTAGATCAGTTCTGAGTGCTATCTCAGTTGTTTGGCTTGGCTGAACTATTGGCTGAGCTATAGGTTTAACTATCGGTTGAACTATCGGCTTAAGTTCGGCTAAACTGGCGCTCTGGACAGCGCTATCGTCATCTATTGGCGACTCAGAATCAGTTGCCAGTGCTTTGTGGCCATTTAACCCAATAATTGGCTGCTGTTCAGTGCCGGTAATCGCGACTACTACTTGATATATATCTGGAGCTAGGCGCTGATTGAGGCGCAGCTCTTCCTCACAGTAGTAAAGGCGTTTGGTCAAGGTTGAAAAATCTAAAAATCCAAAGTTGATTTCTTTCTTAATCTTATAGGCGAATTCGCCAGTTAATAGCACCCAAGATACTTGTGTCTCAATGACTTGTATCTCACCTGATACGGGGTGCGGATAACAGCCTGGATTTTGTAGTGCTTTGATTAATTTGGGTAACATAACAACCAGTACAGATAGAGAAAAATCAAACAGAGTGTCGGGCAATAAATTAGACGTTGATTGTCCGCTGTTTAATTTTAATTAATTTTAATCGAGCCGTCGTAGTAACAGGCGACTGAATCGAATAAAGCTAGTAAAAATAATAATTGACGCTAGTGTTTTGCTGTCGCATCTTTGATTCGGATTAGCTAGCCACTTTAAGTGGCGTCGATTATACTAGAAAAGTGCCCCGAGCTCTATAAAGCTGTACCTCAGAATTGTACAATAGCCGCAACCTAAATTTAGATGACCGGACGCTATGGCCCCTCGTAAAAAAGCAGCAGCAACAAAAACTCGAAAAGCAAAGTCAAAAAAGCCTCAGAAGAAATCTTCTATATGGCGCTGGCTGTTATTTTTCTGCTTAAAGCTCGGCGTACTGTTTAGCATTTTTGCGGTGATTGGAATGTTTTATCTAGACGCGCAAATACGTGAAAAATTTGAAGGTAAGCGCTGGTCTATTCCCGCTAAGGTGTATGCCCGTCCGCTGGATTTATATGCGGGCTTAGAGTTGAATATTACCGATTTTAAAATTGAGCTTAAAGGCTTAGGCTATCGATTTGTCAAGCGGGCGACTAGTGCTGGGCAGGCAGAAATAGCTTCTAGCAGAGTGGCTGTTTATAGCCGTGGCTTTGATTTTGCCGACGGTCGGGAGCTCTCCCGTAAATTGACTGTGTCTTTTGCGAAAGGGGTGGTCACTGGTATTAAATCGACAGCGGGTAAATCTATCTCTATCGCCAGATTGGAACCGATCTTGATTGGCGGTATCTACCCGAAAAATAATGAAGATCGAGAATTGATCAGAATGTCACAGGCACCAAAAGGGCTGGTGGATGCGTTGATTACCACTGAAGATCGCAGCTATTATGAGCACTTCGGCGTATCGCCAAAAGGCATTGCCAGAGCAATGTGGGTCAATCTTAAAGTGGGTAGGTTTGTCCAAGGTGGCAGTACCTTAACTCAGCAGTTGATTAAAAACTTTTACCTTACCTCCGAGCGCACTTTAATCCGTAAATTGATCGAAATGCCAATGGCTATCGTCCTCGATTATCGCTACAGCAAAGATGAAATATTAGAGGCCTATTTGAATGAGGTGTATTTAGGTCAAGCGGGCGCTAGAGCCATTCACGGTTTTGGTTTGGCCGCACAATATTTTTTCTCCCGCCCGATCGGTGAGTTGCAACTACATCAAGTTGCACTGCTTGCCGCTATGGTTAAAGGCCCGTCATATTACGATCCCAGGCGTCGGCCAGAGCGCGCCAAAAGACGCCGTAACTTAGTGCTGAAAATGATGCTCGAGCAGGGCAATATTACTCGACAGCAATATGAGTACAGCAGCGCCTTGGCGCTGGGAGTGGTACGGCAAAAGAGTCTACATAAAGGGGCGTATCCGGCTTATTTAGATTTAGTGCGACGCAAGTTAAAACAGAGTTACAAGCAGAGCGACCTCAGCTCTGAAGGGCTGCGAATATTTACTAACTTAGACCCAATAGTGCAGGCAAAAGCTGAAAAAGCCATGGCAGTTAGTATTGCTAAATTGCAGAAAAAGTACGGTAAAAGAGTTAAAAAGTTGGAGGCCAGTATGGTGGTGACTGATCCCCAAACCGGAGAAGTACTAAGTATTATTGGCGGCAGGAGTACCAGATATCAGGGGTTTAATCGGGCGATTGATGCAGTGCGACAAATAGGCTCATTAATCAAGCCTGCAGTTTACTTAACCGGTTTGCAGCGCGGCTATACCTTGGCCTCTATGTTACAGGATGAAGCGATAGCAATTCCTATACAGGGCTCCAAACCTTGGCGGCCAAGAAATTTTGGTAAGAAAAGTCATGGTAACGTGCCGTTTTATCTAGCTTTGGCTAAGTCATATAATTTAGCGACAGCCAGGTTAGGTATGGATGTAGGTTTGGATAATGTGATTAAAACGGTGCACAAATTAGGCGTTAGTCGAGATATGAAAAAGTATCCTTCGCTATTGCTTGGTGCCCAGGGCATGACCACCTTAGAAGTAGCGGCTATGTATCAAACCATTGCAGCGAACGGCTTTTTAATGCCAATGCGCGCAATTCGCTCAGTGACCGACAAAGACGGCAATGAATTATCTAGATATCCTTTTAAAATCAATCAAGTGATTGACTCGCAAACGGTTTACCAATTGCAATACGCGATGCAAGAAGTGTTTAAAATAGGCACGGCAAGATACGCGTATAGCAAAATTCCAGCACGGCTGGCTCTCGCTGGAAAAACCGGCACCTCCAATGATCAGCGAGATAGTTGGTTTGCCGGTTTTTCTGCGAATAAGTTAGCGGTTGTCTGGCTGGGTAATGACGACAATACAGCACTGCCATTTACCGGCTCCTCTGGGGCGTTGCGGGTTTGGACTGACTATATGAAAACTGAGCGCCTACAGGCTCTGCAGTCGGCTATTCCAGAGGGAATCACCTTTGCCAGCATAGACTTAAAAACTGGCTTTAGGGTCGATGCCGAGTGTGAGAAGGGTAAAAAAATGCCCTTTAGATCCAGTGCCGTGCCAGCGTATATCATTAACTGTGGCAGTGCAGATGCCAGTGGCTATGAGGTTAACCAGGGAGCTAAAAAAAGCGGCCACTGGCTAGACCGTATTTTTGGAAATTAAGCTTTAAAAGTGCCGTAAAGACAGACTAGTCACTGATTAGCCAATGTAGTTTAATAGTTTTACAGGTATGATGAGCGGCATGCAAAAAGGCGCTCAAGCCAAGGCTTGAAAGAGCAGTGCGGTAAAGGTAAATTATGAGCACCACAGTCGTATAGTTTCGATTCAAGGTATAGCGGCTGTCTGCACATTTATCAGCGTGAAAAATTTCTAATACTACAGCCAGTAAGTACAGATTTAATGTCATTGGCAATAGTACAACGGTGTGCCTTATAGCACTAACAGCATAGTGTACTGAGCTCTCAACATATAAAGGATAAGTTATGATTAAGGTTTACTCTACAGGCAAGCTAACAGTTATGTCACTTTGCCTAACCCTATTGGCGGGTTGTTCTGTGATGGGTGGAGGCAATGTTGCAATTGAGGATCGCTCGATCAACGGTCAAGGTAATAATACGCAATGGGGCAGTGAAAACTCATCTGAAGTTGAAGTGACAGCGCTAAATGTCAGGCCTGTATTTAAAGCCAGCAACACCAGTGGTGACGCTTTAAACAGTGAAGCAAGCCGGCAAATAAAGGCGCTAGAAGTGGCGACAAAAGCGCAAAATCCGGCGACGATTGCGTTAATAAGCACGGCGCATCAACAGGCGAGAAGTGGTAGTTTGCGCTCTGCTCAGTCCAGTTTAGAGAGAGCCTTGCGAATTGCTCCTAGAGACCCAGAAGTCTATTTATCGCTAGGTGAAGTACACCGACAGTTAGGAGAGTATATTCAAGCGGAACAAATGGTTCTTAAAGGGATAGCGGTAGCTGCTGGGCAAAGTAGAAAACTGCGTAGTCTGTGGAGCGCACTGGCGAAAATTCGTGCAGAGGCGGGTGATTCGGCTGGTGCCAATCAAGCTTTTCAAAAATCACAGAGTTATTAAATGCCGCATTACTAACCATTGACCGTACACCGTCGATAAAAAAGCCCAGAAAAATTCTGGGCTTTTTTTTATTCAGTGATTAATCTTTTTCCAAAATGTAGACCAAGTGCAATCAGCGCGATGCTTAAGCAGAGGTTAAAAGCCATTAGGTTACTTAAATCTAGCAGTGAGCTGCTGGAGAATAGCAGCATAGCTGCAGAGTAACTTGCTGCAGCGACGCCCGCTGTTAAGTAATCAGCGGCGGTTTTATTGGGCCTTTTAAAAAACACACTAAACAGAATCAAAGCACTGCTAATGACCACTAAGCCGGTGCTGTATGCTTCACCCACTTCGGCGCGTCGACACAGTTCAAAGGATGCTAATAAGACTAAGCTCCAACGTCCCCAGGTGGCCTTGGTGAAGGTCCTGTTGAAGCTGATACTCAGAAAAACTGAACACAACAGTGGAATTGCTAAATACTGCTGCAGGTTTTGCAACATCAGTCTAAATATATCTTGCTGTTCACCACTGGCTTGAAAAAATATTGGGATCAGTGCTGAAAGACTAATAAAAATAGCGCATAAAGTAATAATGCTGGCAATTGTTTTGCTGTCAGCGGTCAGCTTTGCCGGCTGACGATAAGCCAGCAAAGCCGAAAATAAGCTGGCAAACACCAGCACTAAACTACTTAATATTGCCATTACAATGTTTTGAATACTTTAGCGGCAGCGGCGATCGTGTCTTCAATGTCCTGCTGGCTAGTGGCAGCCGACATAAAGCCAGTTTCATAAGCTGAGGGAGCAAAGTAGATTCCCTCTTTGATCATGCCTTGGAAAAAGGCGGCAAAGCGCTCCGTGTCGCAAGCCGTCGCCTGGGCAAAGCTAGTGATGTTTTTTTGCTCGGTAAAGAAAATACCAAACATCCCACCGATGCAGGTGGTTGTTACTGGAATCCCCGCAGCGGCTGCCACAGTTTCAATACCCTGCGTTAAAAATTCAGACTTAGCGCTGAGCTGCTGATAAATTTCAGGATTATCGGTCAGTGCATTGAGCATCGCTAATCCAGCTTGCATCGAGAGGGGGTTCCCCGAGAGAGTGCCTGCTTGATAGACCGGACCCAGTGGCGCAATCTGCTGCATAATCTGCCGCTTGCCACCAAAAGCACCTACCGGCAGACCGCCGCCAATGATTTTGCCGAGTGTGGTTAAATCAGGAGTTATACCAAATGCTTGCTGTGCGCCGCCTAAAGCGACTCGGAAGCCAGTCATCACCTCGTCAAAAATCAACACAGTTGCATATTCATCGCAGATATCTCGCAAGCCTTGCAAGAAGCCATCTACTGGTGGAATGCAGTTCATATTGCCGGCGACCGGTTCTACAATAATACAAGCTATCTGCTCACCTATTTCTGAAAATGTGGCTTTAACATTTTCTAGGTTGTTGAAATCCAATGTAATAGTATGCTCAGCAATGGCAGCGGGTACTCCGGGAGAGCTAGGCTCGCCAAAAGTTAAAGCGCCGGAGCCTGCCTTGACCAACAGTGAGTCGCTGTGCCCGTGATAGCAGCCTTCAAATTTGACTATTTTATCGCGCTTAGTATAGCCGCGAGCTAGACGTATAGCCGACATCGTCGCCTCTGTTCCAGAGTTCACCATGCGGATCATTTCTATAGAGGGCATGATCTCACAGACTTTATCGGCGAGTAAGGTTTCCACTGCTGTCGGCGCCCCAAAGCCCAATCCATTGTCCAGGCTTTTCTTCACCGCATCGATTACCGGCTGGTAGGCGTGGCCTAAGATCATTGGACCCCATGAACCAACGTAATCTATATATTTATTATCGTCTTCATCAAATAGATAGGCACCTTGTCCTTTTTTAAAATAGATAGGTGATCCGCCGACACTTTTAAAGGCCCGTACTGGGGAGTTTACTCCACCGGGAATATGCTGCTGAGCGGCTGCAAATAATTGTTCTGAACGAGTCATTCTAGTCATCCTTAGCTGTAGAAACATCTGCCCACCCTATTAGCTGCGCGTAATAGGGTGGGCAGATGTGTTCTATAGGTGATTAATTTAATAAATAATGGGGCGCATTATCCTCCGATCACCAACAATGCACCAGAATTTTTATAAATACTGTTTACTATTATAATAATTTTCAATATGCGAGCGCGATAGCAAGCCAATTAAACTGTCGTGATGATCGTAGATGCACAGCAAGTTGGTTTCTTTTTCGATCATCACCTGCAGTGCTTCATGTAAAGTTGAGCGCTGGTCGATAGATACCACATCACAGCGCTGTGCCGGAATTCGATTTAAATCGATGCTTTCGTCTTCATCGACCAAATCGCGAGTCAAAAAGTTATCGATATTTAAAGTAGGGATAATACTGGAGTGTTGCCGGTTTTCGCGAATCACCAGCCATCGAGTATTTTGCTGGACAATCTGCTTGGCAGTTTTCAGAGATATGGTCGCGTCTATGACTTGAAAGTCCCTACTCATTGCTATCGCCACTGACGCTCTGGTTAAAATTTGCGCCAGCGGCTCAAGGCGATAATCAAGGCCCTGTGCTTGCAGGGAGGCCAAAAAAGCCGAGGGCATCTTAAAAATATAGCGAGTCGTGACGTTAGCGACGACGATAGCGATCATTCCTGGAAATATAATGTTGGGATTGTAAGTGAGTTCTAAAAGCGCAATAAGTGCTGCCAAGGGGGCGTTTAGTACCGCGGCCATCATAGCCCCCATGCCTAGCATGGCATATAGCCCGGAATGCGACACTGGAACATCCACTAAGGCACTTCCTAATAAGCCAAAAAGTGCACCGCAGCTAGCCCCGATAAAAAGTGAGGGGCCAATTAAACCTGCGGGCATACCTAAACCCAAAATTATCGGCGTGAGCAGTACTTTGGCAAGTAAAATTCCCAGCAGTAAATAGATATCTATTCTGCCCCAAAAAGTATCGGAAATAGTGTCGTAGCCGGTGCCCATTATTTGTGGGTAGAGCAGCGCGACTAAGCCGGTTAAAACGCCTGCTAGCAGCAGCCGATAATGCAGCGGCCAAGTGATATGCTGGCTAGTGCTAGTCAATAGTTTGATAAAAAGGGTGGCCAGCAGCCCAACCCCAATTGCCATGACGATAATCCATGGCAATTCAGAGTATCTTAAAATTTCAAAGGAGGGGGCGTCGAAAATAGGTTCTGCGTCAAAGATCATTCTATTGGTTAAAGAGCTGCTGACCGCGGCGACAATGATCGGCGTAAATCCGGCAATGGTGTAGTCTAGTAAAATCACTTCCATGGCGAAAATCACCCCAGCTAACGGGGTGTTAAATGCAGCGGAGATGGCCGCCGCACTACCGCAAGCGACTAACAGCCGATGCGAATTATGGGGGACATGTAATAATTGTCCGAGCATGCTGGAGAGACTGGCCCCCATATAAATAGCGGGACCTTCACGGCCGACAGACTGGCCGCTAACCAGCGCAACTACCGCCACTATAAACTGGGCGACTAAGTTTTTACCGGGTATGTGACCTTGATGATAGGCGAGGCGTTCCAATAGATGCACTATGCCCACTTTGTTTTTGATCAGCGGCCAATAATTATACAAAAGCGCCAAAGTAAGGCCGCCTAAGCTAGGTAATAGAAAGCGTTGTAAAGGACTTAAGCTTTCAAAATTTTCAACTTGACCGGCCAGTAATAATCCCAGAGGCAAATCGATAGCCAATCTAAAAGCGGCGATTAATAATCCGCATCCGACTCCGCAAATTAGGCCTAAAGCGACCAGCAGAGGTAGTGCTTCATAGCTTGCCAATTGGCCTCTGAATTTTTGTAAGGAGAAATTTGCCTTTATCATAAGTCACTTATATCAAAGTTAGTGGTAGAGACCTCTGCATAACGTTACGAGCGAAGGAAATACAAGGCAAAAACCGGCGATATAGCGGAATCAGTGTGCCCCTCTTTATGGGTATTACTGGTGTAAATGAGCATATGGAGCGGTGGTTAAGAGTATATCAGTGCTTATATATGAGTGCCTAAAAAAAGCGCAGCTGTTGGTCGTGAAAAATACAGCAGATTTTTAAAACTCCCCCGCTGGGCCGAGAAAAAGTGAATGTTGTGTTTTACCCTGTAAACTCTACAACAATCTTCGTAACGAAATACTTGACTAAAACCCTAGGTTAAAGGATCATCCCTGCTAAAGCTCAACAATCAATTGTGAGTATTAATTGTGAGTATTAATTGTGAGTAATCTAGTGCCCGAATTTGAAGATCCGCTAAAGTTTAGCGACAGTGCTGTATCCAAAGTTAAAACCTTGATCGAAGAAGAGGAAAACGACGCCTTAAAACTTCGTCTGTATATTACCGGCGGCGGCTGCGCGGGATTTTCCTATGGTTTTAGTTTTATAGAAGACGTTGCTGAAGATGACACGGTGATTAGTAAGTCAGGTGTCAGTCTGGTTGTTGATGCGATGAGTCTACAGTATTTAACAGGCTCTGAAGTTGACTACCGAGAGGGTTTGCAAGGCTCTCAGTTTATCGTCAATAATCCAAACGCGACTACCACTTGTGGTTGTGGATCGTCCTTCTCTCTATAGAACTGTTCACATATAGCGACAGCGCCAAGCATTTTTTAAAGACTACCGCCCATCAGCTAATCACGCCTGAAAGATAGCCCCCAAAATTCGCTCCCCGCTAGCGCCGGTCACCGTCGGACAATTACTGGTTAAACCGGCTAATGTCTGTTTCGCTAGCCAGGCAAAAGCGGTTGCCTCGACCCAGTCTGGATCAAGATTTAGGCAGCGGGTTGTCTGCACGGTCTGCGCTGTAGGCAGCAACTGCTTAAGTCTGTCGAGTAAATAACTATTGTGAGCGCCACCCCCGCAGACATAAACTTGTGCTCGATTGAACTGGTGCTGGTTAATTTCATTAACAATACTCGTCGCTGTCAGTTCTGCTAAGGTCGCCTGTACATCTACTGCACTTAACGGCTCACCTATCGCGGCTAAAGACTGCTCTAGCCAAGCTAAATTAAATTGTTCTCGGCCTGTGCTCTTAGGGGTCCTTAGGCTAAAGAAAGGCAGTGCTAACAACTGCGTTAGCAGCGCATTATTTATCTTTCCCTCACTTGCCCAAGCGCCATTTTTATCGTAATCGAGTGACTTTTGCTGGTGGATCCAAGTATCCATTAGCACATTGCCGGGACCGGTATCAAAACCGGTTAATGCGCGGGTTTTATCTTTAGCTAACAAGGTCAGATTAGCCATTCCGCCGATATTTAGAATCACTCGATCGCTGCTTGAAGACTGAAAAATAGCGCGGTGAAAAGCAGGTACTAGCGGCGCGCCTTGGCCACTGGCGGCGACGTCTCGACGACGAAAGTCTGCTACGGTTAATAGCTTGGTTTGCTCGGCTAAGGTATTCGGGTCGCCGATTTGCAGGCTGAAATTTTCTTTTGGGGCATTTGCAGGGCGGTGGCGAATAGTTTGTCCGTGTGAGCCAATCGCGATGATACGACTCACTGGTAGCAGCTTAGAGTTATCGTCAATCAGCTGGTTGCAGCACTCGGCAAATAAACGACCGAGTGCGATGTCTAAATGCCCGAGCTTTTCAATTTCATCATCGCCGCTAGCGCATAACTGCAGAATAAGCTGCTTAATCGCTTTCGGCATTGGATAACTACAGGCGGCGAGTATTTGCAATTTAGGGGCAAAGCTCACCGCAACCACGTCTATCCCATCTAAACTAGTACCGGACATCACACCGAGATAGATCTCGCTACTCTGTGATGGTTGTTGCAGGTGCTGTTGTGTCTCGTCTAATACTGGCAATTTTTGGCCCACTTGTCGCTATTTTGGTCGTGAAATTAAGTTGTTTGAGAGCTGAATCAGCCACCAGTTTAAAGCTTTCGAGTTCACTGGCTGGCATATTGGTCGCCTTAGGCAACTTAACGGTTAAAGGGTTCTTGTGTATCCCATCAACTCTGAATTCATAGTGTAAATGTGCACCTGTTACCGCGCCAGTCGCCCCCACATACCCAATGATTTGCCCCTGTTTTACGCGGCTGCCAACTTTCAACTCTTTGTTGTAACCAGACATATGCGCATAGAGCGTGTTTATACTAGTGCCATGTTGAATAATAATGGTTTTCCCGTAAGCTCCCCTGCGTCCTAGATACGAAATTTTACCATTGCCTGAGGCCATAATCGGCGTGCCGCGTTTAGCCGCGTAGTCGACACCGCGATGGGCGCGGATTTTGTTGTAAATGGGATGCTTGCGTCTGAGATTGAATTTAGAGCTAATTCTGGCAAACTCGACCGGCATCCGTAAAAAGGCTTTGCGCATGCTGCGCCCCTCGGGCGTGTAAAAACCAACACCGCCCTCAGAATCACGATAAAAAATCCCGATCAGGCTCTGTCCACCAGTATCAAACTGTGCGGCAATAATATTACCATCCTTGATTTTCTTGCCGTCGATAGTCAGTTCTTCATAGATCAGTTTAAACTTATCACCGACTTGAATATCTTGAGAAAAATCGACATCCCAGGCAAAGACTTTAGCAAAATTCATGGTCATGCTATTCGATAAGCCGGCATTTAAGGCGTCGACAAATAAAGAGCTGTTGATCTGCCCCGCAACTTGCTTAACCACAGTTGTTGGGGTGCGCTCGAGTATTTTCACCGCGTAACTGTCTTTATCGGTGCGCTTAAAAAGCACGCTTTTCAGCGGGCTTAAAATATATTTAATCTTGATCAAATGGCCGTCGCGAATTAAAAAACCGACTTTTTCATTGGGCATCATCCGCTGGAAAATACGCTCTTTCTGCGCCGCATTATTGACATAGTAAACATCGGTGTGTGATAGGCCTGCACGCATGAAAATGGTCGATAAATTGTCAGTGGGTTGTACCGTATAATATATCCAGTGATCCGCGCGATCAGTGTCCGCTAGAGCGGACGCCAGTGATATTTTCAGTGGCGCGCTAATGTCTGGCTGCGGCTCCATTTTAGTAATCACATAAAGTTGCTGGCTATCTAAGCTGCGGGTAACCTTAGTGGTAATACCTGTTTGGTTGGTGTGGATTAGTTCTAGTAAAGAGTCATCGACGATTAAAAGTGACAGCGAATCGCCAATCGACAAAGCGCTAAAAGGATTCTCTAAGGCAAAGCTGCTATTTTTTACCCCATCATCTAAGTAGCTAAGGTGTTTGGCAGCTAAGCCGGCGTGATCAAAGATAGTGGATAGAGAATCACCACTACTGACGGTGAAATTTTGTCGCTCAATTGCATTGTAGTTAGCGGGGTTGATTAACAGCACAGGATCGTGCTGTGTCGCAACAGCTAGCATTGGCTCGGGTTCAGGTTTGGAATTGGTAAGAGTGCTGTCAATAGTCGGAGCAGCTGTAGCTATCGTCAGTTGTTTGGTCTCAGTCGCTAGCTGATAAATGCTCGCATCAGTTTCTGCATCAAATACCTTAGTCAGAACAATGGTGGTGGTGGGGCTAATCGCATAGCGGATTTTTTGTAAATCACCCTCTTTGATAAGGAGAGCAAGGGTTTCCCCTGGAATCATTCTAACAAAGGTCTTTGCAGACTTGGTTGAGTTGCTAACGCGTAATACATCTTGCGGAGAGAGACCCGCTCTATTAAAAATGGTAGAGAGATTGTCGCCACTCTTTACCTTGTACTGCTGCCATGGAGTTTGCAGCGCGGTTGAATCGGCTATTGAAAAAGCACTGAAACTGGCTATCGACAGGATAAAAGCACCGATCAGAGTGTTTGGCTTTATTAAGCTAAAAGCGCTGCGGCTTGAGTATTTTAAAAAAAATCTATTAAGTAACAAAAAACTAACCTTCTATAATTGTATTTGGGTAACGGGTAAAACCTTACAGGGTCGGCAAAGTTTATAATTTTTAATCGCAGGGGACAATCAATCACCTCAATGAAACTAGGATATATTAAAATGACCCCCAACTAAATATTGTTCATTGTCAGCAGTGTCGCTAGAATAGCGGATTAAATTAAACCCTATCCAACTACAAACTTAGGTTATCGAGCAGTATATGAGTAAGCAAACACTATTAGAAGAGTTAACTAGCCGCGGCTTGGTCGCACAAATGAGTAGCGAAGTAGAGCTTGCCAAACATCTAGAAGATAACAGTGTTACTTTATATTGCGGATTTGATCCAACAGCAGATAGTCTCCATATAGGCAGTTTAGTTCCCCTATTGACTCTAAAACGTTTTCAACAACACGGTCATAAACCTTTAGCTTTGGTGGGTGGAGCGACCGGTTTAATCGGCGATCCAAGTTTTAAAGCCCAAGAGCGCAAGCTCAATGATGATAGTACTGTTTCGGCTTGGGTAGAGAAGCTCAAAGCCCAAGTGAGCCAGTTCATAGATTTTGATCAGTCAGAGAATAGTGCAGAGGTTGTTAATAATCTGGATTGGACCAAAGATCTAGACGTACTAAGTTTCTTGCGTGATGTTGGCAAACATTTTTCGATCAACCAGATGATCGCCAAAGAATCGGTAAAGCAACGTATCGATAGAGAGGGAGAGGGGATCTCTTTCACTGAATTTACTTACATGATATTACAGTCCTATGACTTTCAACAGCTCAACAAAAGCCATAATTGTACGTTGCAAATCGGCGGTTCTGACCAGTGGGGGAATATCACCGGTGGTACTGAACTCACTAGGCGGATGAATGGCAACAAGGCTTTTGGCCTGACATTACCGTTAATCACCAAGTCTGATGGCACAAAATTTGGCAAGACAGAAAGTGGTACAATTTGGCTGTCAGCGGAGAAGACCTCACCCTATGCTTTTTACCAGTTTTGGATAAACTCAGCTGATGCAGACGTGTACAACTTTCTACGCTACTTTACCTTCTTAGAAGTATCGGCAATCGCCGAGATAGAAGCGCAAGATAAAGCGGCGCAAGGTCGGCCACAGGCGCAGGCAATCTTAGCCAAAGAAGTCACAGAACTAGTGCACGGCAAAGCGGGGCTCAATGGTGCAATGCGGATTAGTGCAGCACTGTTCTCTGGTAATACTGACGAGCTAACCGAAAATGATTTTGCGCAAATGGCTCAAGACGGTTTACCTGCATTTGAATTAGCTGAGCAAAATCTATTAGACACACCTTTTTCGCGACTGTTGTCTGAAGCGGGTATGGGGAATGGCAAGCAGATAATGGATGCACTAAAGCGAAATGCGATTACCGTGAATGGCGTGGTGGTCACGGCGCAGCAAAATTCCAATTCTGCCGAGGTGTTCGAAAAGGGGAGTGCCAAGCATGCAAAGTATCATTTAGTGAAGTTGGGAAAAAAGAAACATCATCTGTTTATAGATAACCGTGTTGATCTAACTACGTCAAACGATTAACACCGCTATAAAATAGCTAATACCGCCAGCGCTAAGCTGGCTTTTTTATTAACAGTGGCAAAATTGATGCTTAAATGAGCGCAATAAAGTAACTGTGAATAAATTGAAATTATTGGTTGACACAAATTGAAATTTCTATAGAATGCGCCTCCACAGACAAGGCAACAAGCAATCCGCTAAGTCTGCTAACCAAGCTTAATCAGTTAGATTTGTTGAAAATGACTTTTGTTCTATACGCTTTTTAAGCCAAACACAAATTTCAAATAAACAAATAAAAAATGATTGACTTACCGAGATGCAACTATATAATACGCACCTCACTTAGACGGAGCAGCAAACAAGCCGCTCAGCAAGCATCTAGCTTGACT
>ASZJ01000186.1 GCA_000416275.1 Osedax symbiont Rs1
TTGAGTTTTAAAACTACACTACGAAGCCGCCAACTCCCTTTATTGTCGCCGCCGCTATTGACTGAATTGCCGAAGCGGAGCGACAGGACGTCGCGCAGAGTGAGTGAGACAGGGATGTCTCTACGAACGGCCGGCAATTTAGGCGATAGTGGTGGAGTCTGTCGACAATTACGGGTGAGCTTTTGCTTTGCTTACTTTAATTTTGCTCATCAAAAGAAAGTCAGTCGCCACCGGCGAAATTCTTGTAAGAATTTGACCTTAGAGCTTAAAAAAGAAATCAGTTTAAGGGTTTGATTTTGAATTTTTTGAACTAAAGGCGTGAGCAGGACGCGGAAACTTTTCTGATAAAGAACCAATCAGCAACACCCACCAAACCACACCCTCCTTAATATTCCAAGTGATACAGCTTCAAACTTACAACTCTAAGCTCACAGCTGACTCCTACCTAAAATCCCCCCTTTACCTCAAACCAAAAATGCACTATCGTACTAGTACATGAATACACTCTACCGAAAGCAACTACTCGCACTCCTTTGCGACATCACCGACCCTAACGAGATGTCGGCTGCCTTGGATATCATCCTCACTGATAAAGAGCATGAGGATGTCGATCGTCGCTTGCAAATATTTCATCAACTAGAAGATAACACCCCACAGCGAGAGGTCTCAAAATTATTGGGCGTAGGGATTGCCACTGTTACCCGTGGTTCCAAAGCTATGCAAACTGATAGCTATCAATTGTTAGAAAACAAACTGGCCGAGAGCCGAAAAACTTGTAAGGTAGATCATGAATAGTAAACCGCTGCCAAAAATTGAATTACCCGGTAAACCCACTTACTTGAAATTAGCTGAAGACTTTGACTTCTTTCAGCTGTTTCGCAGTATTGAGGCTAAATACGATAACTGTTTTATTCTTGAATCCCTCGGGGAGGAAAGCTATGTATCCCGCCATCACATTATGGGCTTTGACCCAGAGCAGATTATTTTCGCCAAAGACTATAAAACTTTGTGCATTGAAGATACTAAAACGGGGGTGGTCGAGGAATATGTCTGTGATAACCCCTACTACGCGCTGCGCGAAATAGTCCCACAGCATATTATTTCCAGAAGCTATGCCGGGGGGATTGTCGGTTATTTGGGCTATGATGCGATCAATTTTTTTGAGCCTCAGCTAAAAGTGCAGAGCAGTAATTTATTCCAACCCTTTAAATTTGGCGTCTACAAAGACGGTTTGGTTTACGACCACACTACCGGTGAAATTTTTTATTACTATTACACAGACAATCGCTTTGCTGAGGTAGAAGCCCTGCTGCATTTACCGGTCTGCGAGTATGGTAAAACCAGCACCGTTTCACTGGGCGATACGATGACGCGTGAGCAGCATGCGGAGTCGGTGTTGAAAGTCAAACAAGATATTATTTCCGGGCGGATATTTCAGACTGAGGTCGGCTTCAAAACTCGCTATAAAATCAGTGGCGACTGCACGCAAATTTATGCGAAATTGCGTGAGGTGAATCCCTCTCCCTATATGTATTATATGAAATTTGGCCAGCAAAAAATTATTGGCGCCTCCCCTGAACTGCTGTTTCGCTTAAGTGATGGTGAGATGGAGACTTTCCCTCTCGCCGGCACCGCCAGACGCGGTGTCGACAGCGCTGAAGATATCAAGCTGGCCCGCGCTTTGTTAAACGATAAAAAAGAAATTGCCGAGCATAATATGCTGGTCGATCTACACCGTAATGATATTGGCCGGGTGGCTAAATTCGGCACGGTGACTGTCCGTAATTTGATGTCGATTAAGCGCTATTCGCACGTGCAACACATTTCAACTGAGATTTTCGGCATTTTAGCCGACGACCAAGATATGTTCTCCGCGCTCGCTTCTAATTTCCCAGCGGGCACTCTATCCGGTGCGCCAAAGATGGAGGCGATGAAAATTATTGATCAGCTTGAACCTGACGGGCGCGGCCCTTACGGAGGCGCTTTAGGTGAGTTCAGCTTTAACGGCGACTGTACTTTTGCGATCCCGATTCGCACCGTATTTATCAACGGTGAAGAGGGCTATGCACAAACCAGTGGTGGCAATGTGTTCGATTCTAATGCCGATGATGAGTATTTAGAAATTCAACGAAAACTATCTGCTATGAAGAAAGTACTAGCGTATTTTGAGGGAGAGCAATAATGCGAGTACTAATAATCGACAATTATGATTCTTTTACCTTTAATTTGTATCAGTACATCGGCGATATTTTATCCCGTAAACTAAAGACTAAAGATTTTGAGGTGGTGGTCAAGCGCAACGATCAAATTTCGCTGCAGCAGATTCAGCAACAGGCCTTTGATCGAATCATCATTTCCCCAGGTCCTGGCACCCCGCAAGATCCCGCCTATTTTGGGGTCTGCGCCCAAGTGATTACCACTCTTGGCAAAAGCACTCCGGTATTAGGAGTCTGTTTAGGAATGCAAGGTATCGCGCACTGCTTTGGTGCCGATATTGTCCGCGCCACGGTGCCGATGCACGGCAAGGTTTCACCGATAGTGCACGATGCCAGAGGTGTCTATCAGAACATGCCACAAGCGCTGGAGATTATGCGCTATCACTCGCTGATGGTGGATGTGCACAGTTTACCTGAGTGCCTGGAAATCACTTCGGTGATCGACGATCAATTCACAGTCGCCAATAACTTTCAGCAAAGCGCGATCAATGGCAGTGAAATCATGGGCATAAGACACAAACTGTACCCGATTGAAGGTATTCAGTACCACCCTGAATCCTTTGCCACCGAAGGCTGTAAGGATCCCCCGTAACTTATTCAGTAGTTCACTATTCACCGCCCGTGGTCCAGTGTCGTTGCGCATTTTATGACGTCGCTGACCCGGTAGGCGAATCCCCTCGTACGACTCTAGTTTGCTGAATAATTTTTCGGCGTGCTCCGCCCAGTTGTCACCCCCCATGATCTGCGGTGAAATCGCCAAGATAAACTCGCCGCCCTGTGGTGGCCCACCATCACCGTTATCAGAGGCTGCCGCTTCAAAGCTAAAGCCCTCGCCCACCATCGGCCCGGCCATTAATTCAACCATCATTGAAATGGCAGATCCCTTGTGTCCACCAAAGGGCAGCAAGACCCCTTTTAATATTTCTTTGGGATCTTCGGTCAGTTCTCCATTTGGCCCCAGACCAGTGCCTAGTGGTACGCTGTGATTATCTCTGGCAGCTATTTGTACCTCTCCCATCGCCATCGCTGCGGTGGCCATATCAAAGACCAGCGGCGGCTGGTTAAGCCGCGGCCAGGCAAATGAGATTGGATTGGTACCAAACAGTGCTTCAGTGCCACCAGCAGGCGCTACCATCGGCGTGTAGGAGACGCATGCAAAGCCCACCACTCCACGCTCCGCCAGTGCTTCTGTCTCAGGCCACAGCGCGGCAAAATGATGTGAATGGGTTAAACTAAGCGCCGCGACACCACAAATTTTTGCCGAGTTAGCCAGCATTTCAATACTGCGGTTAATTGCCAGTGGCGCGTGACCATTCTCGCCGTGACAGCGAATAAACGCCGGGGTCACTTGCTCGGGCTGCGGGTTAGCATTACCATTTACCTTGCCACTTTTTAAGGTCGCTAGATAGCCTGGAATGCGGAACAGGCCGTGTGAAACAGATCCATCGCGCTCCGCTCGCATCACGGTGTCTGCCACTGCATCTGCATTGTCATGATTGGCGCCCGCTTGACGTAAGCAGTCGTAAGCTAGCTGATATATGTCTGGTAAAGAAATTTCAATAGTCTTCATAGTTACCTTTTTGCCCGTCAATATAGTGAGACCTCTGCATAACTTACCCAGAGGGTATGATAACTACGCTTGGTAATACGGCGTTAAAAACCAGCTCAACATGCTCATTTACACCAGTAATACCCATAAACAGGGGCACACTGTACCCAAAGTGAGGGGCATACTAACTCCGCTGTCTCGCCGGTTTTTKCCTTGTCTTACCTTCGCTCGCAACGTTATGCAGAGGTCTCATAGTGATAAAGACGGTTTTATCGAAAGATAAAACCGTCTTTTAATGGATCTTTGGGATCGATAATAAACTCGCATTTCGCGGTAATAAAAGCGCTGCCGGTGACCCGTGGAATGATCGCCGCATGGGGACCGTAGGCTAATTCACTTTGCACTTGTACTTTAAAGCGCGTATCTAAGATGGAGCCAATGGTGATCGATTGCCGCAAAGCTAATTCACCACGAGCATAGTGGATCGCGGCGCGCCCCGATACCCCCGACCCGGTCGGGCTTCGATCAACCTCGCCCTCGGCAAATACACAGACATTGCGAGAGTGGAGCTGCTCATGCTCTAATTCTTCGACAAAGATGGTGCCGTACAAAAAGCTTAAATCTTCCTCAAAGGGGTGCTTAATCGTAAACTGTTGCATCACCGCTTGTTTAATTAGTCGCCCGGTGCGAATTAGCTCTGCGTAATGCTTGCCCTCGCAAGTTAAGCCCAGATCAGCGACATTAACATACGCATAATAGGCACCGCCATAGGCGAGATCAAAACGTATCTCGCCCAATTCAGGGACGCTGACCAACGCATCTTTTTCAACCACAAATGACGGCACGCAATCAAAGGTAGTCGCTATTATTTCGCCTTGTTGATTGCTTTTAGCCGACGCGACGATCAATCCGCAAGGGGCGTCTATTCTCACTTCTGTATACTCACCAGTGCGGCTAATTAAGCCCGATTCGACGGCAAATTTACTCAGCGCGATAATCGCGTGACCACACATCGTTGAATAACCTTCATTGTGGATAAAGATAGCACCGAAGTGCGAGTCCGCTCGCTCAGGTTCGGTAATCAGCACACCGTACATATCAGCGTGACCGCGAGGTTCAAACATTAGCGCGGTACGCAAGTGATCAAAATGCTGCATGCAGTAGCGCCGCCGCTCCAATACGGTACTCCCCAACAACTCAGGAAAGCCTGCGGTGATAATCCGCAGTGGCTCGCCTGCAGTGTGGCAATCTAGAGTGGTTATTTTTAAATACTCAGCGGGCGCTTGCCAGTGTTGGAAAAGACCAGAAATTTGACCACTCATTAGACTCTCCACAGTAATTGCAGGTAAATTAGACCGATGTTGAACTTACCAATAACACAAACTGTGCACAATCTTTAATTAACGATTACCTGAATCTGCGTCTTTAGATTGGATACATAGTGGATACTATGTGGACACATAGCGAGCGCAGAGTGTAAGATATTGGTTTTACAATGGAATTCAACAATCCAAGCTGCTGCCGTAGGTTCAACGGTTATTTTTCAAACCGCTGGATAATCAAAAGTTTGCGCTATGTGGTGCAGTGAAGCCACTGACTCAGAGATCCCTTAATGCCCAAAAACTACTTGTCGTTCAAGTAACTGTCTACTTAATACCAAGGTAACTGTATGATCCTAAACTCAGTCATTAGCTCAAACAATGCGACAGCTGCTATATTTGGTTGCTAATAAAGCTCCAAATACACTTGCTCCAATCTCTGTCAAAAGAAATGCCTTAGATCCGCAATCAGTTATATAGCGCAGCGAATACCACGGAATTTAAGTTCAACAAGCTCTTAGCACGCTTCATCCTAATAATTATTAGTCGGTATTTTTTACATGCAACAAAATAAAGTAATAAAGCCTAAACGGGTTTCCAGAGAGAGGACCGAGCAAAAAATATTATTGGCCGCAGAAGATATCTTTGCGCAGTTCGGCTTTCAGGGTGCATCTATTAGCAGCATTGCCGAGCTGACCGGTTTAACGAAACAAAACCTACTCTATTATTTCCCCTCTAAAGAAGTTTTATATCAAAAAGTACTAGAAAATATTTTAGACCTTTGGCTGGAAAAAATGGCGCTGTTGGTGCAGCGTGGTGATGATCCTAAAACCATGATTAGCAGTTATATTCGTGGAAAAATCGAAATTTCACGCAGCCATCCCAACGGCTCAAAAGTCTTTGCCAATGAAATAATTCACGGCGCTCCGAGGCTAAAAGACTATTTAACTAGCCATCTACTGCCACAGCTAGAAGACGATGTCGCACTGATCAGAAGCTGGATTGCAGAGGGAAAGATGGACCCTGTTGATCCCTATCATCTATTTTTTATGATTTGGGCATCGACCCAAACCTATGCTGACTTCTCCTCGCAAATTGAAATCGCCCTGGACAAACCTAAACTAGAGGCCGAAGATTTCGAGAGGGCTAACGAGTTTCTAATTAAACTGATAGTAAAGGGGCTGGGGATCGAGTAAAACCAGTGGCACTGCAACTGTTTGCCGCTCGATTTTTGCCCGATAGAAGATAGCGCACAACAGCGAGCAAGCTTTATCCAGCCAAATATTTAAAACCGCAATTAAGCAAGTAGAGGCACCTTACTTCAGCTGAGCGCAGCTCGATAATCAAAGCCGGCTCTCGCTTAAATTATGCTTCTTTACACACGCTCAGCTGCTGTATTTAATCGGCATTAATCGCCATGTCATCAAGTAACGTAGATATTTTCTCTAGTGATGATTCATCAAACATAATTCCCACTAGAATATGGCCGTTCTCAAGTCGGTTATTTTTAACATGTGCCTTAATCAAAAATGGTTCATCCATACCCATAAGAGTGATGGCAATATACACCGGGCACTTTTTGATCCCGCCTTTACCTTCACCTGGCCTAAATGAAAACTGACAACCGTGGGCAGAAATATCGACTATATAACCATCGAGACAACTACCTGTTAATTTGCCATTAACTTGATTGGGTGAAATTTGCGCGGGCAAATGCGTTCTTTCACGCTGATATGTTCTCAGTTGTCGATTTTCAATGCGAGTCGGATAGTTTAAAAAAACCAAGCGATTGGGCTTAATCGATACATGCTGTATTGTCGTTGTAAAAGCAATACACTCCCCATGTTCCCCTTCAAGAATATAGCGAACAATCACCCCTGTCCCTTCGACTAGTACGTCTTTATAATCGGCTGGATTTAATTTGCTGGGAAATTTGACCAGCAAATAAACGCCTAAATCGATACCAATCACCGTCGGTTTGATTCTAACAATACTGGTACTACCGAGCTGCAGATCTATCACTTTACCCGGTGTTAAGTGGTTTATAAATTCATTGATAATTTGGTTATTTACTTCCATAATTTACTAACTTTTCAGTAATTTTTTTTCAATATTGCATGATTATTCTACAAAAAACAATTTATTAATCAATTGTTTTCCAAGGTATTTAATAAATTAGCTGCCAGAGAGACGCATTTATTTCAAAGGCAAAAATGAATATTCATATTTAAGCTGTAATCATGCGCATTTATATAAAATATTTTTCAGTATAGCGCGATAAAACTAAGTGCATTCCACCCCCGACACCCTCATTTAAACGCCGCCAAGTCATCGCCAAATTCTATATTTGGCAACTGGCAAGGACTCTGAAATATAGCTTTTATTAAATCGAGGGGGCGGGGCTATACTTTGTAAAATTAAAGGCTAGATCATTTCAGCACAATACAAATTTTTGTTGATAAAATAAATTTTGTAATCCGCAAAAAAGAACAAAGCACTCCCATTCCCCACTCGAAGCACTTTATGTTTAACGCTAATATTACTAGCTCTGTGAGAGTTTATGGAGAAACGCCCTCGGTAAAACAGATCAGCTTATTCACGTAATGGACGTGAGAACGTCGAAAGATAGCACTTGATCAAAATTAAGCACTGGCGGCAAGAAGAGCTTGATTACGACCGTTTTGTTTCGCTTTAAAGAGAGCCATATCCGCAGAGCGCAGTAATTGATCAACCCCCTGATGGTTATTTTTGTCCGATACGGCAATTCCGGCACTGATCGTCACTACATTTAAAGGTGATTTCTCATGTGCTATATTCAGCGCCATAACCGCTGTGCACACTTCTGTAGCTAAACGCTGTGCAGTGACCGCATCTGTATCGGGAAAGACTAAGAGGAACTCCTCTCCACCATAGCGAGCCGCCATATCCTCAGCCCGTTGCGCACTTCCCTCTATAACAGCAGCGACCTCCTGTAGACACTTATCGCCAGCCTGATGACCATACTTATCGTTATATTCCTTGAAACAATCAATATCTAGCATGACCAGCGCCAGCGACCTATCATGACGTCGCGCACGTGCCCACTCATTACTGAGAGTGATATCCATACAGCGTCTATTGGCGAGCATTGTCAGTGGATCGGTATTGGTTTCTTTTTTCAATTTTAACTGAGCTTCTTCAGTAAAGCTAAGCATAGCAAACACTCCACTAATCACACTGAAAGCTGGCCAGATAACTTGTGATGAAACAATAGTCCGACTAAACATCTCTGGAGCTAACTCGAGCAACAGGGAGCGAGAGACCACAATTATTGCCATAAAGAAACATGCGTAGGACAAGACAACATCAGATGGATTTCTATTTTCTTTAATTTTGATAAATAGATAACCGACGATAGTAAATGCTAAAGGCACAAAAATCGCACTCACATGCAAGGCACTAGTCAGCTCACCACGATAGGTAAAATAGCCCAGAAAAAAACTATTAGTCAAAAATACCGCCAGTAGGGGAGCGATTGGCAAAGCCAATTCGCAGCGCTTAAAGCTAAAAACCACCATCCCCCATACAAAGGCAGCTGAGAGGATCACCGAAAGCATCTTTAAAGGTACATTTATATCAAATGCATATAAAAACCAACTAATAAAATTGATAAAAAAAGCAATCACAAAATAGCGAACAGACTGTTGCTTTCCCTCAGGATCACTCACTCTAGTGCCCGAAAAAGCTAACACTAAATTTATTAGTGCCACAGTGACAAAATAGGCTTGTGCGGTCGTCATTGGTTCCTCTCAAAAGTACAGTATTAAAACTCATCAACTGACTACAGCAGCGAGTTTATATAGGGGGGGGATGATTTACATGGAAAATTCTGCGCTACCGCCCTAAGTCTCCTTACTTTTCGTAGACATAACTATGCTCAAGTGCAGTTGCGTTTTTCAGTTACCGCACCGCTATTGCTCGTTCTCTACATTGGTAACTCAGGTGAGTGGAATCATATTCGATGAAGAAATTCATCATTTAGGTGGGCATTTAGAGACAGTATTCAGCGGCGCTGGATCCTTCCTGCTTTATCGTCGTAAACTCCTATATGTGTCGCTGCGCTCGACTCGAACCCGCGGGGCTTGTCACCCGCCAATATGACGTCCTAAACAACTTTCACATATTGAATTTTGCGTTCCGTATCTAACAGACTTGGTGCGCTTGGAGGGATTCGAACCCCCGACCAATAGGATCGGAACCTACTACTCTATCCAGCTGAGCTACAAGCGCACTGTAACGACTAAGTCATATATGTCGCGGAGCAGTATATTACCTATGACAGTATGATACAGCAAGCCTTTATGATCAATTGGCCACAGGTTCCAACCCCTCCACGTGATAAAAGGTGTTTGCAGCACTATTGTCACACCATGAACGTCATTTAGGGACTCTCTGAGGGAGAAGAAGCAAGCGGCACTATGACCGCTAAGTGTCGTTAAATAACTTTTTTTAAACCAACGGCCTACTCCAGCCTTCTGCAATGGCTGCAACAATAGCTACCAATATTGGAGGAAGTATCATTTGAAAACCTATAATGGCTACCTTCTTATCTAGGGGAGGCCAAAACACAGCGATTAGAACAGAAATATAGATAAAGCAGGCTGTAAAGACGAAGAAGTGTCCAGAATATTCGAAGTAGAATGGCAACAATAAATTAGTAGGCAGCATGAACAAATGGGTGATTTTCAAACGTAGGTTTATTATTTTCCAACGTGCTATTAAATACGGAACCATTGCCAAAAAAGTGACGGTCCAATAATCCAAATACCAAATTTCAACATTTAAATTAAATACATCTACAAGCTGCAGGGTTACTTTATGCCATTGAATTACAGCCTCAGCCATAAAACCTTTGAATTTATATACATTATCAGCTAAAGAAGCTATCGACATAAACTGGATAGCTATCAATGCTGAAAAAAATATTTTTGAAGCGAGTGTTAGTGTAGGCCAGTGACCCTTTAATCCTTCAACATCTTCAGGGACACCCATTTTTTCCATCTCCATAAAATTAAAATTGTTTTATCGCACATACTATATATTCACAATCCCACGGCATTTTGGATAACTAGAACAACCCCAAAACTCTTGTTCAGCACGTACACCCTGACGCGCTTTCCTCTTAACCATAGTTGAGTTACACTTCGGACAATTTGACTCTTCAAACGAGCTTACGGTCTCTTCAACAGATGGGGTTATTGCAGGCTCCTGCCTACCTTTCAACATTGTATTTAAACCATGCTGATCGACTAATTCAATCTGTTTATTCTCAGCAAAATCAATTGCATCTCTGGCAAACCCACCTGAAGCAACAACGAAACCTCCCTCTACTCCGGCACCTGCGATCACACCATATAACTCTCTTACGACAGCCACGCCAACCTTTCGAGTTTTCCAGTGCTTACATTGAACAAAATACTTCAGTCCATCTTTTGATAAGTGCACATCGACACCGCCATCCGCACCTAGGTCACCTCCATCTACCACAGAGTAACCTTTACCGCGAAAAGCCTGACCCACCAATAATTCGAACTGCTGCCAGTTCATTTCATCCGTTGGTTTTGAGTCATTATGAGAAGAGTTTTCGAGATTTGATACAACATATCGCTGCGCTAGATTTTTACCTTGAGCGGCTTTAATGGCCTTAATTATCGCACCGAAGATAAACATCATGGGGATTATATATTGGAAAGCCGTTGCGGCTCCTATAAAGACCATACCTGTTATATTCGGCATCGGCGCTTTACCCTGCTCCACAATAACAGGCTCTAATTCACTGGCAGCAATTGAGTGCAGAACTACATAGCCTATAATCGCAATCAATAAGCTCGCCCAATATGGCAGCTTAGCGGCAAGTTCAATCATCAATCCCATTGATGACGATTTCTTCCCTTTCCTTAGGCTATTCATTTAAGCTGAGAATCATATCAACTATCTGATGAACAAAGATATACTGATGGCTGGTGATTTACAAAGGGTTATAACACTACAAGCTAATACCGAGCTGATCAGACCATTAAAACTCAGTGCAGATCAATCTACATCCGAACAGATAAAACGGATTTAATCGCGTTAATAGAAGCGCTTAGCAGAGCGTTATCCTGATATAATACGGAAACCTAAAATCAGCGGCGGCGCAGCTGTAGACCCATTTAAAGCACCTGTCAGAAGATCAAGTTCACCCTCTTCTAAGCGTCTATCGCGTCCGTTTGGACGCTTTGGCTTGCGCGCATTAGGTATGCCTTTAGGGAAAGATATATTCCACTCTTGATGCGCTATTTTTAGGACTGTACTTAATAGAGAAAGGCGGTGCACTACAGTCGTTGGGCCAACCAATTTTATCTGCTGATCGCGAAACTCGGCAAGGTCTTGATTGCTCAGATTGAAAAGGGAAATGTCGCCTAGATACTTAATCACAGACCTAGCTGTAGTGACCTCCACGCGATTACTCTTATTATTCTGCATAGATCAGCAGGTAACATTCGATAGCAGCTCTGACAATCATCTGCTGGGCTATAGTTGTATCAACAAAAACACCGCGCTTAATCTCAGCCTCGATCATTCGTGCCCATGCCACAGCATCAGATTTCAAGGTAAATGACTTTGCTTGAGGTTTTACTCCTTTCAGGCGGACTTGCGCTTGCCATTTTTTTCTTAATTTACGAATTGTTGGCATTACATATCCCCGACTAATCAATTGCTTTTTTGCTAAACTCAAATCGATTATATGAAACCGTTTTAGCGGTGTCAGGGCTTAAATAGGGAAAAAGTGCTATCAGTGTGACCAACGCATCCGGCACACCAGCAAAGGGCAGGTAAAAAAAGGGAAAGCAGTGTGGTTACTGATTTCCCTTTATATTCTTGATGAGATAAGCAACGGTCTATTACTCTGTTGCTCTGACTAAGAGCCCCTTACTAACTCTAATAACACCAAAACGTATCGGTCGATTCGCAAGTTAAGAAGCGGCTGATCTATAGTAAACTATAAGTTATCAACCTGCTTTCCGTCAAAAATAATGGGATCCGAGCTATATTTTTCAGTCCTAACTAATTAGTTTGATTACTTGGAGCACAAAAAAGCCCGAATCAACGGGCTCCATAAGCAGATAATACTAGCTTAAGCAGTTTTCTGAACTACTTTTTGGCTGGACTTCTCAACTTTATCAAGAGCCAGATCCCAAGCAGCGTTCAACGCTTTCACTTCTTCGATGATAGTTTTTAATGCAGCAATTTTTGTCATATTATCCACCATTATTTATTAATGTGTAAAAATTCTTCTAAATGAGATATACAATCTATTAATAGTCGATCATCAAAATCAACTATTGATTGAGCAATTTGATCTAATATTTCAGCATACTCTTTAACGCGTTCAAATATTTTTAATTCAACAACGTCTTCGTGGCTTATTTCTGCAACTACTTGCTCAACTTTTTGAAGCAATGATGTTGCGGATCTAGCGAGTTCAGCAAAAGTTGGATTTTGGAGCGTCAAAGCGTCAAACTCTGAACCACTTATCTTCAAAAGCGTTTTTTCTGCGCCTCTGATTACAAAACCTTTAAGTTGCGCCTCAAGCGCATCAGAAAAATTGTGAACTATAGCCATTACTTCTTTCTTGTTCAAACCGAACGGGAATTATAATGATGTATGCACACAAAGCAACCAATCAATATTAAAATATGCTATATATAAGCTTTTAGCAATAAAACTCTTGCCTTCGGATCAAAATTTTAGCCATATACTTATAAAACAGATCATATCCTTCATATCACGGCTCCATTGTACTCTACAATATCGGCAGCAAGCACTATTTCTTTAAATTTTAGAGTAAGATCATCGTTAGTAGAATGCAAGAGTAGCTGTAAAACAAGTAATTCAAGCATCTATGAGCATCAAAATATGATTCTATTGCTTTTGCAATGAACCATAGGTTAATAGTCTGTTGCTCATACTCAAATATACCTCCTCGAACTAAATGTGCCTCCTGATAGGCTCTTTTTCTGTTGCTGGAGAAATAGTAGTTGCTACCTTAATCAATGCTTCACTTAGGACTTTATGATCAGAATTCATGATTGCATAATCAAGATAATCATGACTATAGTAATCTAGTAAACCGCTTCCAGACAGACTCCTCAATTCCCGAGCAGCTTGATCCAAATGTGATTGTTCTGGGAGACTATTTATTTCACGCTTTAAGGTAATTCTTTCTATAAGCTTCTCTACAGTTGAATAGGGGCTATTTATTGCTAGCATTATGAGCGCTCTAAAACCGTATTCTAGATTAGACCAACCGCTTTGATGCGCTCCTGCTTCTAATGTCCAACGCCATAGTAAACTATCAATAAACTCCCACACTTTCGCTAATCTGAGCTCAGCCGCTCTTTCAGCTACTTTATACAAACTACTCTCTATACGAAACATACCTGTAAATTTTACAGATTCGACGTCTGTAGGTAATCGGAATTCTCTTACTAATGACACTATTCGTTTCTCGACCGTAGCTTTATCTTTTATCAATCCCGAAGATGACATTTCCATTAAAATGTTTATCCATCCTTCCAGCCAAAATATTATTTGCAGTGCTAACAGCGACCTTTTTTCAATTGCCAATATGAGTATTTGACGGTACTCATTACTTACGATATCAGCCCATTCAAGTAATTTATTAAAAAACAATTCAGATCGAAGCTGAGAAACATGGCCATTAACCACCTCATTGAATGTGAGCTTACGGCAGCATAGCTCAACTTTATATTTTTAATCAGATCTAATGGTTGCGACTTACTTAATGAGGACGCAACATGAAAAATTCAGATCAACTTTCTATCACCGCGACTGCTTTCGACCAGTGGCGAACTCAGCG
>ASZJ01000187.1 GCA_000416275.1 Osedax symbiont Rs1
ACCATTGAATGCTTTAATATAGAATTCAGGCAGAACTTCAAAGTAAGGAGTTAAGTTTGCGTCCTTACCTATAAAACTCTGTTTTGCAGGAGAGTCCAGCATAAGTTTTATCAAATCCACGTGCGCTCGATTTAATTCAACTACTGCATACTTAGTATTCTTATCTGTGGTGCTTAATAGAGAAACTCCAATATCACCAAAGCACTTCGAACCAGTTTGAGTTGCTGGCATATGCTCTTGAGAAACGATTCCAAGTATTGCCGCTTCTTTAATTCCCTTTATTTGACCAATAATAACTTCCGAATGACCAGCAAAGATAAAACTACGTCCGCACTCGCTTAATAATCTCTGACCATCCATTATGACATCTACCATTTTTGTAGAGCAGGACTTTCTAAGAATTCTATCCAAATAGTGTGTGACCAAAAGGGCATGGCTTGATTTGCTACCGGATCCGGAATATTTTGCTTCTAGATAAACTCTGCATAAAAATGCTAGGACTTTATGCAATTGATAAAAAGCCCTTTCATCATTCTTCAAAAATAATTCCTCTGACCATTGTCGGAGCCGCTCTAATGTGTCACTCAATAAAGTATCGTAACTATGCGGATTGTCTATCAATGTCGAATTGGAAACAAATGTTGCGCCTTTCACCTGAACGTAACGCTGATGAAGATTAACGACAACTTCAAATGCTCTTCCAGAAATTTCACTATCACCCTTCAAGTTATAATGATCTGCGATAGCGAGTGTATTTCTAAGTATATTATCTGTAGCATTAAGCCAATGAGGGTTAATTGTGAAGTATTGAAACCTATAGATATCAAAATCATTATCAGGTTTTTCTTCATTTCCTAACAATTTTAGACGCCTAGCCCCCTTTGTTGCATGCCTATCCCAGTATAACAACTGCTTTATAGCTATAGCTTCGATTACGTTCAGCTGCTCGGAAGGGCTAATTAATTTAAGAGCTCGGCGATAAGCATAGAGCAACAACAGCACAGCAATTAGCGGGCCCCAAAACAGCGCGAATATTGCCCTATGAGCTAGCGTAGTTTCTGGGAGCAATGATGCAGATCCTGTTAGAATTGCTACAAAGAATGTTCCCAAAAAAGCTGCCTTAATATTTACATCACTACTAAACTTTTGGAAAAGGGCTTGAGGAAGCCGCTCTATATTTACCTGCATGGTAAACATTACCATTGAAAATGCGATAGCTGACGCGCCTAGTAATGCCCCCCCGATTGTAATCAACAAAGACCGAAAGTGATCATATATTCCTACGTTCTGTTCAATATACCCCAATACAACAGGTTGAAGTTCAGGAGAAAACCACCATGTCAAAGCGAACAGGACTACGATAAAACGT
>ASZJ01000188.1 GCA_000416275.1 Osedax symbiont Rs1
CGCTGAGTTCGCCACTGGTCGAAAGCAGTCGCGGTGATAGAAAGTTGATCTGAATTTTTCATGTTGCGTCCTCATTAAGTAAGTCGCAACCATTAGATCTGATTAAAAATATAAAGTTGAGCTATGCTGCCGTAAGCTCACGATAAAACCGATGCGAACCATAGGACCATAAAAAACAAACCAATTCTGACATTGTTGAAACATCAATGCTGACCATTGCTCCAACCGATAAAAACCAATACGGGCTTTAAAAGCAGATGTGTTTAAGCACTTTTTCGCTTTTTTCATCGCCTCAGTAGGCCTAGCAACGACAAACAATCTCAGACGCTGAAGGAACACTTTAATCCGACGCAAAAAAAACATAATTCCCTTAGTCTTCATCGATATCCCATTGATAAAAATTTAATTAGTAAGGTTACTATATCAGCCATTGACCCAGAATCTAAGTTCAAAAAAATGTTCTATTATCCAATATATAAAACAATCGCAATACAAGAGCTAGTTTGTCATCTTTAGAATTGGAGATATCCGAAATGACAGCAACAAATAAACGGAAATAAAGAGACGGAAATCCAACCTGTGACCAATTAATATGCAGGAAAGGAAACACCACAGATACAGAGTAACTTTGGATAAGCAAGCTTAGAGGTTATGAATATAGTTTTACAAGAAAAATGAGAAGTTGTGACGAGGGATAGGAACCTACTACTCTATCCAGCTGAGCTACAAGCGCTTTAGTCTGCGGCTGGTATCCGCCTGTGTGCCCACTGTCTATGCCTCTATTATGTCTGTGGACATATTTAATTATACAAACTCATATTTTTAAGCCTATTCATCCTGAATATGATGATGAGACCTCTGCATAACTACTGCGCTCGGTAATACAACGTTATGCAGAGGTCTCATGAGAACACCAAGTCTAAGTTTGCTCTTGTTAGCTTAATTTTCAATCCGTGGCTTTGCAGTGGATGCAGAGCGTAGGGTATTGGTTTTACAGCACAATATAATAACTTTAGGCTGAAAGCTTATGAGAGTCTATGATTAAGAAATTTATTTTACCCCCCATGATAAACTCCAACAAACAATTAGCACGCCTAAAAAAGGTGACAACTCTATCTGCAAGCAGATTTTTTTCATCCCAGTTAACGGAGTTTCAACGGCTATTAGCTATTGAAAAATTGCTTTTTTTTAAATAGATGCCGCAAACAGCCACAATATGCCGAGAAAACAGCTATCTTTAACCATACAGGCATGAAACTTCATATTCGAAATGCTATTTTACTAGTATACTTGCCGAAACTAAATATACGAGATCACTAAGCAGGTTCTTTTAAAAACCGCGAAAGTAGATCCGCTTTACAATGACTAACGAGGCCGTTACCGTGAATTTAACGTTAAAAATAGCATCAATTGCGAGTGTTTTAAGTTTGAGCTTACTCCTTTCCTTAAACACCAATGCGACTACTTCTGAAGATAAAATCATTGAGCGTATTAAGCCTGTCGGACAAGTATGCTTAGAAGGCGATGACTCTTGTGGTAGCGCCAGCGCAATCGCCGCAACTAGCGGTCCCGCTAGATCAGGGGAAGAGGTCTATACTTCTAAATGTGGACTCTGCCATGCTGCAGGCGTTTCAGGCGCACCTAAATTTGGTACCGCTGACTGGGCCGAGCGCCGCGCCAAAGGTATTGACGAACTACTCGCCACTGCTATTAAGGGCATCAATGCAATGCCGGCAAAAGGCCTGTGTACTGACTGTACTGATGATGAGCTAAAAGGCGCTATCGAACACATGTTAAACAGCGCTCCGTAACTTTATCGAGCATAAAAAAGCAGCTTCGGCTGCTTTTTTTATGCTCAATAATTAGCTCGTAGCTATAAGTTTTAAGCTCTAAGCTCTAAGCTTCTAACTTCTAACTTCTAACTTCTAACTTCTAGCTCTTAGCTCTTAGCTCTTAGCTCGTAACTGCTCACTTCTCTAACATTTCATTAACCGCTGGCCAGACATTTTCTAAGATAAACGGCTGGGCACGCGCATTGGGATGCAGCCCATCGGCTTGCATCAAGGCTGACTGAAGCGCGATACCTTGCATGAAAAAAGGCACTATCGAGATGCTTTGCTGCTGCGCCAGCTCTGCAAATAAACGGAAGAATTGCTCGGTATATCTAGGCCCATAATTGGTCGGTAAGCGCACCCCTAGTATTAACACTTGCGCCGGCACTTGTTTGGATAAACCAATTAATTGCTTGAGATTTTTTTTGATTATCTGCAAAGGCATGCCGCGCAAACCATCATTTGCTGCCAATTCAAGAACTATGTAATCAGGTTGGTGTCTATCAAGCAACTCAGGTAGACGAGTTAGCCCACCACTCGTTGTCTCGCCACTGATACTGGCATTGACCACTTTTACAGCTGGGTGTTGAAGGGCGATTCGCTCCGCCATCAGAGCCACCCAACCTTGTTGAGGTTGCATGTTGTACGCCGCGGAGAGACTATCGCCTAAAACTAATAGCGTTTTCGCCGCAGCAGACTGGGTGCTAAATACCAACAACACCACCAATAATTGGAATATTTTCATGCCGTTAAAAACCCCTTTTGCCATTGATGCACAGCAATTATCTAAATCATTCCCCAGCGCTAATGGTGATATTTCACTGTTCAAAGATTTAGATATGCAGATTGAGAAAGGTCAGAGTGTAGCGATTATTGGTCCTTCAGGTACAGGTAAATCTACATTATTGTCGCTGCTGGCAGGCCTAGATACGCCGAGCAGCGGCACTGTGGCTCTATCAGGTATATCCTTAAACGATTTAGCCGAGGAGCAAAAGGCCGCCTGGCGGGCAAAAAATATTAGCTTTGTATTTCAATCCTTTCACTTACTTGCTGAACTAACCGCTCTGGAAAACACTCAGCTGCCCTTAGATATTCAAGGGCAAAATAATGCTCCACAACAAGCTCAGCAATGGTTGGAGTCGGTCGGTCTAGGTTCTAGAACCAGCCATTTCCCCGCCCAGTTATCCGGTGGTGAACAGCAGCGAGTCGCGATTGCCCGGGCTTTTATTACCCAACCTAGCCTGCTATTCGCCGATGAACCGACCGGCAATTTAGACACTAAGACCGGAGAGAACATCATTAAGTTACTGTTTGATTTCAGCGCTAAAACTCAAGCCACTTTAATTTTAATCACCCATGATGAGCAACTGGCACAACGCTGTGATCAGGTCTATAAACTTGCCAATGGTAAAATCACCCGCTGGCAAAGCACCCCGCCGCCGAGTGCTGCTGTGCTGGCAACCGAGAACCAACAGTCTTACGAGGCACAACCTTGAGCCCAGTCTGGCGATTAGCCGCCAAACAAATTCGCAGTCAGTGGCGCCGTGCTGATTGGCTAACCTTAATCTCATCGCTATTTATGATGATAACGTTAGTGACGTTACTTACGACCACTAGCGATCGCTTACACAGCAGTTTAACCACGCAAAGTGCCGAAATTCTCGGCGCTGATTTAGTCCTGCGAAGCCGCACCCCGATCAGCCTAAAAACACAACAACAAGCCACCGAGGCACAGCTTAACAGTACTAGAGTGACTCAATTTGTCAGTATGGCAGAGGCCAATGATCAGCATGTTTTAAGCACCATCAGAGCCGTTTCGCAGCCCTACCCGCTGCGCGGGAAACTGATAACCCAACCGGCCACTGAACAACAGATCCCAGCTGCTGGCCAAGTGTGGGTCGATAAAAGCTTGCTCAGTCGCTTAGAAGTCAAGCTCAATGATAAACTTTTTATTGGCTACACTGAGTTTACTATCAGCCACCTACTCATCGAAAGCCCGGATCGTGGTAGCGGTTTCGCCAACTTTAATCCACAAATTATGATGCGTGCCGATGAGCTGTCAGCAACTGGGGTATTAGCGCCCGGCAGTCGCGCCAACTATCGGCTGCTGATTAGCGGTGAGCCGCAGCTAATTCGAAACTTGCAACGCGATTGGCAAGCTAATTTAAGCAGCCAGCAAAAACTAGTTAATGCACGTGACACCAGCCAGCTCGAGGGCAGTTCAGTGGCCGATGCTAGTCGCTACTTAAAGCTCAGTGCTCTACTCTCTCTACTACTCGGCGCCGTCGCCATTTTGCTGTCACTACAGCGTTACAGCAGCGAGCAGCGCGCGCGCTCCGCGCTGCTATTAAGCTTGGGAATGACACCGCGCCAACTACTGCATATTTATTCATTACAACTGCTGATTGGCTGGCTAATTGCCGCCGTTCTTGGCACTGCCCTAGGTCTGTTTCTGCATCAGTTAATCGCCTCGCAAATAACTGCTTACCTACCGCATATTTCCAATTTGAGCATCACCTCCATCATCACCAGCCCGCTGTTAGCACTAGCTATTTTGTTCATTTTAGGCCTGCCGACACTGCTACCTCTAGGGAAAATTTCTATCTTACAAATGCTCAGAAAAGAGCCGAGTAGCGGGCAGCGAAAGCAATATTTTGCCTGTGCTGTGCTGTTGTTAGTGGCAATCAGCCTCTATATGAATTCTGTGCTGCTGGCACTGGTTATTACGCTGCTATTCATCAGCCTTGGCTGGATAGCTGGTTTTTTGGCGCAACACGGGATTAAGTTTGCAGCTGCAAAACTGCAAGGGCGAATCGCACTCGCGGCCCTGCTAACACTGAGGTTACGTCAGCAGCGGCACTGGCATAGATTGCAAGCGGGCGTTTTTTCGCTGCTGTTGGCGATTATGGCGGTGCTGTTTTTTGTCCGCAACGACCTAATAGAGCAATGGCAAGCGCAGATTCCCGCCGACAGCCCCAATCACTTTGCCATTAATATCCAGCCCTGGGAGAAAGATCGACTCAATAGTTGGATGCTAGACCAGCAGATAGCAGCCAAACTGTACCCTATTATCAGAGCTAGAATAAGTCACATTAACCAGCAACCAGTGGCGCTAGCGCTCGATGAAGAACAGAAAAAAACCCACGCTCTGCACCGCGATTTAAACATCACTTGGCTAGCGCAGCTACCCGATCAAAACAGCATTATCCAAGGACAGTGGCTTGCTAATGTACCGGGCGTATCAATCGAGCGCGGCCTGAGCGAAAACTTAGGGTTACAGATTGGCGATAGCTTGGGGATCAATATAGCAGGCCAGCTACTCACCGCGACCGTCACTAGCATCCGCACGGTAAACTGGCAATCTTTTAGGCCAAATTTTTTCCTCATCTACACACCTAAAATGTTAGCCCCATATCCCGGCACTTACATCACCAGTTTTAAGCTCGCAGATGATCAGCAAGCAAAGAGTAACTTGCTGCTCAAAGCCTTTCCTACGATTACCTTAATCGACATCGACAAGGTGTTTAAGCAAGCGCAAAGCATTATTAGCAAGCTCGCTGACAGCGCCAGTTTAGTGATGTTTTTAAGCATAATCAGCGGGGCGTTGATGCTGCTCACGATACTCCAACAAGAGCTTACTCTGCGACGCTATGAGGGAGCGTTACTGCAGACTTTAGGCGCCTCTGAAAAACAAACCAAACAGTTAGACTTGTTGGAATTTTGCTTATTGGGCATCACTTGTGGCTCGATTGCCGCTGTTATTGCAGAGTCTCTACTCGCTTTAATCAGCGCTAGATTTTTTAATCTACCGGTCGTTTATCACCCACTACTGTGGCTAATTCTACCTCTTCTAGCGACATTCACTTTTACCTCTATTGGAATTTTAGTGCGCGGTAAACTAAATTTAGCAGCTTGTTACGCTCTGCTGAAAGCTCATTAGCCAACCAGCAGCGCCCAGTGCAAGTATCGCCAACGCTTAGCTATACTTGCACTGACTGACTAGAATTTTATCGACGCCAGTGTCTAAATTTATTGCATTATCCTAAATCAGTGATTTCACTGCACCACATAACGCAAGCTATTCATTGAAGTCACGGATTCAGGATTATTTTAGCGCCGAGCTCATTTATCGAGGTAATCTAAGTCCTTTTACGCTGTTCATATATTGCCTTTTGGTCGATAAAAGATAAAATGATCGGCACTGACCACTGCTTATAAACTATTGATTCTTAAAAGAAGCGGATCTATACGCCTCTAGCAGCTACTTAGAGAGCCTCTGAACAAGCCAGCTGAGCGCGGTCGGAGCTTGCTCAGAGATTTTCAAATTAAGCAGATTAGAGCTTGCGCTATGTGGCGCAGTGAAGCCACTGATGCAGTGACTCTCTAAAGTATCAGTTTTAGAGACTTCTGCTGCACTGCGATGCCGGCATTGGTCTTAGCTATTTATTGAGTTTGATATTCATGAAAAAAAATCTAATTCTCGACACCGATTCTTATAAACTGTCCCATTACAAGCAGTACCCACCGGATACGGAGTTAGTGTTTTCATACATTGAAAGCCGCGGTGGCGTCTTTGATAGCACTTTATTCTTCGGTCTGCAGAAAGCCTTGCTGGACTTAAATAAACATTTTCCAAACTGGGATGACTTCGCCGAGGCTAAAGCTTTGGCGATCGCCCACGGTGTCCCTTTCAATGAGCGTGGATGGCACGATTTAATTGAACTTGGCTATTTTCCTATTGAAATTCGCGCGGTCGCAGAAGGCTCGATTATCCCCACCAAAAATGTATTGGTGACGGTGGTCAATACCGACCCGCGGTTTTATTGGCTGACCAGTTATCTAGAAACCTCACTATTGAGAGCTGTCTGGTACCCAACCACCGTTGCTACTTTGTCGTTTGAATGTAAGAAGGTCATTCACCGCTACATGCTGGCAACTTGCGACACATTGGATGGCTTAAACTTTAAGCTCCATGACTTTGGTGCGCGTGGCGTGTCTAGTGAAGAGTCTGCCAGTATTGGCGGCGCTGCCCACTTGGTTAATTTTTTCGGCACTGACACTCTATCAGGGGTACGCTTCGCCAGAGAGTACTACGCTGCTGGCATCAGCGGATTTTCAATTCCCGCCACTGAACACAGCACTATCACCAGCTGGGGAAAAGAGCATGAGCTAGAAGCCTATCGCAATGTGTTAACACAATTTCCCGATGGTATTTTAGCCTGCGTTTCCGACTCTTATGATATTTTTAACGCTGTGAGTGCGCTTTGGGGAGACCTTTTAAAATCCCAAGTTTTACAGCGCGACGGAACTTTAGTGATTCGCCCCGACAGCGGTGATCCGGAAGATATTTTGCCTATTCTACTCAGCACTATGGGTGAGCGCTTCGGCTATCGAGAGAACAGCAAAGGCTATAAAGTACTGAATGACAAAGTCAGATTGATTCAGGGAGATGGCGTCAGTCTCAATTCTATCGGCCGGATTTTAGAAACAATGACCGCCACTGGCTGGAGCACTGAAAACATAGCCTTTGGCATGGGCGGCGGACTGTTACAGCAATTGAATCGAGACACGCAAAAATTTGCCATGAAAAACAGCGCTATCCGAGTTAACGGCCAGTGGCGCGACGTCTATAAAGACCCGGTTACCGATCACGGTAAACGCTCTAAAAAAGGCATTCTGGATTTACAGCAGCATAAAACCGTTAGCATAAGTCCAGAGCTGCTATTTGCCGAGCGCCCTAACTCTGCACTGCAAGTCGTTTATAGAAACGGTCAGTTATACAATAAAACTAATTTCCAGCAGGTGCGAGATAACGCCAATAAAGCCTTCTAAAGAGCGCTTGCACTAGTCATACACCCCCTTATAACTGCTAGTAGTGAGCATATAAGGGATAACTCTCTGTAACTGGCCACACCTGCCAAGCCCCTAGCATGATAGAGATATGGATAATTCAGCGTACGCTAAAGCCTGAAAACCGCAGCGCTTTTCAGCATTTGCTAAACGCCGATCTTCAGCCCAGTTAACACGCTGCTACTCTAGCTGTCACACATCTGTAATCAATACACAATTTCTGTGGATAAACGGTTGAAGAACTTAGGTAAAACATATCAGTAACTAGCTACAGAGCTTACACCACAAGGGATCAGCTTAAGCGCTCACTATTCAACCAGCCCCGCAATATATTGCTTGTTTTGCTGTAAAAACAACCAGATATGAGCATTTATTAAACAATATTCACAATGTTTTATAGCTTTGTTAATAACTATTCAATTATGCAAAGTATTAACAAAATATGTGGACAACTACTTGGATAGACCATGCACAAGCTTCTGATAACTCCTTGCAGGCCAGTAAATACGGCACATTCAGCTTGGCGTACAAAAAACACTCACTGTAGATAAAATTTTAAAAAACAAGTTTAATACTATCTATGTTTACCGAGAGTATAAATGCTGATAAACGCTAATTATTGAACAAAATTGCTATATTTTATTTATTTAATGTAACTAGTTACGTAAATAGTTTATATTGTTTTTTTTCGCACCCATTTAATGATTGGTTACTCCCTTGGATCATATGCAAACTCTCGGCAGCCTATCACTTGGCAGTCGCTGTAAACGCTTGTCAGATAGAATGTATAAAGATGTTGCCTGCATTTACCAAGAGCTCGGCATCGCTTTACACCCCTCCTTTTTCCCACTGTTTAATCTGCTGCATCAACAGGGGCCTTTATCGGTCACTCAAGCTGCTGATAGCTTAAATGTCAGCCACCCGGCGATCAGTAAGATTGCCAATAAAATGCAGGCAGAAAAATTACTCTATAAAACCGCCGACCCCAGCGATGAAAGGCGCTCTTTTTTAGTCTTAGATGATAAAGCGTTACTGTTACTACCGAAAATAGCACCTATTTTAAACGCCATGCGCACTTACCTCGACTCGATTATCGACAACCAACAGTTCCCAATTTTACAGGCCTTAGATGAGTTTGAACGCGCCTATCAAGAAAAGGGGCTAATTAACCCGGTACTCAATGCGCTAGCCACGTCAGCACAGTCGCAGCTCGTAACAATCGAGCAGTGGCGCAGTGAGTACAAGCAGGATTTCTATCGACTCAATTATGCATGGCTTAAAAAATATTTTGACGCACAGTTAAATCAGCTGGATCGACAGGCACTAGATACGCCTGAAAGCTATTATTTGTCCAGAGGTGGCTATATATGGTTTGCCACATTAGACGACCTACCGGTCGGCTGTATTGCCTTAGCCAACCACGGCAATGCTGTTTATGAGATTTCAAAAATGGCGGTAGACGAGCAACATCAAGGCTTAGGTATAGGCCGAAAAATGTTGTTGACGGCCCTCGATAAAGCCCGAAAATTACAGGCGACAACCGTCTATTTAGAAACATCCAGCTTACTGCCCCGAGCATTCACTTTGTATCAGCATATGGGCTTTAGCCAAAAAAACCACCCTCAAGGCGCTGCACTTTATCAGCGCTCTGATATTTATATGGAGTTAAATATATGAGTACACGATCACCAGTGGTGCTCCAACCCTCCCGCGAGTTTATCGCCGGTGCCAGTGCCACGATACCACTGTTAATTGGAGCGGCGCCCTTTGGCATTATTTTTGGCACCCTCGCCGAGCCCAACGGCTTATCTGCACTGGCCGCTGTACTTATGTCAGTGGTGGTTTTTGCCGGCGCCAGTCAATTCATTGCCCTGGGGCTGCTAGCAGTTGGTACTAGTGTGCCAATCATTATCGCCACTACTTTTGTACTAAATTTTAGACACATATTGTACTCGGCAAACTTGGTATCAAAAGTGAAACACCTACCGCATTATTGGCGCGCTATTATGGCTTTTGGACTCACCGATGAAACCTTTGCCGCGGTCAATAATCGCTATTTGCAACTCGGCAATTTAAAGAACGCGCACTGGTTTTATTTAGGCTCTTTTTTGGCGATGTATACCAACTGGATTACCTGTACTTTCATCGGTTTAACCTTAGGCAATATCTTCCCTGAAATGCACAACTGGGGCTTGGATTTTGCCATGTCGGTCACTTTTATCGGCATGGTGATTCCCTACTTAAAAAATCGACCGATGATTGCCGCCGTTATCGTCTCCGCAGCCTTGGCAGTAGTCAGCTATGAGCTGCCACATAAACTGGGACTGCTACTCGCGTCATTTAGTGGTATCGCTGTGGGGTTATCACTGATGATGCTGGAAAACCGTAGGCGACCCGCTATAAAGGAGTCCACATCATGAATGAGACATTACTCATCTCTGGTATGTTTGCCGTCACCTTCAGTGTCAGGTATGTGTTATTTGCAGTGGCTGGAAAAGTAAACTTCCCCACTTGGCTAAACAAAGCCTTAGAATTCGTCCCCCCAGTCGTATTGATGGCCATCATTGCCCCCAGCGTTTCGATGCCCAAAGGTGAATTATGGCTGAGCTACACTAACCCCTGGCTATTAGCTGCACTGGTGGCGGTGATTACCGCATGGGTGCGCAAAGACTTACTCACCACCATTGTGGTTGGTATGTTAGCTTTTGCCGGTTTAAGGTTTGGACTGGGGGTGTAGTGAGTTATCAGCCGCCTGAATCTGTGGCCTCCAAACGGTGCTTAACCTAAACTATGCTCCCCCTTTGAGGCCACAGATTCAGCAATCCGAAAAAGATTGATAGGTTTGATTCTATTCTGCTTTTTACTATCACCTGCCGCACGCTCCAGAAAGCTCTTAACTTTATTTATCCAACCTCTGAGCAAGCTCCGCATCTCCCTGTGTGCCAGAGGTGTGTGACTTGCTCATAGGCTCCTTAAAATAAATTTGTTATTTAAATCCTCCTCAAGATAATAACTTTCATGATTTATCGCACATTTTAGTGATTATTTTCACAAGATAGTCACTAAAAGATTGCTCATACCCGCACCCAGTAGTTTATAATCTGCTTTCAAACAACCTAAGTTAGGATTTAGATTTGCAATCAATTCTTGAATCAAAGCTAGAGAAGCTTAAAGCCGCTGGCCAAGAAAATCTTTTGACCGAGGTTATGCACGGTATTGAAAAAGAAGGCTTGAGAGTAACCTCTAAAGGCCGACTTTCGCAAGACGATCATCCGTCAGGCTTAGGCTCTGCTTTAACTAATGGGGTGATCACCACCGACTATTCAGAAGCACTGTTAGAGTTTATTACTCCCGTTTATAAAAACTCCTTAGATGCCATTAATTACTTAACCGACTTGCATCGCTTTACCTATCAGCACTTAGGTGAAGAGATCATCTGGAATGCAAGTATGCCCTGCTATTTGAGCGGCGCTGAAGACATTCGCATTGGTGAGTATGGCAGCTCCAATAGCGGCACTATGAAGCATGTATATCGGGTAGGTTTAGCCAGTCGCTACGGAAAAATGATGCAGAGCATTGCCGGCATCCACTACAATTTTTCTCTATCTGACGACTTGTGGCAAGTGCTGCAATTAATCGACGGCGATCAGCGCAGCTTGCAGAGCTATCGCTCCAATGGCTACTTTTCATTGATTCGCAACTTCCGTCGCCAATCTTGGATACTGCTCTATTTGTTTGGCGCATCACCCGCCCTCTCAGATTCGTTTTTAAAAGACCAAGAGCACCACCTGCAAACCTTAAACGGACACACTTTATACCTCCCCTATGCGACATCTTTGCGGATGAGTGATTTAGGCTATTCCAATAAAGCTCAGGAAAGCTTAGATATCTGTTTTAATTATCTTGATAGCTACGCCAATTCTTTGCAGTCGGCGATCAAAACTCCCTTTAAAGCCTATCAAGAGATTGGCGTAAAAGTGGATGGCGAATATCGGCAGTTAAATACCAACGTGTTGCAAATAGAAAACGAGTACTACAGTGACATTCGTCCCAAGCGCGTGGCTCGCCCCGGCGAAAAACCTGTGGATGCATTAATTGATCGCGGTGTTGAGTACATTGAAGTGCGCAACACTGATATCAATCCGATGTTGCCGGTTGGCATTGATAATTGCCAGGCGCAATTCATGGACGCTTTTTTACTGAGCTGTCTATTGCAAGACAATAGAGAAATCGATGCCGCTGAATGTGAACGCATTAGTAACAACAACAATTTGGTAGTGACTAAAGGCCGTGAACCCGGCTTACAGCTTGGCACCGCACATGGCGAAGTACCGCTTGCCGAACTCGCCACGCAAATATTAGACCAAGTAGCAAAAGTAGCTGCTGCCATCGATAGCACCAAAGGCGGAACTAACTATTCTGACAGCGTTAAAATACAGCGCAGTAAAATTGCCGATAGCAGTTTAACACCCTCAGCTATTATTCTCGCCTCCCTACGCGAGAGCGGCCTGCAATTTACCGATTGGGCGCTACACGTCAGCAGACAACACCGTGAGGATTTGATGTCTTCGCACCTAGATGAAAAAACCGCAGCTGACCTGAGTAAACAAGTGATAGATTCCATCTTACAACAGCAGCAGATGGAAGAGAGTGACGTGTTAAATTTCGAGCAGTTCTTAGCCGAGTATATGCACAGTTAGTGCTCACTTACATAAAGACCACTATCTGCTGATAAGTGGCCGACCTTTTTTGATTTAGTCGGTTTAAGCGGATACTGGCAGCTGATCTTTACTCATGAAACACACTGCCAGTGCTCCAGAACGCTGATCTTAGGATTTTATTAGAATAGTGTGAGGTTATTGAGCGACAAAGCTGACAAAGAACAGATCATCGACATCACCAGCCTCTTCACCTACTTCTTCAACTAGTCTTTGTTTGACTAATAATATCGCCTTTTTCGCCAAAATTTTCTGCGCAGATATTGAACTCATACTCTCTTCACTTTGCGCCATCAACAAGAATAAGATATCGTTGCGAATCGCGTCAATATGGTCACCTAAAGCTTGCTCAGTAGCCAGCGAACCCGCCTGAATAGTTATTTCACATTTCACGAAGTGTAGCTCTGTTGTACCACCAAAATTAGCCACAAAGGGCTTTAATTCAACATAGCCTACGTAGTCTTCCACCTCTTCCTCTCCTTCAGCCATAAGCAGGGGGATCCAGCAACTTAGCAACAAGATTAACACCGATTTCAACCACATTTTCATATTTCCCTTATATTAATCAGCCTAAAACACTATCACTACTGATAAAATTCATTTTTAAATTGTCATGCCACTAACCTGAATCAGCGGCTTCACTCCACCACATAGCACAAGATGTCGAAATCATTAGCAAAACCAAGAAATGTTGGCCACCTTAGCTTGGGGGAAGATAATATTTTACGGTTTTATTAGGCTGCAAGAACTTGTACTTACTTTGCAACCAACAGCTAATATTAGATAACAAAGATGATAATTTTGCCTATACCACACTTAATTGTAGCCGTAAATCGACTGGCAACCTAATAAATTTACCTTATAAATTACTATTTATAGACTTGATGACGATTCTTTAGCTCAGGCTATTGCGCCCATTATCTGCTTGGGATTAAGATTAAAGGATCACGACTTTAAAACTTGTTATGAAAGAGCGGAGGATTTAATTATGTTAGATAAATGTCAGGGAGCACAAGAGCGATGGGGCGGCGTTAGCGACATTATTGACGCTTGGTTAGAGGGCAGACAAGTGCTAATCTCACACTTTGTGGCCCTGCCATCGCAGAGCATTTCTCATGGACTCAATGAGCGACTCAGCATGTTTTGTGATCTACTGATGGACTACCTATCCTCTGGTCACTTCGAGGTATATGAGCAATTGCTGCGCGAAGGTGGAGAATCTGACGATGGATCGCTAGAAGAAGCACAGCAGCTATTTCCGCTGATTCAACCAACTACTGATCAAGCACTAGATTTTAATGACAAATACTCTTCAATGAAAGATCCAACGGTACAGCAAATCCGTGAATTTGCAGAGCAACTGTCCATGCTAGGCGAGTCATTAGAAAACCGCTTCTCTCTCGAAGATACCATGATAGAGCTGCTACACTTAACCCATAGTGAAAATACTACTAGCTAAAGGATCTCTATGCTGAGAATGCGCTTAAAAATGTTAATCACTGGAGGCTTGACTATGGTGCTAGCGGCCTGCAGTCCAGGAGACCCACCGGTCGACTGGCAAAACTACGCGACACTAGGCCTGTACAGCGCCGCTATCTCAAACGATGGCAGGTACGCGGTGATTGGCGCTCAAGAAGAGGGAGGCAGCCTCTGGGAGATAGATACCGGCGAGCGGCTCTACGACTGGAACCATCAAAAAGGCAGCCGCTCACTAATTGCTAAAACAGCATTTTCGCCAGAGGGCGAGTTCGCAGTCACAGCCAATCAACAAAATTTAGTGCTATGGCACACCACTACCGGTAAGCCAGAATGGTTTTGGAGCTCTCCAGGGGAGATTTTAGCTATCGCACTCACGCCGCAGGGGCGATTCGCCCTGCTTGGGCTAGCGAATCATACCGCGGTCTTTTTCGATATAGTCAACGGCGGTATCCAGCGCACATTTAGACACAGCGGCAGAGTGCGCTCTGTAGCATTGAGCAAAGATGGAAAAACCGCTATTACCGGAGCCGATGATTTTACCACTAGCCTCTGGGATGTCGCCAGCGGCAAGCTGCTACATCGTCTCACCTTAAAAAACATTATAGACACCGTCGCCATCAGCGATGATAGTCAAACCGCTTTTAGTGCCAGCAGCTTGGATAAAGGAATGGTCTGGGACGTCGCCAGCGGTCAAGTGATCGCCTATATTAGTGGCGATGAGTCTTTTTATCAGAAGCGGATCAGTTATTTAAGCGCTAAATTCTCAGCCGACGGCAGCGAACTATTAACGGGGACCTCCTCGGGCTCGGTACAACTCTGGGACCCACAGGACGGCACGATGCTCGAGCATTGGAAAGTCCACAAAAAAGACCCATATGGGCCTAATAGTGTCAGCGTACTTGCGGTTGGCTTTGGTTCTTCAGGATATTATATAGGCTTAGGCAGTAACGGGGTAATCAACGAGTTTGAATAAAATCACTCAAACTTAGGGTTCAGTGGGTATTTTTCTAACCGCTGTAGAATCAAAAGCTTGCGCTATGCGTGCAGTAAAACCACTGACTCAGGTAATACTTTACGCCCCGAGCCCGCGGATTAAAGACCAGCTTATTTAGACTTCCTTATTTCGACTTCGGCGCTTTTTCTTCAACAGGCGCTTCTTTCTTAACAATTTCAATCAGCTCTACTTCAAAGATCAACGTTGCACCAGGGCCAATTTCCCCCCCCGCTCCCTGCAATCCGTAGCCAATTGACGATGGTATATACAGTTTCGCTTTAGAGCCAACCGGCAGCAATTGAATTCCCTCTTTCCAGCCGGCAATGACTCCGCCAAGAGGGAAAGTAGCTGGTGTTTTACGCTTTATTGAACTATCAAACTCTACACCATCAATCGTTGTCCCGGCATAATGCACTACAACCGTATCGGCTAAGGTTGGCTTAGCGCCTGTTCCTCTTGTGGTTATTTCAACTTGCAAACCACTCTTAGTAGTAATGACACCCTTGCGCTTACCATTTTCAGCGAGGAATTTTTTTCCTTCTTCAATATTTACTTTTGCAATTTTTTCCGCTGCCGCCTGCGCTTCGACAGCCGCTTTTTTTGCCGCTAGCTTTTGTGCTGCCAGCTGCTTTTCCTGAAATTTTTGCAGTACTGCCTCCACTTCCTTCTTATCTAATTGTGACTCCTTACCCGCGTATATGTCCGCTACTGCCGCGGCAAATATTTTAACGTCTAAATCTGCAAAATTCCCTTTCATCTGGTTGGCAACCATCAACCCAAAGCTATAACTCAATTTTTGATTTTCGCTCTCTAACGTTGTAGCGAAAGCTGAGGGAGTTGCAATTATTGCTGTCATTGCGATTGCTAACAGTGATCTTTTCATTCTTAAATCCTTATTACATTAAAAGTTTTACGCCCTATTTAGGACAATATTAAATAGAAAAGTTCTAACCAAATCTATATAAAACATCAATATTTTAAATCCAAGCAGTGATTTTTTACAACCCCACTATTGTTCGGTTAGGTTTTATCACTTAAAAATTTCAACGCTATTTTTTTAAACGATTCTTGGGCTGCTTTCCCAACAGCAGAAAGCTCAGCTACAGGCAGATTATTTCGCCAGTAAAACTCAAGATTATAGTCTAGTAGCTGCTGCAAATTGCCGCCTGCTGCATTCCCTTGACTGTGTTCAGAATGTTGATGATACAGCAGCCCCAACTCAAATTTCTCAGCTGCTAGCTCCGCATCCAGCAACTGCTGATAGCACAAAGTTAATGTAGCCTCTAAGCTTGAATTCGCCGTTTTTTGTTGTTTCACTAACTGCCGTATTTTTCGCAGCGGTGCGGTTACTTCACTTTGCCAAGCACTTACATTGCAGTTAGCGCTCGGCAAAGTAACTATTTTACGCTCGATGCTAACCAGCCAAACAACATATATGTGTAAATTGACGCTTAAGTCGTGGTTATTTTGCAGTGCCAATAACTGCTGCGCCACACCGGGGTAACGATAGTATTGATTGGCGAATAGCCATAATTGATTGTCTATATTCATTAATTTCCTAATCCTTGCGTATAGATAGGGGATACAAAAACAGCCTAGCATGCTAATATCTCCGGCTGGATTTTTTGACTATTTACACACTTACCGAGCTTTTATGATTCAATTACTAGAACTTAGTTTACTTCGCGGTCCCCAGCAACTATTAAATCAAGCAGATTTAACATTACACTCCGGCTGGAAAGTGGGAATCATAGGGGCCAATGGGGTCGGTAAATCGAGTTTATTTAAATTATTGCTCGGTGAGCTGCAGCTAGATGCTGGCGAATTGAAAATGTCAGGGAATCAAACCATTGCCCATATGGCCCAAGAAGTGCATAACAACGACCGCACCGTCCTTGACTGTGTGTTAGATGGGGATAAAAATCTTAGGGAGATTCAGCAACAATTAGCAATCGCTGAGCAAGAACACCAAGCAGAGCGCATCGGCGAATTACACGCACAACTGGATAATGTCGACGGTTACACTGCTGAATCGCGTGCCCAGCAGCTGCTCAACGGTTTAGGTTTCGCCAGCGATGATGCACAGCGTAATGTCAGCGATTTATCTGGCGGCTGGAGAATTCGCTTAAACTTGGCCAAGGCGCTAATGTGCCGGTCTGATATATTGCTATTGGATGAACCCACCAACCACTTAGACTTAGACGCGACCGTCTGGCTTGAAACCTGGCTAAAGAATTATCAGGGAACTTTACTATTAATCTCTCACGACCGAGATTTCCTCGACCAAGTTGTCGACCATATAGTGCATATGCACAGCGCCAAGCTGGATATTTACAAAGGCCAATACAGCGCCTTTGAATTGGCTAAAGCTGAGCGCTTGGCACAACAGCAAGTACAGTACGAGAAGCAACAGCAGCGTATTGCTGAAATAGAGCAATTTGTCACTCGCTTCAAAGCCAAAGCATCCAAAGCTAAGCAGGCCCAAAGCCGGGTCAAAGAATTAGAGAGAATGGAAGTCATCTCGGCGGCACACATCGACAGTCCTTTTACGTTCACCTTCCCCAGCAGCAAAAAAGTGTCCGACCCATTACTCAGCATTCGTAAAGCAGATTGTGGCTACGGTGACACCAGCATCCTCAAACAAGTCACATTGATCCTGGAACCAGGCTCGAGAATCGGCTTACTGGGCCCCAATGGCGCTGGTAAGTCGACGCTGATCAAAACCTTGGTAGGTGATATTCCGCAGCTCAATGGCGAGCGAATTGCAGGTGAGCATTTAAAAGTAGGCTATTTCTCGCAGCATCAATTAGAAGCATTAGATCTAGAAGCGTCAGCACTCGAGCATATTATGCGTCTATCACCAAAATCTACCGATCAGCAAGTTCGTAATTATCTAGGCTCTTTTGGTTTTTTTGGCGACGATGCTTTCACTCCAGTTAAAAAGTTTTCAGGCGGCGAAAAAGCCCGGGTAGCACTGGCTTTAATCGCCTGGCAAAAGCCCAACTTATTACTCTTAGATGAACCGACTAACCATCTAGATTTAGAAGTTCGCCACGCTTTGACCATGGCCATGCAAGAGTTTTCAGGTGCGGTTATTTTGGTCTCTCACGATCGTCATCTACTGAGAAATACTGTCGACGAATTTTTACTAGTAGCCAATGGCACGGTCAGTGAATTTAACGGAGACCTTAGTGACTATCAAAACTGGCTATCAGAGCAACGCCGCAACTTATCCCCCACTAAAATGCTTAGCCGAGAAAACAAATCTTTAAGCGCCGACCAGAAAAAAGAACAGAAGCGCCTAGCAGCAGAGCGCCGCAATCAATTACGCCCCCTTAAAAATAAAATCTCAAAATTAGAAAAAGAGCTCGATAAATTACAGCTGGAGCTCAGCCAATTTGAAATATTGCTATCCGATCCAACTATTTATGATGCGGAGCACAAACAAACCTTAAAAAAGGCTTTAGCTGATCAAGGGTCAAGTAAATCTAGTTTGGAAGAGGTCGAAATGGATTGGATGAGCTCACTGGAAGAACTTGAAGAGATAGAAGCAATGCTCGATCAATAATTGCTGGCCAACCAGAGATACTCTGGTCAGCCAATTCGGATAGCTTATTTTATTCACCAAAAACGATTAGGCTGTCAAAGCTATGCCTTAGCTCGGTTTGACTCACGTTTCTGTTGCGCTTCAAGCATTCTGACTAGCTCTAACAGCTCCTCACCTCTCTCTAACATCAAGTCTAGCTCTTCGAACACCTCACCTTCTAACAGGCCAATAGCTTGCAATACTTTGGGGTCTAGTTTTTCAATAGGTCCGTCAGCAAAACCCGATGGGCGCAGCGCCCTTGATGCGATATTGACTAGCTGCGCATAGCCATTAGATTTACTATGTAAAGGGCTATTAATATAGCGCACTCCCTTACAAACGTCTTTTGGTAGCGCCCAACACTCAAATAACCAAGCGGCGATTTGTTCACGGGTTATATTTAATACATGCCGCTCTGTTTGCTCGATACTCATGTGTGGATTGATCTCAAGATATCGAGACAGCAAGGCAAAGTGCGGTGGAAACAAATGTGCTAGGGCTGCATAACCAAAATTATGGATCAACCCAGTCAGATAAACCAAACCTGGCTTGAGGGCATTATCAAAGGTCATTCTTTTACATAAGCGCTCTGCTAAGGTCGCGGTATAAATAGCTTGAATCCAATAGGGAGTATGACCTCGCGGGGCCTCATCTGGTATCGTTAACGTTTTTCCCATAGAGACACCAAGCGCCAAGTTCACCACTAAATCAAAGCCTAACACTCGAATTACAGCATCATCTATGGATTGCAACTCCCCCGGTGTTGCGTAATAAGGGGACGCTGCCCAGCTCATTACTTGCGCAGCCAGCGAAGGGTCTACCTTGACTATCGGCACTAAGCGGTCAACCCCTGCCAATGGGTCAGCCCTAAGCTCAGTAATTTTTTGTGCGGTTGGAGACAAGCTTGGCAAACCTAGAGTGTCTTCAACTCTTTGTTTTATACGCAAAGCAGTAAAGCGCTCTACTGCTTTGACGATAATTTCCTCATCACCACCTTGCGGTTGCTCCGCGAGTATTTGTGCTGGGCTAATTCCCACTGAAATAACCGAAGCAGACCCTGCTAGCCATTTTCTGGGGACTTCAAAAGCCAACCCAGAATGAGGCTCTAAAACAGACATCGACTGCATTTCTTTACAAGATGTATCGAGATAAACAGGCAGCGAAAATAGCTTGCGCTGCCCCTCAGCGGTAGCTAGTGCATCTTGATTAAAAAACTTAACAATGTTTTCCGCACGCACCGGCTGAAGCTGGCGAGAAGTTTCACGCCACAGCACCACCAAATTAAGCAGATGCGATGCTGGCAATAAAACTAATACCTTACCTTCATTATCATGCAACAGAGCAATGCGGATACTATCATCATCAATAATATGATCCAATCTTGGTACTCCAACCGCCAAACCACCACCTCTCTTTTGAATAAACTATTATTTTGGAACAAAAACATTGGGAAGAAACTACTTCAACGAAGAGTATTTTTCACTCACCAAATTCGTCAGAATTTACAATAACACTCTTCTTAGATAATACTTATTTGGCAAAAAAATCAGGATATAGCTATACTGAAAAACCCCTCTCTAGCAGTGTTAATAGCTTACATTATAACCAATCCAGCCCCGTACGAGCTAAGCTTTTTCCTTAATATGGCAACCAAACCTACAAATATAAACTGCCTCAGCCTTAAACTTGTTTATCACTATCCTGAATCAGTGGCTTCACTGCGCCACATAGCGCAAGCCCTGTATTCACTTTGAAATCACGGATTGAGAATTATAACAGCCAGAATTTCACTTTTAAACTCTAGACACTCGGCTCACGGCACGCAGTGCGCGTAATTTTTTAATAGCTCTGGCCAAATGAACTCTACCTTTAACCCCCAGCTCCATATCCACTGAACACAACAGCCCTTCTTTCTCACCTAAATCCATTTTTAAAACATTGGCTCCAACTGCTGAAACGGTAGTTGCCAAATGTGCAATTATGCCTCTTTCAGATGCAACTTCTAATTTGAGGCTGACACTAAATTCATCTTCTGAATCGTCGGACCACTCAAGAAAAATACACTTTTCTGGGTCATCTTTCATCGAGCGAATATTTTTACAACTGATACGGTGTACAACAAAGCCTCTACCACTACTGGTATAGCCTACAATACCATCCCCAGGAATTGGCTGACAACATTTTGCATACTGTATAACCACCCCTTCAGTGCCTTCTATTGCCAAATTTTGCCGCTGCAGTTTAGATTCAGCTGAGGCGTCTTGGTCGGGCCTCAGCTTTATAGCAACCCCATAAGACATCAAATTACCATTGCCGATCTCCTGAAACAGCGCATCGACAGAGTTTAGACTAGCCTCTTCAAGTAAGTCAGACATTTTTTTAGCGTCAACTTGATCAGTATTAACGCCATACTGGCTCAAAAACTGATTTAACAACCTCTTGCCCATTTGGATAGACTGATCCGTTTCTTGATTTTTCAAGAAGTGACGAATACTTGAGCGCGCTTTACCTGTCACCACAAAATTGAGCCATGCCATATTTGGTTTAGCCCTTGGCGTTCTGATAATTTCAACTGTTTGACCACTTTCAAGGGGCTCAGACAATGGCACTAAGCGACGATTGACCCGACACGAAATACACGAATTGCCGACATCTGTGTGAATAGCATAAGCTAGATCGACAGCCGTAGCCCCTGGAGGCAACTCATAAATAAGACCCTTAGGTGTGAAAACATAAACTTCATCGGGGAATAAATCTTTTTTGACGTTGTCGATAAATTCCATAGAGTCGCCGGCACGCTTTTGCATTTCCAGCATATCTTGCACCCATTTACGGGCTCTATTAAACGAGCTTAGCGCAATGTCCGAGCTGCCACTACCTTTATAATAGCTGTGCTCTGCAATACCTTGCATAGCAACCGCATCCATTTCTTTAGTGCGGATCTGCACCTCTATAGTAATATCTTTAGCGCCAAATAATTCTGTATGTAGAGACTGGTAACCATTGCCTTTGGGAATCGCTATATAATCTTTGAAGCGACCGTGAACCGGTTTGTATAAGTTGTGTACTGAACCTAACACTCGATAGCATTCGTCGACGCTGTTAGTGACAATTCTAAAAGCAAACACATCCATTATGTCTACAAACTGTTTTCGCTGAGTCTTCATTTTCAAATATATACTGTATAAATGTTTTTCACGACCAAACACAATACAATTGAGCCCCTCTTGTTGCAGCCTCATCTGGATAGATTTTTCAATGTTAGTAATTAAATCTTTACGCTGGCCGCGCGCATTGCTGACAGCGTGACGAATCCGCTTGGCACGCATTGGATAATAAGAGAAAAATGAAAGTTCTTGCAGTTCGATTTGAATATTTCGCATCCCGAGACGCGCGGCTATCGGGGCGTATATGTCTAAAGTTTCTTTCGCGATACGACGACGCTTGTGAGCGGGCATCGAGCCCAGCGTTCGCATATTATGGAGCCGATCAGCGAGTTTCACCAATATCACGCGAATGTCTTCAGCCATGGCCATGACCATTTTTTGAAAATTTTCTGCCTGAGCTTCGGCTTTGGTTTCTACTTCAAGGTGGGTAAGCTTAGAAACGCCCTCAACGATAGTGGCGACTGCGGCACCAAACTGCTCTTGGATACCTGCAAAATCGACGTCGGTGTCTTCTATGACATCGTGCAACATAGCAGCCATCAAACTTTGATGATCCATGTGCATGGTAGCGAGGATACTTGAAACGGCTAGTGGATGGGTAACGTAGGGTTCACCAGATTTACGCCACTGCCCCTCGTGAGCTTGCTCGGCGTAAAAATAGGCGCGACGCACTTGATGGACCATTGCTGGATCCAAATAATCAACAAGTCGATCAGAAAGTGAATCGATAGTGGGCATTGTTGTTCCTGTATTCCAATTCTGTTATAGAGATACAGTAATAATGCCCCAAAGTTAGGTGCTTAGATACCTGCTAAACAACTATATCGTTAAGTATTGAGCTATCAATGTGCCCCTCGGCGATTTCACGTAAGGCGATCACAGTTTCCTTGTCGTTTTCTTTGTCAACAAAAGCTTCTTTTCCGCCAGTTGCTAGTTGACGTGCACGCTTAGCCGCAACCATCACTAACTCAAAACGGTTTTCTACATTTTCTAAGCAATCTTCAACTGTTACACGTGCCATGGTAAACCTCAAATCTTAATATTAGTATCACAGATACATATAGGACGCAGCATAATACAGAAGCCACTATTAAATTTCAACGAGTAATCAGCCTAAATAACGTGAAATAATTATGCTTGCCGAGTAACTTGCTAAGTTTAGAGTTCAATGCAGAGCTTTTCTAACAGCGCCTGATGCTTTTGCTGTTGCACTTTTCGGCATAATCTCTGCGCCTTAAATACAGCTAACAAGTCAACCAAGGCTACATCAAAGTCATCATTAATGATTAAATATTCAAATTCAGCATAGTGCTCTATCTCCCCCACCGCATTTTCCATGCGATGGTCGACCACCGCTTGAAGATCAGTCCCACGGCCTTGCAATCTCGATCTCAACTCCTCTCTGGAAGGGGGCAGTATAAAAATAGAAACCGCACTAGGCACAAACCCACGAACTTGCTGAGCTCCCTGCCAATCAATTTCTAATATTACATCAGTGCCTTGCTGCAGCTGTGCATCCACCCATTTTCTAGATGTGCCATATTTATTAGTGAACACATTGGCGTACTCGAGATAAATATCGCCGCCAATTTGCCGATCGAAAACCTCCATACTGACGAAATTATAGTCGACGCCGTCTTTTTCCCCTTCGCGCATTGGCCGAGTCGTGTCAGAGACAGAGACACGCACCAACTTATCTTGTACTAAAAGCGCTTTTACCAAGCTGGTTTTACCCGCTCCAGAAGGCGCTGATATAATATATAAAGTTCCCGTGGCGATCATACTTAAAATCCAATCATTTAATTAGCCCGCTAATATAGCAAAAAAAAAAAAAATTTACAGGCATCCCGACCGCTATTTATTCTGCTAAATTAACGCCCGCAAGCAGCGTTTTTTTTCTCCGATTTTCACAAAACCGAAGATTTAAGTAACAAAACACCGCTAAGCAACTGTTAACTTCACTCATTTCTTATTAAAAATAAATAATAACTTATTGATTTATAAGAATAAAAAATAAATAATCACAAGCACCCCCAAAGACTATTTTTTTCCTGTATAATGCAGCGCTATTTATTTCTTAACATCCCGAGAACCATGTCAAACCAGCCATGGCTTTCTAATATTTATCCAATAATCCGTCGAGTAAAGTAATGTCTGACTTATCCAAATACAGAAATATTGGTATTTTCGCCCACGTTGACGCGGGTAAAACTACTACCACAGAACGTATCCTGAAACTAACTGGCCAAATCCACAAAACCGGCGAAGTACACGACGGCGAGTCAACAACTGACTTTATGGAACAGGAAGCAGAGCGCGGAATAACTATCCAATCAGCAGCGGTAAGTTGCTTCTGGAAAGATCACCGTTTAAACGTTATCGACACTCCCGGCCACGTCGACTTCACAGTTGAAGTTTACCGTTCGCTGAAAGTTCTCGATGGCGGCGTTGGTGTATTCTGTGGATCTGGTGGTGTTGAGCCCCAATCTGAAACTAACTGGCGCTACGCTAACGAATCCGAAGTAGCACGAATCATTTTCGTCAACAAGCTTGACCGTATGGGCGCTGATTTCCTACGTGTGGTTAAGCAAACAGAAGATGTACTAGCTGCCAATCCGCTAGTAATGGTTCTGCCAATCGGCATCGAAGAAGACTTCGTCGGCATTGTAGACTTACTAACTCGCAAGGCACACATTTGGGACGACTCCGGCCTTCCTGAAAACTTCGTGATTACCGATGTTCCTGAAGATATGGTTGATCTAGTCGAAGAGTGGCGTGAAAAGTTGATCGAAACTGCTGTTGAGCAAGACGACGACATCATGGAAGCGTACATGGAAGGTGAAGAGCCTTCAATGGAAGACATTAAGATGTGTATCCGCAAAGGCACACGTACCATGGACTTCTTCCCTACATACTGTGGTTCTGCTTTCAAGAACAAAGGCGTACAGAACATTCTCGACGCTGTTATTGACTACCTACCGAGCCCAGATGAAGTTGACCCACAGCCACTAACTGATGAAGAAGGCGAACCGACTGGCAAATTTGCAGTTGTCTCTACTACAGAATCATTTAAAGCATTAGCATTTAAAATTTCTGACGACCGTTTTGGCGCCCTTACTTTCGTACGCATCTACTCAGGTACATTGAAGAAAGGTGACACTATTCTCAACGCTGCTACAGGTAAAACTGAGCGTATCGGCCGTATGTGTGAAATGCAGGCTGATGAGCGTAAAGAATTAGCATCGGCACAAGCTGGTGACATCATCGCCATTGTCGGCATGAAGTCTAACGTCCAAACAGGCCACACACTTTGTGACCCTAAAGACCCAATCATTCTTGAAGCAATGGTTTTCCCAGTACCTGTAATTTCTATCTCTGTATCACCTAAAGATAAAGGTTCAACTGAGAAGATGGGTATCGCTATCGGTAAAATGGTTGCAGAAGATCCAACCTTTAAAGTTGAAACTGACCAAGATTCTGGCGAGACAATTCTCTCTGGAATGGGTGAGCTTCACTTAGATATCAAGGTTGACATCCTTAAGCGCACCTATGGCGTTGATCTTGAAGTTGGCCAACCACAAGTCGCCTACCGCGAGACAATCACTGCTGAAGTCGACGATTCTTACACACATAAGAAGCAGTCTGGTGGTTCTGGACAATTTGGTAAAATCGATTACAAAATCAAGCCGGGCGAGCCTGGAACTGGATTCGTATTCACTTCAACAGTTGTCGGCGGTAACGTTCCCAAGGAATTCTTCCCTGCCATCGAGAAGGGCTTCCAGAGCATGATGGAGACCGGCACACTAGCTGGCTTCCCTGTACTTGACGTTGAAATCGAAGTATATGACGGTGGATTTCACGCCGTTGACTCCTCGGCAATTGCTTTCGAAATCGCTGCTAAAGGCGCTTTCCGCCAGTCAATTCCCAAGGCATCTCCGCAGTTGATCGAGCCTATCATGGCCGTTGACGTGTTCACTCCAGACGATCACGTTGGTGATGTTATCGGTGACCTTAACCGTCGCCGCGGCATGATCAAGGATCAGGAAGCGGGTGTTACTGGTGTTCGCATCAAGGCAGACGTCCCTCTTTCAGAAATGTTTGGCTACATAGGAAGCTTGCGTACTATGACCTCTGGTCGCGGTCAATTCTCTATGGAATTCGCACACTACCTGCCTTGTCCTAATTCGGTTGCTGAAAAAGTTATCGAAGAAGAGAGAGCGAGAAAAGCGGCTAAAAACAAATAATTTTTTGTTTTAGCAACTTGCTGAGTTAAAAGACCCAGCTAAGAAACCTCAGTGGCGCAAGCCTCTGAGGTTTTTTTTGTTTTTATCTCCAAGAGAAGACTATTTTAGACGGATAACCCAACAGCATCATTTATCCTTCCAGAAACGCAATACACCTTCCCCTCCTTTACAGAATAAAACAAAGGCACTTGTTAGAGATCACAACCTACTCTCAGCAGTTTTTTCAGCGGCTGCGACTGCTTGCCTGGCTTGGCTGGAACTGTTATCCATCACCACCATCGCTCTTTGAGCCCCTGTTTGCAGCAGCTCAATCATATTTTTTATATCGACTTCACTGCACCACATAGCACAAGCTCTTGACTCTACAGCGGTTATAATCTTACACTCCGTATTCACTTTGAAGTAACGGATTCAGGTAATTGTAATTGTACCGATTCCGCCAGCATGACGATATCTTTGTCACCGTCTAGAAAATACCACTCTATTTGCTGCTTTTTAATATTTCTTACCGACGTCAATTGATTACAGGCCTGATTTTCCAATCAATTGGTAGATACATAGAGGGATGAAATACTTAAAATAAAAGCGGAAATTAATCCCACCGAAAAAAATGCGGTAAATATCTTGCGCTGCAAGGACATAGCCAGAATTCCTTTTCAAAGTTTCATAATTAATAAATAAAACGTGAAAAAAGTGCTTTGTATATAATCAATTTTTAAAAAATCATATGACCACGAAAACCGCACTTATCAATAACACTGATGACAGAAAGTCTAGACCATAAAGACAGAATGATAATTTAATTTATATTCTTTTACATATAATTATTGACCCTTATTTATCTACCATATCATCCTAAGTACGGCCCTTAGGGAGGTGTATATTAAATAAATGTTTTAAGAAATTTGATTTTAAAAGCTTAATTTTAGAGCAATAAAATATTAGTCAATTATTCACCACTTTCTTGATTTATGCCCATTGATAGATGATCAGTGCTAGCAAAGAGGAATACATTATAATACTATGCGTCATTATAAAACTTGAACTATTAGGGTATTCATTCTATGCAAGCGAATCTTCAACCATCTGTAAATTCAAGCATTTTTAGGTTTAAAGAAGATCGTTGGCCTGTTGCTCTTATTCTCAGCTTAACGGTTATCGATTTCATCCTTTATTTTGCAGTCACCAGCATTACCGTTTTTATTACTTACTATGCGATCATGCTAATTCCCAAGGGCGTAATTTGCGCTTGGAACCATCATCACCAGCACCTTTTCACCTTCCGCAATAAAAGTTTAAATAGAGTTTTAGAATTTTTCTATGCACTGCACACTGGTGTTTCAACTCATTTGTGGCGCTTACACCACGTATTAGGTCACCATTTGAACTTTTTAGATCAAGAAAAAGATGAAAGTCGCTGGAAGCGTAAAGATGGCACGCAGATGGGCATATTGGAGTATTCTCTCAATGTAGCGTTAACCGCTTATCCTCGCGGCTATACCGTGGGTAAGAAACATCCTAAGCAATTGAAGATTTTTGTCAGATATACTGCACTTACCCTAGCGATCATTATTGGATTAATTATCTGGAATCCGCTAGCCGCACTATTTTTGTTTGTGTTACCGATGATTACCAGCCTATTATTTACCGCCTATGTAACCTATGAGCACCACTCTGGACTAGATACGCAAAATGAATTTGAAGCCTCGCATAACAATCTAAACCCGGTCTTTAATTTCCTTACTGGAAACTTGGGCTATCATACGGCACACCATTATAAACAGGGGGTGCACTGGTCTAGACTGCCGCAATTGCATGCCAAAATTGCACACAAAATACCTAAAGAAATGTATAAAAAATCTAACATTACTAAGTTGTTCTTAGGTGGTACTATCCTTGATTTATTCACTAAAAAACAATAGCGAACATACTTATAAATATCTGCCTGCTTGAGTTACATTAAACACCATTTTAAACTGAGGTTTAATTTAACCTCAGTTTAAAAAAGTACCTTTAAACCAGCCCCACACCCCGAAAGAAAAATTTGGAAAAATATCGATTCCCGCAGCAGACTTTATCAAGTAGAGCACCAACACACCCAACATCGCACTGAAGGCCAAAAATATCGCAAATACAGAGGCTTGTATCAGCAGACCAATACGCCTTTCTCTAGCGCTCAACTCGCGACGGTTTCTGCCGGCCACCAACACATAATAGTAGCGGTAGCGGAAAAATTTTATCGTACTGCGCACATCGATAACATGATTCCCCCAAGTTCGAGCACCAATCGCTATCTTTATATTTGCCAATTGTTCCTCAGTGAAACTGTCTTGCACAGTTTCCGGCATTCTCTCTAACAGTTTTCGTAAGCCCGTCTCATTTTTAAGCTTATTCCTGGCAGCCGTATTTTCAGCAGCGAGCGTCTCCATAGTGAATCCTTTATAGGTATTTCTGTAACATTTTCAGCTCTGCGTATTGCTATAGCTCTTGGTAATACCTGAATTGATGGCAGCAAATTGAATACAGTGGATATTTTTTCATCCACCGCAAAATAAAACACTAGCGTTATACGATACAGCGAAGTAACTGATTCAGGTAATAGCTAAGCAAACAGCGCGTTGAACACTCTACAAAACCATTAATTGGCAATAATCGATAAGGAGTATAGCCTCTCTTATTCGTTACTGCTGTAAAAACCAACCTGTTTGGAAATAATTCAGGCCGAGAAAGCGACTCGATAAAATCTATTATTACATTATTACTCGATAGCACTAAGGTACAATTTTCAAAAATTATGTCATACTTAATTTAGGCTTTTAATACAATAAATTTCCGGATTACTAATGGCAGATTATAGCGTCAAAAATACAGCTGACAGCTTGTCAGTGACGACAACCACTGAACAAACCAATAACCACGCAAAAACCTTGGCTGAAATTGGCCTATCCCAATTCGCCCCCTATTTAATGAACCGCATCATGGGGCGCTGGAATGTCAATTTACACGATCAATTGCGCCCACATAATTTAAACCCCGTCAAAATGCGTACTCTCGCGGTGCTCTCCATCATACCGGGCTTAACCATCAATGAATTATCGATCTATACAGTTGCCGAGCAATCGACTATGAGTCGTTCTCTAGATGCACTGGAGGCACAAGGCTTGATTAAAAGAATTTCAAGTGACGCCGACGGCCGAGTCCGCAAGGTTTACCTTACCGAAAAGGGCAGCGAAACTTTCGATCGTTTATGGCCGATTATGTATGATGGCGAAACTAATTTGATGGAAAACATCAGCGCTGAAGAACAAAAACAATTAATCGGCACTCTGCAAAAAATGCTCTCCAACATTCAACCTCCCGCTGTCGATTGATGCTGCCAGCTCGGATATTGGCTGCAATATTCGGGCTCGTTTCAGCAGTGCTTCTTCGTCAGTCACCGAATCCCATCCATAAAGAGCAACTCAGCAGATATTTAAAATTTTTCCTGATTGACCATCATACTCCGCTCAACTTGGCGACTATTTGACAAAGTATTTAATTTCAACAAGTTAAAAAGTTGTATTTGTATTATGTTTCTATCATTTAATAATGGTTTAGATTATGTCCAAGTCACATTATTTGTAAATTTTTTACTTTAGCCTGAATCCGTGACTTCAAAGTGAATAC
>ASZJ01000189.1 GCA_000416275.1 Osedax symbiont Rs1
TTTAAAGGATTGGTTTTACCACAGAGGGCACAGAGAGCACAGAGAAGAGATTAAAAGCATCTTTTGCTATGGCGGAGACACAGGGCTAATCAGAAAAATTTTTGAATAAGCCCCGTGCCTTAACTCTTGCCATGGGCCTGTACAACTTTTGCAGAGGCGCTTCGCTCTAAACATCTGCTGATCACACATTCAATTCTGGATCGATTATTTAGCTAACATTAAATCCGGCCATTTTTCCAGCCACTGTTTAGTCTGGATTCGCGCGCTAAAAACTGCTTTAGTCCGCTTCGGGTTATGGCTTATCAAACCGGCAAACAATGATTCTACGCCAAAGGGGGCGATCACTGTAATCTCCTCATTTCCCTCTAATTTAACGGCGACTGCTGTCTCCTTTTCCGGCCAAAAATCGATTGCATCAGCAATACTAAGGTACGGCTTATCGGAGTTCCTGATATGCATTAGCGCTTGGTTTTTGACTTGCCAGTTAAGCATCGGCGCCGCACTATTTAATCGCGCTAGAAGCTCTTTTTCTGTCACTGTAGACAGAGGATCAAAGTATATAACGTCCACGTCATTCAAGGCGGTTCTGCAAAAACCATGTAAGTGATCCCAAACCATATTTCTGATAAATCCAGCCGCTACATAACACTCTGATTGATGCAGATTTGCCACCCACTGTAAAATTTGATAGCGGTACGGATCATCTCTCAGTAACTCTTTAATTCTATGCACAGGTTCGTCCCTACCAGTAGATCAAGCTCGACTTAGTCCGCTCTGCGCACTTAGTCCTGGTGCAAATTGTCGCCGCTAATTGCCGCTTGCTTTTTTTCTGCTCCACTAATTAATGGCGGCGGCGCAGCAATATCATATATATTCCTAGACAAACTATCTGCAAATTCCATTCTGCTCGATATGACGCCGCCCAATTTTTCCACCAGCGAGCGCGCAGCCTGATTGTCATCATGCATATAGGTTTGCACTTTATCCCAGCCAAATTGCGTGTAGGCATGCTCGATGGCCGCAATCGATGCCTCTTGAGCATAACCTTTGCACCTCGCCGATTTTAACAACCACCAAGTAAGCTCTCTTGGCCAACCTAATGCTTGCCAATAGCCGCAGCTGCCGACGATCGCCCCTGACTGCTGTTCTTTAATCGCCCAGACACCAAACCCGGTCAGGTGCCAAGATCCAATATCTAGCATTAACCGCTCCCAGGCTTGACTACTAGAGAGCGGTCCACCGTAAGCTTTAGAAGAGTCAGCGTCGGTATAAAATTGCTCATACGCAGCAAAACAACTTTCATCTGGAGGTATCAATTTTAGTCGTTCAGTACTTAAGGTTGGGATCATCAGCAATCACTCTATTCTCGATACCATATTTAATTCGCGACCTCTGCATAACGTTGCGAGGCAGTAGCTATGCCGAGATTTCAGCTTAATACTAAAGTGCCGTTACCTTGTTTGCAATCTCCTAAGTCCCTGTCTTCAGAAATATACTCGTCATTAAATAGCCATATAACACTCGCCAACGGCGATACTGCAAGCTGCAGAGATTGATAGCTAAAAACTACTATCATGAGTTAGAATTGACTAAATTTCATGGATCCAGGGCAGCTGATTATGTCTAACCTTTTTACGCGATTATTAAATGAACGCCCCTATCTCCTCACTGATGGCGCACTGGGCACCAACCTTTTTTTGATGGGTTTACAAACCGGGGACGCACCTGAGCTGTGGAACATTGACTATCCTGAACGTATCGCCGAACTCGGCCAGCGCTTTATCGATGCCGGATCCGACATCCTGCTAACCAACACCTTTGGTGGCACAACCTATCGATTAAAATTGCATGGCGCTGAAGATCAAGTGCAAAGTTTAAACATCGCAGCGGCAAAAATTTTAAAGCGACTGGCCGATAACAGTCAGCGAGATATTGTGGTGGCGGGCTCAATGGGTCCGACCGGCGAAATTTTAGAACCGATCGGCACTCTGACTTACGCGCAAGCTTATCAAGCTTTTAAGGACCAGGCTGAGGCATTGCAACTCGGTGGGGTAGATGTGTTGTGGATAGAAACTATCTCCGATCTCACTGAGGCAAAGGCAGCTTATGAAGCCGCCGCTAGTACTGGTTTACCGGTAGTCTACACGATGAGTATAGATACCAATGGCCGCACTATGATGGGTGTCACTCCCGCCGAACTGATTAAACTCAACAGCCAATTGAGCAGCAGTGCCAGCGCCTGCGGCACCAACTGCGGTACCGGTGCAGCGGAGGTAGTCGCTGCGATCATCAATATGAAACTGGCCTGCAAAGCGTCAGCCACAGACCCGATACTCGTAGCGAAAGCCAACTGTGGTCTTCCTGAGTATGTCGATGGCAAAATTGTATACTCGGGCACGCCTCAGTTAATGGCGGATTACGCCCGTTTAGTGTTTGATGCAGGCGCGAGAATCATTGGCGGCTGCTGTGGCACAACCCCGCAACACATCGCGGTAATGAGTCAAGCTTTGAAAAACCATCAGACCACTGCTGCACCTGACATCGATAGCATTGAAAAAATTTTAGGCGCAGTGACTACCGGTGCCAAAGCACAACTGCAAGGTGATTTAAGTATCCAAGGAGGCTCTTTGAGTGGCGGCGCGAGAGAGAGAAGACCGAGACGCGCCAATCGTCAAAGTGGCCCTAACAAGTGAAGTACCTAGCATCTTGCTGTCTGGCAATCTTGCTCAGTGGCTGTGATACTGTCTATCAACCGCTCGGCTGGGATGGAGGCTATGAGGAGAAAAAAATCGCCGAACAGCACTATTGGCTGCAGTATTTAGGCAACTCTACAACCTCCAGAGAATGGGTAATCGCCAGCTGGCACCAAAGAGCGGCGCAACTGTGCGACAATCGCTACACGGTATTAACCATAAATAGCATCGCAGCCGCTGAAAAATTAGACTCGATAGAAAAAATTGTCAGCACCCCGATGAATAGAAAAAATCCGACTCTGAGCGGTGAAATAAGGTGTGATTGAGCGCTGTTTAAAAACCCTCGTTTAGCGATAACCTGAATCAGTGACGACACTGATTCAGGTGACTATCTTGGCGCTTACTCTAGATCCAACCAAATGGTTTTAACATCAGTGTACTGATCATGTGCTTGCAGTGAGTTATCACGGCCACCAAAACCAGACAGCTTAAAGCCTCCAAAAGGTGTACTGATATCCCCTTCGCTAAAGCAGTTAACTGACACGGTACCCGCCTGGAGTAAACGTGCGTATTTATGCGCCTTTTTCAGATTGGCGGTATACAGGGACGCCTGTAAACCGTAGCAAGTTTGATTGGCAAGCTCTAGTGCATGCTCATCGGACTCAGCTTCCATTAAACAGAATACTGGACCGAATATCTCCTCGACGGCAATGGTCATATCCGGTGTTACATGATCAAACAAAGTCGGCTCGATAAACAGACCTTCTTTGATGGCAATTGACTTACCACCGGTTAATAGCGTGGCACCTTGATCTTTGCCGATCTGGATATAACCCATAATTTTATCAAATTGTGGCTTGCTGATGATCGAGCCTAGCATATGCTCAGGATTCATCGGATCGCCAGTTTTCCAGCTTTGCATAGCCAGCAAAATCTTGCTGGTTAAGGTCGCTTTAATATCTTTATGGATAATGATGCGAGAGTTAGCGGTGCAATTTTGCCCCATGTTCCACAGTGCTGCATTGACGATATTATCGGCAATTGAATCGAGGTTCTCAGCATCGGCCAAGACCACGCTCGGACTTTTGCCGCCACACTCGAGAACAATCCGCTTGAGATTACTTTTGGCAGAGTATTCGAGAAAGCGCCTACCGGTCACAGTCGATCCGGTAAATGACACAACTTGCACGTCTTCATGCATGCCTAACGGCTCACCCACATCTGGACCAAGCCCTGGCAAGACATTGAATACACCGGCGGGAATGCCCGCTTCAATGGCTAATTGTGCAATGCGCAAAGTGGTCATGCTGGTTGTTTCAGCAGGCTTGACGATAACTGAGTTACCCGCCGCCAGTGCCGGACCTAATTTCCAGGCCACCATCATCAAGGGGAAGTTCCACGGCAAGACACAGGCGACCACACCGAGCGGCTCACGAACAATCATACCGACCGCATTATTCCCTGAAGGAGATAATTGATCGTATAATTTGTCCGTAGCTTCGGCGTGCCATTGAATACAGTGCACAGTTTCTGGCAGGTCAGTTAACACGCATTCATGAATCGGTTTACCCGCTTCCAAAGTTTCCATAACCGCTAGTTCTAAGGCATTTTCCTCAATTAAACTAGCCAGCTTGGCGATCGCAGTTTTACGTTCACTTGGGTGTAGTTGCGACCAAGTTCCCGCGGCAAAGACTGCTTTTGCGTTCGCGACAGCGACGTCGACATCTGCCGCTTTGCAGGCGCTAATATTCGCCAGTACCGCTCCCGTCGCGGGATTGATACTCTCCATGGTGGCACCGTCGATAGCATCGACATATTCACCATTGATAAAAGCTTGGGTCGGCAAACTAAGGCCGTCCGCAATCTTTTGGTATTCTTCTGTGGTTAGTAATTCTGACATCTTTTCTTCCCCGACAGCAATGCTGTTTAAGCTGACATTATTTGATCGAGCTTAGCCGCAGCCTTTTCGATGACAGTTTTTACTTCTGCAGACATCGTCTCATCCATAGCCATCATCGGTAAACGCACTGGTCCACCTTCGATTCCCTGTAGCTTTGCTCCGAACTTAACGCACTGCACAAATTTACCGCTTTGCTCTAACAGCGCCATAACCGGCATCAGTGCAGCCATAAACTGCTGACCTTTAACAAAATCTTTCTCAACGACACACGCCTCATAGAACGCCACGCAAGCTTTCGGGAAAATATTAGCGCAGGCACAAACCCAGCTTTGCGCGCCCCAGGAGAAAAACTCTAACACTTGATCTTCAGCACCGGCACTTAACTGCACTTGTGGGTAATCTAAAATCAGTTGGTGAATACGATTCACATCACCGCTAGATTCTTTAATCGCTACAATGTTTTTGCGATCGGCAACTTGATCCATAAAGCTAGTGCCCATTTCAACACCGGTGCGTCCAGGATAGTTGTAGAGAATAATCGGCAGATCTGCCGCTTCGTCAATACGAATCACATGCGCTGCAAGCTCAGACTCGTCAGGTAGAGAATAAGGTGGCGCCGCAACTAGCATCGCGTTTGCTCCGGCACTTTTAGCCGCCGCTGCGTATGCGTAAGCTTCTGTCGCCAACATATCGTTAACACCTGCGATCCAGGGAACACGCCCTGCAATATACTCATTGGCGAATGCAAACTGCTCTAAACGCTCAGTTTTAGTCATTGCGTAAAACTCACCGGTTGAACCGCCGACAATTAGACCGTGTACACCATTATCAATTTGGTTATCGATAACAATTTTGCAAGCGTCGTAGTTAATGCTGCCATCATCATTAAATGCAGTAATAATCGGGGTATAAATGCCTTGAAGTTTCATGGTTCTTCCTCATTGTGAGTCGTATCAACATCCTTAAAACGTCACTGATACAATCTTTTTAACGGGTGGTTTATTTGCGAATGAGCAAAAATATACTACATTGAATACAGTATGTATACTAAATAAATAATCAATTACAAACTCCTCAAAAAAAGGTATTATTCGCGCAGCAAATTTTGCCTGTACTTTGTCTAATACAAGGATCCAACTTTGAGTAAAACCACGGTAGTCAAAGAAAAACGTACTCGCGGTGAAGGCGCTAATCGAATTTTCAATACTTTGCGCGAAGAGATCCTCTCGTTAGACTTGAGTCCCGGGCAACCCGTTGATGAAGTTGGCCTAGCTGAACGCTTTGGCGTATCGCGCTCTCCGGTTAGAGAGGCACTAGTGAGATTGGCTTCCAAAGGGCTGGTTAATACACTGCCCAACAAGAGCACCATTATCGCACCTTTAAATATTGAAGAGTTTCCACAATATATTGATGCCTTAGATTTGCTACAGCGGGCCACTCACCGCTTAGCCGCTAAATTGCGCACTGAAAAAGATCTCGAAGAAATTGATTTGTGCCAGCAGCAATTCACCACTGCCGTTGAAAATGGCCGCGTAGTCGCTATGATAGAGCGCAATCAAGCTTTTCACATGGCGATAGCCAAGGCCTCGCGCAACAATTACTTAGTCAAGAGCTACTCCAGCTTGCTCGATGAAGGTCGACGTATTCTGCGTTTGTATTTTCGTTCGTACAACGACACGTTACCGCCAGCCTTAGTAGTAGAGCACAATCACATTTTGGAAGCGATCCGCAGTCAAGATGCCGATCTAGCAGAGCGCTTGGCACACGAACACAGCATTGAAGTAAAGACGCGCTTCCTAGAATACCTATCGACCAGCCACACCCCTGCTGTTTCAGTAAACATGTAATTAACGGCGCAACTTCAATAATCAGCATGTTAAGCGCTGAGAAAACACTAGCGAGCACCAGGTGGTCGCTAGTCACTGCTTCAGATTCAGCTTAAACCTCACTCACTAACAACTCTAGCACTCGTTTTGCCGTACTAGGCCCCTGAGTTAATCCTAAATGACCGTGTCCGGTAGCAAAAATGATATTCGGATTGGCGACACTGCGCTCGATGATCGGTGTTGAGCTAGGCGTAGAGGGCCGATGCCCCATCCAAGAGTAGCTTTGCGCTCTCTGCAGCTTGGGAAACATCTCAGCCGCGATACTGTCCATCGCGGTAAAGTATTTCGGGTTAGGCGGCCTTTTAGTACCGGCAAACTCCGCCCAGCCACCTATGCGCAAACCGTGATCTAAAGGTGTTGCAACCACGCCCCTATCGCCAAATACAATCGACCTTTGCAGATTAAATCCAGGATCGGTATAGGTCAAATTATAGCCGCGCTCCGCTTCCAGCAGTCGATTCGCAGCCAGCTTCTTTAGCAGCGGTTTTGACCAGATACCGGCACTTAACACCACCTGATCAAACTGAGCTTGGCGGCCATTTTTATAGTTTAAGTTGACCCCTGTTTGCGCAGTATCAGCTTGTTGCTGCCACTTAAAATCTACCACTTCTTCACAGTGTAATAGCGCCCCATTTGCCAGACAGAAATCGATTAGTCCCGCAACCACCTTTTGTGGGTCCTGCACCGTCACCCACTGTGGTATGTGATAGGCACCGGCGAAAACTTTCGCCAGATTCGGCTCTAAGGCGTACAACTCATCACTAGTAATCAGCTGTGATGCGAAGCCGTAACTGGACTTTATAGCGAAACCCGACGCGGCTTTTGCCAGGCTATTAGCGGTTTCATAGAGATACAAAGCCCCATCTCTGCGCAGCTGGTTTGATAATCCGGTTCGCTCAAACAACTGCTCTACGTCGGTAAACACCGATTGATTGATCTCAGCCAACTGTTTGATATGCTGCAGATGGATCGATTTTTTTGAGTTTAGTATAAAGCGACTCAGCCAGGGAGTCAGTCTCGGCCACTGACTTATCGGGACTTTTAAAGGGGATTTGGCATCGAGCAACATACCAATCGCGGCAAAGGCTATCCCCGGAGTCGCCATGGGAATTATTTCAGAGGCGGCAATATGTGCGGCATTGCCACGCGAGGACCCAGACATGCCGGGTACTGCCCTGTCTAAAATAGTAACCTGTGCACCTTGCAACGTTAACTGCGCAGCGCAGCAAGCACCCACAACACCAGCCCCAATTACCGCAATACGCCGACCAGCCAACTTCTGATTATTAGTCATCTACACTCTTTTTTACTGTGAAATTTAGTATTTTATAAATAGCATTTATGATGAAAACATAAGACCTATTCAAAGGTTCTTAACGCACTAAATCGTCTGCATCGCCCCAGCAGTCTGCTACACTGTAGCCCTCTTGATAGGGATCGGTTGGATCGACGCCGATTTGGTGTATACCGTGAATCCAGCCTCGACCTGACACTTTAGGCAAGACCGCTACTTTTCCGGCAACTTCAGTAACTCCTGCAACTTGCATGTCAAAACGACTGCCAATAATCGAATATGCGCTATAGCTATCACCGACCGCCACTTCGCCTCGAGCCAACATAACCGCCATTCTCGCACTGTTGCCAGTACCGCAGGGCGAGCGATCGATTCTCCCCGGAGGAAGTACCGTGGCACCACGCAATTGTTGTTCCGGGCCTTTATCAATCAGCATAGTGTAGGCAATTCCGTTTAACTGATCGTTTAGCGGATGTACTATGTGATGTTTTTTATTCAGCTGACGGTGTACTTCGCAGCCTATTTCGACAATCTGCTTCGCATATTTACGCTCGATGCTAATGCCTAATTGAGCGCAGTCTATCAGTGCATAAAAAATCCCACCAAAGGCAATATCGACCGTTAATGTACCGTATTTTTCGGTTTCTACTTTGACATCCAAGCTGTGTACAAAACTCGGATTCATGTCTAATTCAACCCGCTCACACTTACCTTCATGACACTGCGCGGTTGCGGTAATCAGGCCCGCTGGCATATCAAAGCGCACCACAGTCTGCGGCTCTTTCATTTCCAGAATGCCGGTTTCAAGCAATACTGTAGTGACACAGATACAGTTCGATCCGGACATCGCATGGGCTTGATCACCCTGCAAAATAATAAAACCGGCGTCCGCATCATCCCGAGTCGGTGGCAATAATAAATTAGTACTCATTTGCGCATAGCCGCGTGGCTCAAAGACGCAAAAGCGACGAATACTGTCATCGACTTCGTTAATGTAGGTCATTTTCTCTAACATAGTGCCACCGGGAATATCTAGCACCCCGCCAGTCACTACCCGCCCAATTTCACCTTCAGCATGAGCTTCGACCATAGTCAGTGTTTTTTTCCAGCGCATAAAACAGGCCTCTAATGCGATTATATTTTGGCACATTATATTGCATACAAAGTGTCGTCAATAGTTTTGTTGATTAGCTTAAACCTGAATCCGTGACTTCAAAGTGAAAACAGCAGCGGACATTTTTCTAACCGCCGTAGAATCAAGAGCTTACGCTATGTGGTGCAGTGAAGTCACTGATTCAGGTTAAAGCACCGAAGTAGATGAAAACACCTTTGCCAGACTCAATACCACTCGGGTAATTTGTCTGGCAATGGCTGCTTTTAGAGATGTAAAAGGCGGGGAATCAGCTCTGCAAACTTCCAGGAGACCCTGAACAAGCTCAGTGTGGAGATCTAGCTATTATTAGAGGTTCAACGATTACTTTTTAGGGTAGTAATCAAGGTACCAAGCGACGAACTTTTGCATGCCACTACCTATATCAGTCGCTGGTTTAAAATCGGTTAGCGCCGTCAATCGATCGATATCAGCATAAGTTCTCGGCACATCACCAGCCTGCATTGGCAGCATTATTTTCTCGGCGACTTTACCGGTCGCCTGCTCAATAGCCGCTATAAAATCAGCCAGTTGAATCGGTTGATTATTACCTATATTTAAGATTCGAAACGGTGCTTTAGCCGTCGCCGGACTGGCTAATTTATCGGCCTCATTGGGAGCGGGCACCTTATCTTGAATGCGTAATATTCCCTCGACAATATCGTCAATATAGGTAAAGTCTCTCAACATTTTGCCATGATTAAACACCTTGATCGGGCGCTGATTGACAATTGCATCAGTAAACAAAAAGGGCGCCATATCAGGTCTGCCCCAGGGCCCATAGACAGTAAAAAACCTCAGCCCGGTGATCGGTATTTTATAGAGATGCGAATAACTGTGCGCCATCAACTCATTAGATTTTTTGGTCGCGGCATAGAGGGAGACCGGATGATCGACAGCATCGTCTTCGGCAAAGGGGATTTTTTCATTCATGCCGTATACGGAACTGGAGGAGGCAAACACTAAGTGCTGCACTTGGTTGTGACGACAGCCTTCTAAGATAGTCGCCATACCGACCAAATTCGAGTCGACATAAGCCATCGGGTTTTCCAGCGAGTATCTAACCCCGGCTTGCGCCGCCAAGTGAATGACCCGGTCAAATTTTTCTGTGGCAAATAAATGCGCGACTCGATCGCGGTTGGCAATATCAATTTTTTGGAAGCTAAAATTAGCCTGCTTTTGCAGGTTGGCGAGGCGGTCTAATTTTAATTGCGGATCGTAATAATCATTGAGATTATCAATGCCTACCACCTGATTGCCCGCTGTACAGAGCTTGTCAGCGATGGCACTGCCAATAAACCCTGCGGCGCCTGTCACTAAAAATTTCATGGCTACTTCCCTCGATTGACGTTGAACTGCATATTGGAACTTATTTGGTGTCTAACGCTGCCTTTTACAACCGTAGCCAGCTCTTCCCACAGCTGATCGATTTTTTAGATAATGGCCTGAGATCTAAAATATTATCTTATAATCAGTATCTTGTAATAAAAAACCACTATAAAAACCAGCAATCTAAAAAACCGACCAGCAATGCTCAAAAATTATCCGCTGACTGGAAAATTGTTTTGCCTATCTGCGGTGGTGCTGTCATTATCTAACGGTATGCAGCACGGTGCGACTTAACTTATAAATTTTAGGCGCTTGCACTGGCATCATGATCGGAGAAGTGCTCCGAATTTACCCAAATACTACCTACAAAAAAAATAATATTTTGCTGTGCATTATGCTGGAACATTAAATGGATGCAATTAATACGCCCTTAATTGAAGTTAAACACCTTTCGGTAAACTTCATCGTCAATGAATCTGATATTCCAGTCGTCAAAAATATCAGTTTTAACATCCCCAGGGGAAAAACCGTCGCCATCGTCGGCGAGTCAGGCTCCGGGAAGTCAGTCACTGCGCAAGCGATACTCGGCATACTACCGAGCAATGGTCGCATTACGTCGGGCAGCATAAACTACCTTAAAGACCATCAGATCATTGATATTGCCCAATTAGATCCGCGCTGTAAAGAAATGCAGGGGCTGAGGGGCGATCAAATCAGCATTATTTTTCAAGAGCCGATGGTCTCGCTATCTCCGGTACACACTCTACTTGACCAAATTGGCGAAGCGCTAAAATTACACCGTAAAATAAGCAAGCCTGAACTGCGAATCAAAGTTAAAGAGCTGCTCAGTAAAACCGGTTTTCCCGACCCTGAGCAGGCGCTCACTCAGTACCCGTTTGAACTGTCCGGTGGCTTGCGACAGCGCGCGATGATCTCGATGGCGTTAATTTGCCAACCGGCACTGTTAATTGCCGACGAGCCCACTACCGCCTTAGATGTCACTATTCAAGCGCAAATTCTACAGTTAATTAAATCGCTACAGGCCGAGTACGGGATGTCGGTGTTGCTAATCACTCACGACTTGGGAGTCGTGGCAAATATGGCGGATGATGTAGTGGTGATGTTTCGCGGCGAAGTGGTTGAACGAGGCCCGATCAAAGCCCTCTTTGAAAATCCACAACACCCTTATCTTAAAGCACTTTTTGCGGCGATCCCACGCTTTAACATGAGCGACGAAGAACGGCTAATTTCACTGCGACCGATTGCTTTTCAAGAGACGCAACAGACTTCCCATCGCAAAAAATGGACTGACGCACAAAAAGCCGTCGGCCCACATTTGAAAATTGAAAATTTATGTCGCGAATACCAAGTCCGACATGGTAATTGGCAGAGCCAAAGCAAGACCACGCTCGCCGTTCACGACTTTAGTTTAAATATCCAAGTCGGTGAGTCTTTTGGCTTAGTTGGCGAGAGTGGCTGCGGGAAAACCACCTTGGGTAAACTGTTAATGCAAGCTCTAGCGCCTACTAGCGGCTGCATTACCTACAATGACAAAGGGGTGTTAAAAAACCTCTGCACGACCAGCGAGCAACAGTTACGTGAATTTCGACCTAAAATGCAGTTTGTTTTCCAAGACCCTTTCAGCTCTTTAAGCCCGCGCATGACCATTTTAGACATCTTGCGTGAGCCATTCATCATACACGGCATTGGCAATGCCAAGTCGCAGGCCCAGCGCGCCTGTGAATTAATGAGGATGGTCGGTCTCGATGATAAACTGCTCTCTCGCTACCCGCACAGCTTCTCCGGCGGCCAGCGACAGCGTATCAGCATCGCCAGAGCCCTAGCACTAGAACCCGACTTGCTGATTCTCGACGAGCCTGTCTCAGCATTAGATGTGTCGGTACAAGCGCAAATTCTTAACTTGTTAAAAGATTTACAGCAAAAGCTCGACCTAACCTATCTATTTATTAGTCATAACTTAGCAGTGGTCGATTACATTGCCGACCGAATTGGGGTGATGTGTCGCGGTCAGCTCATCGAAGTAGCACCGCGCGAAACGCTCTTCAAACACGCTAAACATCCTTATACCCACGCGCTGTTAGCAGCTATCCCCTTCGCCGATTTGAACAATCTATTGGACCATTCACAGCTCGACAGAGCACACATGGAACCGGAACATTGGCCCGATCCCTATCGTTTGACCGAAGGTAATTTTGGGGTGTTAAAAGCCTGTGGTGAACAACATTTTGTCAGGGAGAGCCGCTAGTGACTATTTTACTGCAACGATTATTACTCTGCTGTCTCTTTAGTGTCATGCTGGCGATGCCAGCGCATGCCATTCCCGAAGTGCCGATCCTGCAAGCGCAAGTCGCCTCCGGCGCGCTGCCTCCTGTCGCCCAGCGCTTGCCGAGCAATCCCGCCAAACCGGACTTTACTGAAAAACAAATTGGTCAGTATGGCGGCCAGATTCGGATGTTGATGGGCAAAGCTAAAGACATCAGAATGATGGTCGTCTATGGATATTCGAGACTGGTTGGCTACGATGCCAAACTCAACTTACAGCCGGACATTCTGCAAAAAGTCGATGTACAAGAAGGTCGGATCTTTACCTTGCACATTCGCCCCGGCCACCGCTGGTCTGACGGCGTTGAATTCACCGCGGAAGACTTTAGATTTTTTTGGCAAGACAAAGCCACCCACCCGGTACTCGCGCCTTATGGCCCACCACCAGCACTGATGCGCGGCCCACAAATCCCGCACTTTGAAGTGCTCGACAAATATACAGTGCGCTATACTTGGCTAGTACCCAATCCGTATTTCCTTCCCGCGCTGGCGGGCCCCAGCCCATTATTTATCTATATGCCAGCCCATTATATGAAGCAGTTTCACTCTGATCATATCGGCGCAGAGGCCATTGCCATAAAAGTAAAGGTCGCCAAGAAGCGCAATTGGCGAGGGCTATTTGTCAGCAAGGGCCGACAATATAAGCTCACCAACCCTAAATTGCCGACTTTACAACCCTGGATGAACACAACCACTCCCCCAGCCGAGCGCTTCGTCTTTAAACGCAATCCCTACTTCCACCGGGTAGACCCCGAGGGAAAGCAGCTGCCCTATGTCGATGAAGTGATCATTAACATCTCTTCCAGCGGCTTAGTGCCCGCCAAAACAGGTTCCGGAGAGTCTGACCTACAAGCCCGCTATCTACGATTAGATAACTATACTTTTCTCAAGGCGGGGGAAAAAACTAATAACTATAAAGTCAATTTGTGGGGAACCGGCAGAGGTGCCCACGTCGCTCTCTACCCGAATTTGACCGCAAAAGAGCCCAAGTGGCGAAAGTTAATGCAAAATGCTGATTTTCGACGCGCGCTCTCGCTCGGCGTCAACCGCGAGGAAATCAATCAAGTTGTGTACTTTGGTTTAGCGCTCTCCTCGGCCAATACCGTACTCCCTCAATGCCCGCTGTACAAAGAAGAATACGGGCGAGCTTATGCTCAATTTGATCCCCAGCGAGCCAATCAGTTGTTAGATAAGATCGGTCTGACCAACAAAGATGGCCAGGGAATCCGCCTGTTTACAGACGGCACTCCGGTCGAAATTTTAGTGCAGACAGCGGGCGAGAGCACCGAGCAAACGGATGTGCTGGCACTCGTCAAAGACAGCTGGCGCCGCATCGGCATAAAAATGTACATCAAACCCATTCAGCGCGAAGTGCTGCGCAACCGAGTGTTCTCTGGCGCTGCGCTGATGACCACTTGGTTTGGCTTGCCGAACGGCTTGCCCGTCGCACAGATGAGTCCCGAGCAATTAGCGCCTACCCGCCAAGATCAATACCAGTGGTCGCAGTGGGGTCGCCACTTTGAAACGGGCGAAGGCGAGGCACCCACACTGCCTAAAGTACAGCGTTTAGTGGAGCTAAACGATGCCTGGACCCAGGCAAGCAATGTTGCACAACAGCGAGCAGTTTGGCACGAAATGTTGGCTATTCACGCCGACCAAGTCTATTCCATCGGTCTGGTTAGCGGTATTTTACAACCAGTGGTGGTCAACAAAAACTTACGCAACGTGCCGCAAAAAGCCTTTTACAACTGGAATCCCGGGGCCTTTTTTGGCATTTATAACATGGCCAGCTTTTGGTATCAGCAGGGGAAAAACTAGTGGCTAATTATTTTATCAAACGCATTTTAACCATGATACCGACCCTGATCATTATCAGCATGCTGGTATTTATCATCATCCAGCTGCCGCCGGGAGATTATTTAGAGAGCATGATCGCCGAGTTGGAGAGCCAGGGAGAAAGTGTCGATCCACAACAAATTCAGTTTTTACGCCAAGAATACGGTTTAGACAAACCGATTTGGCAGCAGTACTTTGTCTGGATCACTGGCTTTGTACAAGGCGATTTAGGCTATTCTTTCGAATACAATTTACCGGTCGCCGAAGTCGTCGGCGACAAAATGTGGCTGACCATCTTAGTCTCGTTTTTCACCATCATTCTCACTTGGCTCATCGCTTTCCCGATTGGTATGTACTCCGCCACTCACCCCTATAGCTGGAGTGATTACAGCCTGACTTTTTTAGGTTTTTTAGGTCTGGCAACCCCTAACTTTCTACTCGCCCTAGTAATGCTCTACCTGGCCAATCAATACTTCGGCACTTCGATCGGCGGCTTAATGGACAGCGAGTACATAGATCAGCCCTGGAGCTGGGGCAAGTTCAAATCGGTGTTGGAACACCTGTGGATCCCAGTCATTGTGATCGGCACCTCAGGTACCGCTGGCATGATCCGCCGACTGCGGGCAAACTTATTAGACGAGCTGCGTAAACCCTACGTAGTGACGGCGCGCGCCAAGGGGATGGGAGAGTTTAAACTGCTGACTAAATACCCACTGCGCCTCTCGCTGAACTTTTTTATCGCCGACATCGGCAGCTTACTACCGAGTGTCATCTCCGGGGCAGAAGTGGTTGCCGTCGTGCTCTCACTACCGACCACCGGCCCGATATTACTCGCCGCGCTCCAGAGCCAAGACATGTATTTAGCGGGCTCATTTTTGATGTTCTTAGCCATACTCACCGTGGTCGGGGTGCTGGTTTCTGACATCGCCCTAGCCATGCTAGACCCACGAATTCGCCTGCAGGGAGGGATCAAAAAATGAATAAGCACTGGGTCAGTGACCAACCATTCAACCCCTATGCCTGCGACGAGCTAACACCGAGCCAGGAGAAGTATTTTCTCGCCTCGCAGTGGACGCTCATTTGGTGGAAGTTCAAAAAGCATAAAGTGGCGATGTTTTCCGGATTTTTTCTACTCGCTATCTACCTAGTGGCTTTTTTTGCCGAATTTTTTGCGCCTTACGCATTAGAGACCAGGCATACCCAAAAAATCTACTCCCCGCCACAGCAGGTCCACATCTTCGATAATGGCGAGTTGAGCCGACCTTTCGTCTACGGCTGGACCTACCAGTTAAATATGGAAATTTTACTGCGTGAGTACCAAGAAGATAAAAGCAAAAAATATCCAGTGCAGTTTTTCTGCAAGGGGGATGACTACCAACTCTTCGGAGCGATATCTGCCTCTTCGCATCTCATCTGTGTCGACCAGCCCGGTACGCTGTTTTTACTAGGCACTGATCGCCTCGGCCACGATATGTTATCTCGCATCCTCTACGGCGCGAGAATTTCACTGACGATCGGTTTAATTGGCATCATCCTCAGCTTCACCTTGGGCCTAACCCTCGGTGGTTTAGCCGGATTCTACGGTGGCTGGATAGACAGCAGTGTGCAGCGAGCCACGGAGATCATTCGCTCCTTCCCCGAACTACCGCTGTGGATGGCGCTTTCCGCACTGCTACCACTGAGCTGGAGTCCGCTGTGGATATTCTTCGGTATCACCCTGATCCTCGCCATGATGGATTGGACCGGCTTAGCGAGAGCGGTGCGGGCCAAGATTCTGACCTTGAGAGAGGAAGATTATACCAGCGCGGCAATATTGATGGGCGCGACCCCCGCGCGAGTGATTAAAAAGCACATGCTGCCGAGCTTTTTTAGCCATTTAATAGCCTCGGCTTCACTGTCGATCCCCGCAATGATTCTAGGTGAAACGGCGCTGTCCTTTTTAGGCTTGGGGCTACGACCGCCGATTACCAGCTGGGGAGTACTATTAAATGAAGCGCAAAACATCAACAACGTCGCTATTTACCCTTGGCTCATGATGCCCGTGGTGCCGGTTATCTTGGTCATCTTAGCCTTTAACTTTTTAGGCGATGGGCTACGTGATGCGGCAGACCCATACACTGATTAGCCAAAATTGTTACCATCATCAGCCGGATTTCTTGCTGATGGTGGCCTAGTACTATAATTATCAGCCTTTTATCAGCCTTTTATCAGCCATAGCCCCCTTAATTCACTCTCACACGATAGGACATCTCATGAGTCGCATATTAGAAATATCTCTTACCGATAAAAAAATTGCTCAATTATGGGGAGCGGATAGCCAGCTCTCTTTCACCGATAATAGTGCCATTATTCATCTAGAGAGCACTGCAGATAGTGAAACTAACCTGGAAATAATCCAGCAGAGTGCCCGCTCCCTGGCCAAGATGAAAGTATCCAGCGTCTCTTTAGTGGGCGATTGGTCAATCGAAGCGCAGTGGTTTTTTTGGCAGGGCGCCTACGATCCAAAAGGCACCCTGGAGATTAATTTTGCGAGCTTGACAGCAGATCTCGCTAAACAGCTACAAGACCGCATCGGCGTTTACACTTGGGTCAAACAACTGATCAACCAAACGCCTGAAGAGCTGGCACCGATGGATTTAGCCAGCCAGGCGGCAGATTACATTAGCAGCTTGGCTCCAGGGGCCGTCACTTGCACGATAATTAGTGGTGATGATTTAGCAAGGCAGGGCTATGTCGGCATTCACGGGGTTGGTCGCGGTAGTGAGCGCCCACCAGCACTACTGGAAATAGATTATTGCCCAGCGGGTTGCGCTGAGCAGATACCGGTGGCGGCACTGGTCGGCAAAGGCATTACTTTTGATACCGGCGGCTACAGCATGAAATCCACGTTGGGCATGTTGCACATGAAGTGCGATATGGGTGGCGCTGCCACTGTCACTGGCGCCTTAGCACTGGCTATTTTAAACGGTTTACAAAAGCGGGTAAAAGTCTATTTATGCTGCGCCGAAAACCTAATCAGCGGCCATGCTTACAAGTTATCTGACATCCTCAAATACCGCAATGGAGTCAGTGTTGAAGTGGTTAATACCGATGCCGAAGGCCGGCTAGTACTGGCGGATGGTCTAATTGATGCCAGCGCTTCTAAAGCGCCGATCATCATCGACGCAGCCACCTTAACTGGCGCGGCAATGACTGCCGTCGGCGACGAGTACAACGCATTATTTTGCATGAATGACCAGTTAGCCGCTCAATTTGCAGCGATCGCCAGTGCTGAAAACGACCAAACATGGCGCCTGCCAATCACCAAAAAACATCAGTTCAAATGCCCCTCTGATTACGCAGACACCGCCAACAGCCGTGCGGTACCAGGTGGAGGTACCGGTGGTGCAAGCAATGCCGCAGGATTTTTATCACGCTTTGTAGAGAACACCGATGGCTGGATGCACCTCGATCTGGCCGCCTGTTACCAGCCTAGCGCAAACAGCTTGTGGTCGGCGGGCGCCAAAGGTCGTGGAGTTCGCAGCATCGCCGCCTATTTAAATCAGCTGTAACCTTTAGCCAAAAACCTAATTGCTGGCTGCAAACTGCATTCAGAGTGCTAGGTTTTGCTTTTATTCTGCAATTGTAAAATTTTAACTGCAAGCTCAGATACGACTGCAATGCTTGAATCATTGCAGTCGTATACAAACCTCAGCGGCTTTCTGTTTGAAAACATATAATTATTAACCCCTGTCGACCCTCATAACTTAATCTGCAATTTTCTAAGCAAGCTAGGCGACACCTTGCAGGCGGCTGCATGCACAAAAGAGCCTTGCATTTATCAGCTAAAAAAGTTTCAATGCGGGACTTGTTTTAAAAAGTATTTTATGCTTAAAATACTTTGCACAGCAGGCTCTACCAGAGCCAAGAAATTAGAAGACAGTGCATAGTTAGCAGCGTTGATTTCGATTTCCAACATTTCCATAATACCTGAATCAGTGGCTTCACTGCACCACATAGCACAAGCTCTGTATTCACTTTGAAGTCACGGATTCAGATAATAATAAAAGCTAGCACTCTGCAATATTCCACAATGTCTCTATAAGAGATAGCTATTAATATAGCCGGAGTCAGCTACACAGGAGAATTTTTTTGATCAAAGTCGATGCTATTTCCAAGCATTTTGGCGGAGTTCGAGCTATCGATGATGTAACCTTTGAGATAAAAAAAGGCTCCATTACCGGTTTAATTGGCCCTAACGGCGCCGGCAAAACCACGATGTTCAATACTATTGCCGGGTTGCATAAACCAACTCATGGTCGGGTCTTACTAGATGGTCAAGATATCGCCGGATTACTCCCACACCAGCTATTTAGCAAAGGCCTACTGCGAACCTTCCAACTAGCCCACGAATTTTCTACGATGACCGTCATCGAGAACCTAATGATGGTTCCACCTCAGCAATTGGGAGAGAGCATCACCAATACTTGGTTTCGCCGTGGCGCGATTAAAATTCAAGAGCAACAAATCCGAGCCAAAGCCGAAGAGGTGATCGATTTTCTTAAAATCAGCCACGTGGCCTATGAGCTTGCCGGCAACTTATCTGGCGGTCAGAAGAAACTCTTAGAACTGGGCCGCACGATGATGGTCGATGCCAAAATAGTACTGCTCGATGAAGTAGGTGCTGGGGTTAATCGCACCTTATTGGGCGAAATTGGCGATGCGATTATCAAACTCAACACCGAGCGCGGTTACACTTTCTGCATGATTGAACACGACATGGATTTTATTGCCAGACTGTGCGATCCAGTGATTGTGATGGCGCAGGGAAAAATACTGGCACAAGGTACCGCTGCCGAAGTGACCAACAATGAAACAGTCATCGAGGCCTATTTGGGCACCGGTTTAAAAAACCAAGACCTCGGCGCCCCCATTGGAGGTCAATCATGAGTTATTTAGTAGGTAAAGATCTGTGCGGCGGCTACGGCGGCCCAGACATATTAAAAGGCTGCGATATCGAAGTCGGCAAGGGCGAGGTAGTAGTGATTGTCGGTCCGAACGGCGCTGGCAAATCGACCGCGATGAAAGCTTTCCTCGGCATGCTACAAATGACTGGCGGCAGTATCACTTTAGGTGGCGAAGACATTATGTCCCTCTCCCCGCAACAGCGGATCCGCGCTGGGATTGGCTTTGTTCCACAAACACATAATGTGTTTACCGGCATGAGCGTAGAAGAGAACTTAGAAATGGGCGCGTTCATTCGCGATGACGACATTTCAGGCACCCTGGAAGAAATCTATCAGCTGTTTCCAATATTAAAAGAGAAGCGCTTACAAGCTGCCGGTGAATTATCGGGCGGTCAACGTCAACAAGTGGCGGTCGGGCGGGCAATGATGACCAAGCCATCAGTTCTTATGCTGGATGAGCCTACCGCTGGGGTTTCACCGATAGTCATGGACGAGCTCTTTGATCGCATTTTGGAAGTGCGAGCTAAAAACGTCGCAGTGTTAATGGTCGAGCAAAACGCCCGCCAAGCACTGCAAATAGCAGATAAAGGCTACGTGTTAGTGATGGGTGAAAACCGTTTCACCGGCACCGGGGCCGAACTACTTGCCGACGACGACGTACGAAAATCTTTCTTAGGGGGTTAGACAATGCCAGAATTTATCGACATTTTAAATGCCCTAGTACTGATGACCAACTATGTTATCTTACCGGCACTTACTTACGGATCACAACTTGCCTTAGGCGCCCTAGGGGTCACCTTAGTCTTTGGCATACTACGTTTTTCTAACTTCGCTCACGGCGACACTATGGCCTTTGGCGCCATGGTGACGATCTTGATTACCTGGTGGTTCCAATCGCTGGGGCTGTCATTCGGCCCCCTGCCAACCGCCTTGCTCGCCCTGCCCTTTGGCATTGCCGTCACCGCGGTATTTCTGCTGTTTACCGATCGCTTTGTCTATAAACACTATCGCGGCATTGGCGCTAAGCCGATCACTTTTGTGATGGTATCAGTGGGGGTGATGTTTATCATGAACGGCTTAGTGCGCTTCGTGATTGGCCCCGCTGACCAACGTTTTGCCGACGGTGCACGCTTCATCTTTAAAGCGCGCGAGTTTAAAGAATATACCGGCCTCGCAGAAGGTTTAGCCCTGCGAAGCTCTCAAGTTATCACTATTGTACTGGCGATTATTTTAGTCGCGGCGCTGTTTTGGTTCCTGCAAAAAACCAAAACCGGCAAGGCGATGCGCGCTTTTTCAGACAATGAAAATCTGGCGCTACTCTCGGGAATCGACCCGGATAAAATCGTCCGAATCACTTGGATCTTAGCCGCGATCCTCGCCACCGTCGCAGGTGTGCTATACGGCTTAGACAAGAGCTTTAAGCCCTTTGTTTACTTCCAGCTACTGCTGCCGATATTCGCCGCCGCGATTGTCGGTGGGCTAGGCAAGCCGATTGGCGCGATTGCCGGTGGTTTTATCATCGCCTTTTCCGAAGTTGCCATCACCTACGTTTACAAGAAGTTCTTAATCTACTTACTTCCCGAGAATTTAGAGCCCGAGAGTTTAATGCAACTGTTGGCCACCGAGTATAAATTTGCCGTGTCATTCGTGATTTTGGTCTTAGTACTGCTGGTAAGACCGACCGGTATATTTAAGGGGAATGTAGTATGAGTTTACTAAAAGGCACCCGCTTACGCCCCTTTATAGTCTTTGGCATCATGGCAGCACTACTCACCTTCGTTGGTATCAGCCAGTCTTGGGGAGTTTCGCTAACCATTATTAACATGTGTATTATCTCGGCAATCATGACTTTAGGAGTCAATATTCAATGGGGTTATGCCGGCCTGTTCAATGTTGGCATCATGGGCTTTTGTGCCTTGGGCGGTGCCGCGGCGGTACTCGTATCAAAAGCTCCGGTGACCGAAGCTTGGAGCGCAGGCGGCGCCGGTATGGCACTGGCGCTATTGTGCTTAGTCGCCGGTTGCTGCTTTGTCTTTATCCTCAACAGGAAATGGGGCAAGCGACCTTTTCGCACTACCGTCACTTTCATTGCCGCCCTCGGCGTCTACTTTTTAGCCCGGCATTTTTACGATCCAGCCAGCGCCGCGATTGAAGCGGTGAATCCTGCTAAAACCGGTTACCTCGGTGGCATGGGCATGCCAATTATTCTCTCTTGGATAGTTGGCGGCCTTTTTGCGGCGGGAGCTGCGTGGCTGATCGGCAAAGTAACCTTGGGCTTGCGGACTGATTACTTGGCCATCGCCACCTTAGGCATTGCTGAAATTATCGTCGCGCTACTAAAGAACGAAGACTGGTTAACCCGTGGCGCAAAAAACGTCACCGGTTTACCCCGTCCAGTACCCTTCGAACTGCAGCTGCAGCAAGACAGCTGGTTTGTCGATCTGGTCAGCCGTTTCAATGCCGATCTACTGGCGGGCCTAGCCACCGATGAAAGAGCGGCGACACTGCAGAGCTTAGTGATGGACGCCTCGGGAATTTTCGTCAAACTTTGTTACACAGGGCTGTTTTTAATGGTGTTGTTAGTGCTCTTCACTTTGTGTCAACTCGCCTTAAACTCCCCCTGGGGACGGATGGTACGTGCGATTCGTGACAACGAAACCGCCGCTGCCGCGATGGGCAAAGACATCAAGGGCCGCCATCTGCAAATTTTTGTACTCGGCTCAGCAGTGGTCGGTATTGCCGGCGCGATGATGACCACCTTAGATGGACAATTTACCCCGGGCACTTACAACCCTTTACGCTATACTTTCTTAATCTGGGTAATGGTGATCGTCGGAGGTTCGGGTAACAACTTGGGCTCGATCCTCGGCGGATTTTTAGTCTGGTTTATCTGGATTGAAGCAGAGCCAATGGGCACTTGGCTAATGAATGTGGTCACTTTAGGCTTAGACCCAGCCAGCGCCCTGAAAGCACATTTGCTCGGCAGTGCCCAATACATGCGCTTGATGGTCATGGGTGGGGTACTATTATTGGTACTGCGCTACAGCCCAGGTGGAATATTAGCGGAAAAATCAGGACACAAATAAGCACAGCTACTTATCGCTAATCTAGGATAAGTACCTGTAATTAAACCGCAGTCTGTGTAAAAATGTCATAACTGCACAAACCTAGACTTAGTCATTGAATCGCTGAATCTAGAACAGTCAAAATAAAATAAAATAAAAAATAGTATTCATAGTCTGATCATTGAGCTAAATTTTTGACTTAAAAGAACTTCTTTAAAGGCACTAGTTTAGCTTTCATCCAGACACTACATTTGTAAAATTGGAGATTACTGATGAAAAAGCACCTTTTAACCGTCGCTCTAGCCGCGGCACTAGCGACTAGCGGATTCGCCAACGCCGCTCAAACAATAAAAATAGGCGTGATTTTAGGTTTCACCGGCCCGATTGAATCACTGACCCCTGACATGGCAGCCTCTGCTGAACTCGCGTTCAAAGAAGCCTCGGATTCAGGAATGTTATTAAACGGCAGCACCATCACCCCAATTCGCGCCGACTCAACTTGTGTCGATGCATCAGCCGCTACCGCAGCCGCTGAACGCTTGATCACCGCCGATAAAGTAGCGGCCATTATGGGCGCTGATTGCTCAGGTGTAACCACCGCAATCGCCAACTCCGTCGCTATACCAAACGGCGTAGTAATGGTTTCTCCCTCTGCCACCACCCCGGCACTGAGCTCTATTGAAGACAAGGGATTTTTCTTTCGCACCGCACCTTCCGATGCTCGCCAGGGGCAAGTATTAGCAGATGCAGTCTTTGAAAGTGGCACCAAGATCATCGCTGTCACTTACACCAACAACGATTACGGCAAAGGCCTTTCGGACGCTTTCATCGGTGCTTTTAAAGCCCTCGGTGGTAAAATTGCGATAGTCGCAGCCCATGAAGATGGCAAAGGCGATTACTCTGCTGAAGTGGCAGCTCTAGCAGCAGCTGGCGCAGACAAACTAGCCGTATTAGGTTATTTAGATCAAGGTGGTAAGGGTATCATTCAAGCCTCTCTAGATACCGGTGCATTTGATTCTTTCGCACTGGGCGACGGCATGATTGGTCAAAGTTTAATCGACGCTTTCGGCAAGGACATGGTAGATACAATAGCTACCTCTCCCGGTGGATCTAGTGATGCGATGACTAATTTCATCAGCCTTGCCAAAGCCAACAAAATTGGTGGCGAGGGCCCGTACGATGGAACATCTTACGATGCAGGTGCATTAATAGTACTGGCTATTCAAGCGGGTGGAACAGCGGATCGCGCTAGTATCCAGGCGAACATGAACAAAGTTGCCAATGCGCCAGGGACTAAAATTTACCCGGGCGAGCTCAAAAAAGCCCTGGAAATTCTTACCGCAGGCGGAGAAGTTGACTACGTAGGCGCCACTAACATCGAGTTTAGCGACGTTGGCGAAGTGTACGGCACCTACCGTCAGCTAGAGATAAAAGACAACAAATTCTCACTGGTGAAAGTACGCTAAAAGCTCCTATCCTGAATAGGTCATACAACACTGGACAGGACACGGCAAATTTAACTTTGTCAACTGAGCGCCGCACAGTAGCGCTCAGTTAATTAAGCTATAAAAGCTCGTAAAATCAAAGCAATCAGTGGTTGTAGGTAATATTCAAGCACAATTTGCCAGTAAAATTTTACTGGCTTTTTTTTATTAAAAATTGCTGTTTATTTGAACAAAAAAAGACTAGTGTTACTGCTGATCACCGCGCAATTCTCTCGCTGGAAACCCATCACCGCTCAATATTTACAACATTCTCAATCTATCTTTAGAGGTAACTTTGAACGATACTCAAAATTTAAAAGCCGCTTTAGTTATGATGCTGTCCATGGCCTTGTTCACCACCGGCGATGCGATCATAAAATTCCTCAGTGACACTTTACCTTTGGGGCAAATCTTATTTTTGCGCGGGCTAGTGGTCTGTATCCTCTTTGTCATCTTACTCAGCTGGAAAAAGCAGCCAATTTTGCCCGGAGCATGTTGGAACCGCTGGAATATACTGCGCTCAGTCTTTGAGCTGTTAGTCGCTTGTACTTATTTGGCTGGACTCGTGTTACTACCTTTGGCGACCGCTGTCATCCTGGTCTTCTCATCGCCCATAATGCTGACTATTTTAGCGGCGTTGGTCTTAAAGGAAAAAGTCGGATGGCGCCGCTGGGGCGCTGTGTTGGTCGGTTTTATTGGCGTGATATTCGTCGCTGATTTACAGCAGTCCTCGCTTGATTCCTGGGCGATCATACTGCCGCTAACGGCCGCTTTTATCACCGCCTTACGCGACATCTTTGTCCGCAACATTCCCAGTGTACTATCTTCAACGCAAATAGCGTTCACCACAGCATGGGTAGTTACTTTAGGTGGGCTGGCAACCTTGCCATTTGGCTGGCAGGCCGTCAGCATTGAGCACATCGGCCTACTTTCCCTAGGCGGGGTGCTTGTGATGGCTGCCTACCTAACCTACATTGTCACCACCCGCATCGGAGAGCTGTCGTTCCTAGCGCCCTTTAAATATGCATCCATCCCGCTCGCGATGTTGATCGGTTATCTGGTATGGGGAGACGTACCAACCGCCAACTCCTACATAGGCACTGTTATCATCATCTCCTCCACGCTGTTTATTTTAGTGCGCAGGAATAAGAAGAAGGGAGAATTGAAAGCTAAGAAGCTGGAAAGTTAGAAAGTTAGCGAAGCATAAGCTTTTAACTGCGGATCGATCACTATCGTGCAACACCCACAATATTTCGCTGGCAGTGTGCTTATTTTTGCACTGCCTATATTGCAGCGTTGGCAAACTGCGACACTTGTGGAACATTATCATTGGCGTGCTCTGCCAGTCTGCAAAGCTAGCTGGTCGGCGTTTTTTAAGGGTTTGTCAACACTTTCCCAGCTCACTGCAGGCTCCTAATCAAGCTTAGAATCTATCGGTAGCTGAAACGCCGAGAACCTCTTAAAACTCACACAAGCCCCTGGCGCGCACTGGGGTTTATTCAGCGAATGGCTAATGGCTAATGGCTCGGCCGATTAAAACCCAATATTTTATACTCGGCATCGCGTAAATTGTTCAGTAGCAAATGCCCCTTACTATCCACTCTAAACTCGCCGTACTTGGCATTTTCATAGAGAGCAGCGCTGCCCTCTTCAAAGAAGAAAGCATGTGTGGCCAGCTTTAGTCGATTGCCTCTAATCCTAAACAGCATTTTAAGCTGATTTTCCGCCAGTGCTTGGCCCTGGTAGCTCCCGGCGAAACTGGCGACTTGCTGAGCATCCAGATTAACCACAAAATAGCCTTGCTCGGGATCTTCTGCCGATGCCCGGCTCGCCTCTAATACAGTGCGCTCTATTTTAAACCTTAAATTCATATAGTCGCCTTGCATCAGAGACCTAGGATCGACAGGCACTAGTGCCAACAAGGCAATATCACCATTCTTTAGAATTTGCTCTTTCTGGAAGATAGCGACATTAATCACCACTAGCACGCATAAAACCCACAGCGCAGCCATTATGTTGAGACCTGCTAAGCCGGATTTTTTCCTCTCCAACTTTTCGCTGTCGGCTTTTTCAGTGTACTTAAACCAGCACAACACGGCTGTAAAGAGGATGCTCAAGCCAAATAACAGTCCGGACTTGTACAAAAAGTTCCAATTTAAGCTGTAATAATAAACACTTAAAAAACTTAACAGGAATACCACACCCAGCATCACTAATATTTTTCGCTGCTTCATAAAGCCGAGCATAATCAGCAGAAAACCAGCACTGGCACCTAGCACTAAATAACTGATCGCAAGTATCAGCAATGCTGCAATCAACACACCTAGCTTAGTTTTAAAAGTGCGATCAGCGCCAAAAGTAGCGCTGATACGATGTAGTACCACTATAAATATCGCGGCGATCAGCCCTTGGTTGAGCCAAAAAGAGACGGTTGGTGTCAGCAGCTCATCTGCGGCTACTCGCTCAATCAAGTAACTTAGGTCAGGGCTGAGAAAATGGCTATTAATACTCAAAAATGCAATTGCTAAACCATAACCTACCGGCTCCCAAATTCGCTGATACGCTGCCCATTTTTGATCCGTCAACCAGACTAGCGCAAACAGCATATAACAGAGGGCGAGGCCGATATCATTAAAGCCGAGCCGACTCAATCCAAAATACAGCGCGATGCAGGCAAACCAAGTAGAGAGTAGCCGCGTGGTAAAGTCATTTTGCAGTGCCACTTGGGTGAGTTGAAAAGCCGCCAAGTAGATAAAAAAACTACTGGAATCCATCCCGAAAACAGAAGATAGCCCCAAAGCCACCAGCAGCTGCCCACACAGATTAAACGCCAGAGCCAGTTGCTGCAAAAAGCTTTGCAGCGCAGCCTGTCGAAAAATAACCAATGAAAAACCACAGCAGCCCAATCCGATCATCAATATGATCAGGTAATCATCACTTCTGACATCGCTAAAAAACAAAGCAATAGCGATAAACGCAAACAAAAAGCAGGCCGCCAACCAGCCGGCAAAGCCCTGTAACAGTCGAATATACCAAGGATTAAACGGGCTTTCACTAAACAGCGCCTGCGGATCAATTAAGTGCTTTTCCTGGAGCCTATTCCATAATTTACGGCTGTTATTAAGCTGATTAGTCATGCTTGCTCTCCCGCAGTGATCGCGCTACTTTCAAAGTGCGCGGCGGTTTTCTTTAGCCAGCTAAAACAGAAAGCTGAAACACCGACCGTATATAGGCCAGCCACCAATAAAAACCCGATATCTAAGAACTCAAACAACAGATAAGAGACGAAGAAAGTTGAGACCGCAATAAAGCTCAGAGCGGTGATAGCGAGCATTAGTAAATCTTTAATTACCCAGCGATACAACAGCAGTGAAATAGCTAACCAGCCCCCATAAAAGAGCAACAAATAAGCTTCGGCATCACTTTCCAAAAGACTATAAATAGCCATATGTGCCGCGTAATAACCGGTAGCGCAAGCCAAGAACTGTTGGCTATACCGATTATTACTCAGTGAAAAAGTTAGGCCTAAGTACGTTTTAACCGGCTGAAAGCTCAGCAACTCAAAAATAGCTAACAAGACAAAATTAAGTGAAAACAGCATTGCGACTGCCAATCCTTGAGTGGAAAACAGCGAAAAAATATCTATTGATATACTTAAATAGAGCACCGTTGCCAAATTCAGTAACGCCACCCAGAAAATCCACAGCGCACTCGCCCGAGCCACCACCACCCAAGGAAAAATAAACAGCCCCCAATAGGCGAACAACTGCCAGGGGTCGGCCCCGGTTTGATAAGTCTGACCGACCAACGCCAAGAGCGCGCCAGTCAACAAACTGAAAACCATCAGCAACACCGTACGACTGATCGCCTGCCTAGCAACAATCAAATAACTAGCAGCGACCACCAACATCGAGACTTCGAGCAAGGCAAACTTGTACAACCTTGGAATATACTGCCAATTGTATGCAAAAAAGAAAATAGCGGCAGAACAACAGCAAATCGCCGCCAACCACAGCAACGACAACTTACAAAAAGCCAACCATTCATTCAAATCAGGCTCAGCCTTACCTTGAACGAGCGCGCCCTGCAGATCAGCTTTTGCTATATGCCCACTTGCCGCCCAGTTTAAATTTTTATCGCGATTGCTCTGCATAAATAATATCCTGTATGTCCACCTAAAGCAGTGATTTCACTGCACCACTCATTGATCTAAATGAACCATTTGATTGCTAAGGATAATATAGAATCAATCGTATTTACGACACCTATATATCACCACAACAAGATTTAACCCGCTGCCATTAGCAACATAGTATTAAAAGGCCTCTGCATAACTACTGCGCTCGCAACATGCTGCAGAGGTCTCATTCAACAAGACACACCAAGCCACTCGTCAAAACTAGGTATTTTCTTTGGTTCAGTTTCTTTTGCCACAAAAAACAAATCAACTGGCGAAACAGTACTCAAGTCATTGACCCTACATCAAAAAACAGATCCCGGTGAATTACAACTAGCGACCAAATCAGTGCATTTCTGATACTTTTCGATACCTAGTCTATAATTTAATCTTGGGACCTTATTTTGAATATAACGTCTACTATTTTGACGAGAAGGTATACTATGAAAATACAAAATATTATTGGAGCATTACTCTACCTAGTAACAACAACCCTCTGCGCGCAAAGTCTTAGTATCGCTCAACTTAAAGGTGCTCCAGACGACATTTTAGGCGCTAAACTATTAAAAGAAATCTACAAACGTGCCAATATACAACTTGAGTTAACCATTCTTCCTGCTAAAAGAGCCTTAATACAATCAAGCCAGGGAATTATTGATGGAGAGCTGCAAAGAATTTTTGTCCTTGCTGATAAATTTCCGACATTAATTAGGATTCCCACACCCTTTACATATTTTGAACCGACCGCCTTCTCTAAAAATACACCATTAAAAATTACTGGCTGGTCTGCTTTAGACGGCTATAGAATTGGTATAGTAAGAGGGATGAAGTTTGCAGAATTAGGGCTTCAAGGGATAGATAATGTGTACTCTGTTACCGGGAGCGCACAGCTGTTTAATATGCTCGAGAAGAATAGATTGGATATTGTGGTAACCGGCCGCTTTAATGGCTTATATTATATAAACAATGAAAAAATTGATTCAATACAAGCACTCAAACCTGCCCTTGAAAGACATCAGCTATATCACTACCTTCATCAGAAACATAAAAACCTCGTTCCACAGATAGATGCAGTAATAAAATCCATGCTAGAGAGTGGTGAACTAGCAGCCCTTCGCATTAAATATGTTAATGAACTACTGGAACGGTAACATCAAGCCCCAAAACACAGCGGAGTTAAAAATCCACTTTATTGCCGCCGGAGCAATTTGCTAAATTGTCGAAACCTAGCGACAGGATGTACCAGAGTTGTACGTGGATGCGCCATACAAGCGGCGCATCAATTTAATGAATTACGCAGCAACCACTCGACTAATCTATTTTCATTAGTTCGGTTTCTTTTAACCACGCAAAAGAAACCGAACTCGCCACAGGCGATACCGCACTGCAATCCCTTAACCCTAAAACAACCAATTAAGTTTCATTGATCACTTTTCTCAGCCCTAAAAAATACTAGCCCCAACAATCAAGCCTGATTTTGATTAAATAGCTTAGCAAGTTTTCAATATCCGGCTGATTGTGCTGTAATCGGTTTTATTTACCGTCTTACATTGGATATTGAAATGGCCCTTAATGATTTTAATGCAGCTTTAAAATTCGAAAATAGCTTTGCAGAACAGCTGGATGGCCTATACGCTTTTGCCACTGGGGACAGTGCTATCCAACCGGAACTGGTGAAAATAAACCACTCCCTAGCACAGACCTTAGGCTTAGATAGCCAAAGGTTATCTGCAGAGCCTGAAACCGCGCAGCTATTGGCAGCAATGTTATCTGGCGGCACCTCACCTAAAGGCGCCAAACCTTTATCCCAGGCTTATGCGGGGCACCAATTCGGCCATTTAAATCACCAGTTAGGCGATGGCAGAGCGCTATTATTAGGCGAAGTCATCGATACAGAGGGCTGTCGTAAAGATATTCATCTTAAAGGTTCCGGGCCCACTATTTTTTCCCGTAACGGCGATGGCAAGGCAACTTTGGGGCCCGTGCTTCGCGAATACTTAATCGCAGAGGCGATGCACAGTTTACAAGTGCCGACCACTAGAGCGCTAGCAGTAGTAATTAGCGGTGAAAAGGTAATGCGCAGCCAACTATTGACCGGAGCGGTCTTAACCCGGGTCGCTTCCAGCCACATCAGAGTTGGAACTTTTCAATACGCCGCTTCGCGCAATCAAACCGAGACGACCCAGCGATTGGCAGATTATTGTATCGCCCGCCACTATCCAAAAGTAAAGCCAAAAGTAAAACCAGAAATAAAACAGGCAGATAATTGCTACTTAGATTTTTTTCGAGCAGTGGCTGATAAACAGGCGCTATTAATCGCCAAGTGGATGAACATTGGCTTTGTACACGGGGTCATGAATACTGATAACACCTTAATTTGCGGTGAAACCATCGACTACGGCCCCTGCGCCTTCATCGACCAATACGACCCGCAGGCGGTATTCAGCTCCATTGACACCCAGCGGCGCTACGCCTATCAGAATCAAGCTTCGATCGCCCTGTGGAATTTAGCGCGCCTCGCTGAAACCTTACTGCCTTTAATCGCAGCAGATGAGGAGCAGGCAATCACCCTAATCAATCCGATCTTACAAGACTTCACTGAGACCTATCAGCAGTATTGGCTGGCTGGCATGCGTTTAAAACTGGGCATCGATAATGCAGAGGAAGATGATTTAGCACTGGCCAATGACCTGTTGCAGATGATGGCCAAACAACAGGTAGACTTCACCCAATTATTTCGTGCACTCGCGTTCGCGATCCAAGGGGAAACCAGCTTGGTCAGAGCGTTATTTAAAGATCCGCAGCCTTTTTATATATGGCAAGTTAGCTGGTCTCAAAGATTAGCCAGAAACACCGCTCCAGCCTTTGATGCGATTGCCAAAATGAACGCCATCAACCCCTTGTACATCCCTCGCAATCACAAGGTAGAGGAGGCTTTAATAGCGGCCGAAGCGGGCGATCTTAGCCTTTTCGAAAAACTGTTATCAGTGGTCACCGATCCATACCAGCCACGCGATGGCTTTGAGGAATACGAAGGGCCGGCGCCTGCCAAAGCAACGCGCTATGTTACTTATTGCGGCACATAGAAGGGTAAGTTCTAACTTCGTTTAACTTGTTGGTATTAAAATTTTTACAAATACAAGTTAAGCGGGGGATGATGGGCAATTGGTGATTTTTGGGGTTTTCTCTGCGGTAAGAACAAGATTTTAAAGATTATTTTACCACAGAGGGCACAGAGGCGCTGCGCTGCACAGAGGAGAGACAAGACACTATAAAATTAAGCCTTGAGTCTCCCATAGTGCTGTTTTAGGTTTAAGATCAAGTGATTTCAGGCGCAGTTTCGCTGCAGCGAGTTCATTTCTTTTTTGCGAAAAAAAGAAACCGAACCAAAGAAAAATTCGCCCTACCATTGCCGAAAGATCCCTACGCTATTCACTAAATTGACGGCCGCGCAGATTCGCCATCCATGGCTCAACTACGCTTTCCGCGACGTCCTGTCGCTACACTCG
>ASZJ01000190.1 GCA_000416275.1 Osedax symbiont Rs1
ATCAAGAGCTTATGCTATGTAACGTAGTGAATTCACTGATTCAGGTAGATGAGAGCTCTGCATAACTTACCCAGAGGGTATGATAACTGCGCTCGCTAATACGGCATTAAAAACCGACTCAACATGCTCATTTACAGCATAGCATAAATAACTAGCTTGATTTTTCAATGGTGCATTTTTGCAGATCAACAGTGCGATAATCGCTCTATCGATGCACATAATAACCCTCTAGTATCTGCTGCACCCTGATTCTAGATGCAATTAATAAGTCCTGAATCAGCTATTATTTAAAAAATGCCGCGAGCATTCTAAATTCGGAGCCTGTACATGCTGATCAAACACACCTTCCTCTCTACAGCTATATTAGCTGCCACTAGTTTATCCATGCAAGCGGCAGAACCTAGTCATGGTTTTTTTAACGACAGTAGCTTAGATTTAAACCTGCGCAGCTATTACTTCAATCGTGACAAAGTTGGCCGAGCGGATTCGATTGCCTTGTCTCAAGCGCTGCGTTTAGATTTTACTTCAGGATACGCCTACGATTTGCTCGGCTTCGACGCCTCGTTATTCTCATCACAGAAATTAAGTGGCGAAGCTGGTAAGGGCGGTACTGGATTGCTGCAAGACGAACGAGGCTCGCAGCGCGGTTACTCTAAAATTGGACAGGCCTTGGTTAAACTAAAGCTCGGTGATAACGTAAACCTGAATCCGTGACTTCAAAGTGAATACAGAGTGTAAGATATTGGTTTTACGGTGGAATTGAAAAATCTTAGCTGCACCCGTAGGTTCAGCGGGCATTTTTCTAACCGCCGTAGAATCAAGAGCTTGCGCTATGTGGTGCAGTGAAGTCACGGATTCAGGGTAAAGCTTAAGGCGGGGCGCATGGTGCTAGATACTCCGTTATTAAACGATTCCGATTCAAGATCAACACCTAGTTCGACACAAGCGGTAATGGCACAAGCACAGCTGTCAGGCGCCAATCTCTACGCTATTTGGTCGGATCAAAGCTCAGCTAAGACTAATCAGAGTTTTGAGAAATACACCGACCGTTCTGGCAGTGACTATGATATCAAAGTTATTGGGCTCGGCTATACTTTTGATAACGGCTTAGACCTCAACCTCGCCTACGCTCAAGCTGATGACGTCCTCAAGCAAAGTTATCTCAACCTTAGCTATTCCTATAAAATATCTGACCGAATCACTGTAACATTGGACGGCCATTTTTACAGTGGCGAAGCCGCAGGGCGCGCTCTGGGACACGTCAGTGCCGACTATGATAGTGACTTACTAAATTTAGCGGCCCAGCTGGCCTTTGGCCACTCTAAACTGACCCTCTCTTACCAACAAGTAGACGGTGATGAGTATCAAGAGTCATGGAAGGGAGATGATGATAATGGTTTGAGCACTTGGAACTCGGTGCAAAGACTTGATTTCGATCGCGCTGAAGAACAATCTTGGCAGCTACGTTTCGATCACGAGTTCCAACAAGTACCGGGCTTAAGCTTTATGACTCGCTATACCCGTGGCGATAATATCGAACGTGTTGGCCAGACAGATGGCTCTGAGTGGGAGCGTAACGTTGAACTTCAATATGCCTTTCAAGATATTAATGGCTTGTCACTGCGCTGGAGAAACTCGACGGTGCGCTCGACTGAAACTTACCACAGCAACGAGAATCGCTTGATGCTCAACTACAAAATTGCCTTAAAATAGTGGTAGAGCTGAGATGAAAGTTTGAAAGTTTGAAAGTTTGAAAGTTTGAAAGTTTGAAAGTTTGAAAGTTTGAAAGTTTGAAAGTTTGAAAGTTTGAAAGTTTGAAAGTTTGAAAGTTTGCTTACATATTCGGTAAACGGAAAACTATAGCCTGTCTGAATCAGCCTTAAAGCTTAGTTTTAGTGTGAATTTTATGCACTTAGGTCCCCTTATCCTAAGTGCATTTTTTTTGCCTCTCAATTTTGTGTACTGCGCATCAGCAGTTGCTCTTATCTTGTAACACCTCGCAGTTTTTAATTTAATCCTGAATTTCAAAGTAAATTCAGAGTATCAGATATTGATTTAAATCAATGCTATGAAAATATTTATTTTATAAACAAAAATAACGATAGCTAAAGTTTATGATAATGATTATCATTCGCTAATAAATTAATGTCGAATATATTCATCCATTACCCTTATCTGCATGTCGCTGTGCAGGTCATTTAACCACCTATCTTTACAGAAGGTATATAGGCGTGAAACAAGAGATTAGAATTATTGCAATAAGCAGCTTTATGCTGCTGCTCTCCACTAGTTATCAAGCTGTCGCTCAAGGTGCTTCCTATGTAGATCAAGCGGGCCGATCGCTGACCTTTGCAAAAGTCCCCGAGAGAATAGCCACTATAGCCACACCGGCAGGCTCTATGGTGGTGGCCTTAGAAGAGAGCGGAGACAAGTTAATAGCAACCTCGCAAAATTCTAAGAATGCGATTATGGAAGGCGTATTAAATGAATTTTTTCCCGAGTTAAATAACCTTTCAGCCAATATAATTGGCAAGCAAGGGGTACCTAACATTGAAGAGTTGTTAAATTTAAACACCGATTTGGTGGTGCAGTGGGCGCGCAAAACTAAAAGTATCACAGCGATGGAAAATGCCGGTTTACAAGTCGCCGGGATGAAATATAAGAAGCTGGATATCGCCAAAACATGGTTGACTGATCTGGCTATAATTTTAGAGCAAGAAGACAAAGCGGCGAAAATCCTCAGCTGGCATCAAAGCGCCTATCAACGTATTACCGATAAAACTAAGCTGATCCCCGATGAAGATAAACCCAGCGTTCTCTATCTATTAAATGAAAAACGCGCGGCGGGCCCCAACAGCCATTTCCAGTTTTTCATGGATACAGCGGGTGCTAAAAATGCGATTACAGCTAAAGCCAGTTTTGTCGACGTGGATGCTGAAATGATTCTGATGGCGGATCCAGATATCATTTGGCTATTTGGTTTCAACATGAAGATGACACCGGATAAAATTTATGCAAATCCGATTTTCTCTGAATTAAAAGCAGTTAAACAGCGTAGGGTTTACAAAGTACCGGTCGGCGGCGATCGATGGGATCCACCAAATCAGGAATTTCCTTTAGGCTGGGAGTGGTTTACCCGCACAGTACATCCAGACTTACTCGATGGCAGCATTCGCCAAAGCTTAACCACAGCACTAGTCATGCTGTATGGGAAAACGCCCACTACAGAGCAGATGGATCATATGCTCCGCAAGAAGATCAACCGAGACAGTTTAGATTATGCAAAAATAATTCGCTGAGCAGAGAGACGCTCCTCTGCAGGCGCTAGCATTTCTCAGAATTTGGCATCAATCAATACTTAGGCAACCTCTGATAAAGTCCCACCCTACGGGGCGTGTGTGACTTGTTCAGAGGTCCTATGTATAAATTTTAATTCACTTATACCCACCGATTAACCGCAGCTATAGAGTATTAATGAACCTTAAAAACACCGTAAACAACCCCAGCTCAAAACCTAAGCTGTCGCTGCTTGCCTTTGCTCTTAATCAGCAGCGCTATAAAATCAACTTCACTAGTTTTAATGCTCTGCTTGCGCTACTGCTGGCTCTGCTAATTATGACGATCACCTTTGCCCTGTCGACAGGCAGGTATGATATTGAGTTTATTAAGGTCATAAAAATCCTTGCCTCGCATGTTATCGACTTAGCCAACGACTGGAAAATTGTAGAGCAAAAAGTGGTTGAGTTGGTGCGCCTGCCCCGTATTTTAGTCGCGGCATTGTGCGGGGCTGCGCTATCTTTATGCGGAGCCGCACTACAGGGCTTATTTCGAAATCCACTGGTCGGCCCGCAGATTATAGGCGTTTCCTCCGGTGCCGCTTTCGGCGGGGTTATGGCGATTTTATTGATGCTAACAGACTATTGGATTAGCCTGTTCTCTTTCGGCTTTGGCAGTTTAGCACTGCTGCTTACCCTGGGAATTTCTCGCTCGGGGGGAGGCAGCAATATACTCTCTCTGGTACTCGGTGGCATAGTTACCTCAGCGTTTTTTGCCTCACTGATTGCGCTGGTAAAATACACCGCTGATCCCGATGATACTCTACCCACAATTGTCTATTGGTTAATGGGGTCGTTCAATGAGTCTAGTTATACTGATGTTTTATACGTACTTATCCCACTGTTAACAGCGGGTGTCTTAGTGATAAGAATGCGCTTTATCATTAATATTTTGTCTTTGGGCGAAGAGGAGGCACACTCACTAGGCGTTAACGTCGACCGCTCTCGCTGGATGATTTTACTGTCAATTACACTAATGATCGCGGCCACCGTATCGGTCAGTGGCATTGTCGGCTGGGTCGGGTTAATTGTCCCCCATTTTGCCCGCATGATCACCGGCGCCAACCATGCTCGACTGCTGCCGGTATCGATGTTTATCGGCTCCATATATATGGTATTAGTCGATACTGTGGCGCGCACTGCAAGCTACGGTGAGATTCCGATTGGGGTACTCACGGCGCTCTTAGGCGCGCCTATTTTTGCCTGGCTACTCTACAGAACTCAACTGCGAGGTTGGAGCAATGATTGAAGTAAAGAACATTTCCTTTTGCTACCCAAACTCTAAATCGCCGATTTTCGAGGGACACAATTTTTCACTAAAAAAATCTCAAGTGTTGGCAGTACTAGGTCCTAATGGCTCGGGAAAAACCACCTTGATAAAAACCCTACTGAAAATTTTGCCCATCAGTACCGGGACCATCCAACATAGCGGCCGCTGCTCATATGTGCCGCAGCATACTGCCAGTCCATTCGATTACACAGTACGTGAAATGACCGTTATGGGAGCAGGCGGTCAACATGGGATGTTTTCTACTCCCCAGAAACAGGATTACCTGCGCTGTGATGAGGCGTTGGAAAAGGTAGGAATGCTGAGTTTCGCCGCTACAAGTTTTACTCAATTAAGTGGCGGCCAGCGGCAAATGGTGCTCATTGCCCGAGCACTGGTCTCCAATCCCGATATTATGATTTTAGATGAGCCGACCTCTGCCCTCGATTACTACAATCAAAACCGGGTACTGCAGACCATCAAAGAATTGGCCAATCAAGGCAAAGCGGTTATTTTTTCGACCCACTGCCCGCTACAGGCACTGCAAGTTGCCGATCAAGTGCTACTGGTAAAAAAAGATCAACGGAGTATTTTTGGGACTGCTTCCGAGATTCTGACCAGCCGCTTACTGACGGATCTTTACCAAATACATATAGCTCGCGATCACAGTTTCCCCCGGGAAATCATTGCCCCTATTTATGACTGAGCCAGCTCATTATTCATGGCAAAACGATCCCTAAATTTTCTGCAATGGAGACTGATTAAAAAGCGATGCCTAAGCTACCTAAAAATGCCCAGTGCTATAAAACCACGTACATTTTCACCCCGAAAAATTTACCTAGTAAATTCAAGAACAAGCATCACACTAAAGCGGGGGTATGGGGTAAGATCACCATGTTATCTGGAAAACTAGCATTAAAACGCTTCCTGATTGACCATCATACTCCGCTCAACTTGGCGACTATNTAACAAAGTATTTAATTTCAACAANTTAAGAAGTTGTAATATNTTTCTATGATTTANTAATGGTTTAGATTATGGCCAAGTCAGATATTTGTAAATTTTT
>ASZJ01000191.1 GCA_000416275.1 Osedax symbiont Rs1
GTGAAAAAATCTTTAAAGGATTGGTTTTACCACAGAGGGCACAGAGAAGAGATTAAAAGCATCTTTTGCTATGGCGGAGACACAGGGCTAATCAGGAAACGCTTTGACAATAGCGTTGATCAGCACTGTACAGGCTGCGAAGAACTGCTCTCCCCCGAGACTGCGGTATTTGCCCCTCAAGAGCTGCATAGCGTCTCCTTTCTTATCGAGGGGAGCTTCACAGTCAGCTTCTATAAAATTGACCATGAACGCCCAGAGGTACCGGCAGCTACATCTTAAAAAAAACCGATGAACCTTGTCTCTCCGCCACACTAGCCAATGACTATGCGGTTTCGTCCCGTGTTTTTGGCCGAGAGTAGTGCTTGATCTGCACGAAAAATCAACTTGTCAGGTTTGTCTTTAGTGGTTCTAGATGAGATTCCAATGCTGAGCTGGATCTCAATCGAATGCTCTTCAATACTGAAGGGGGTCGCGGCGAATACTGCCTGTAACTTAGCGGCAAAATTCATCGCTTCAACACTGTTACAGTTTAACATTAACACCACGAATTCTTCGCCGCCCCAGCGGCACAACACATCAGATTTTCTAGTGGTTTTTTTGATTAGATTAGCAACTTCAACCAATACCTTATCGCCAAAGGGATGGCCGTGCTGGTCATTTACTTTTTTGAAATAATCGATATCGATAATCACGGCCGCTAGATCGTTGTTACTGCGGGCGGCGCGTTTTAATAGCCGCTCTAATATAGGGTCAAACATCTGTCTATTATTCAGACCAGTCAATTTATCAGTGGTAGCCATTGCCTCTAAACGCCGCTGATAGCCACTCAAAGTAAACCAGCTAATACTGAGCACCATGATGGTAATGATCAGTGAAATCAGCAAATTGATAAGCAGCGAATCAAAGAGATTATCATCTAAATTGTGGTCGCTTTTTCTGACCACTAAATACCAGTGAAACTCTTCCAAAAAACGACTGTTTAACATGATTTTATGCAGACCTTCACGATAGCTAAAAGCGGCTATTTCATGATCGAGGATGCGCTGTTTGATACTCTGACCATCCACCAGTTTTGCAAAATCAATACCTTTGGATAAAGGCGCACCACGCAGTGTAATTTTAGCATTTGCATCGACAAAAAATATCTCTCCTCGATATCGGCTTTGATAGTCCTCGAGGATTTTCTGGACATTTTCCAGTGCTAATCCGACGCCTGTGATCCCCAAAAACCCTCCCTGCTGATCAAATACTTTGTAATTGATGAACACGGTTAAAGAACTTGGGTCGGAGGGGTCATAATCAATATTTAGCTCGTGACTGGCGCGCATATTTTTTGCTTGGAAATACCATTGATCAGCAGCAGAGTTTTCATCGATAGTTTTTAATACCCCAGTTGAATGGTAGTATTTTAAACTGCGATCCGAGATAAAAAAGCTGGTCACGGTACGGTAGCTGCTTTGAATTTCTTGCAGATAATTTTGTATATCAACGGGGGTCTTTTCGCCACCGATAACCCAAGCTCGCAAAAAAGTATCGTTGGCCATCAATGATGAGATAATAATCGGCTTCAGTAAATCACGCTGAATTTCAGAATATATGTTGTCGCCAATCAATGGCAAGGTATCGGTAGATATCTGTTTACTGAGCGAATCTCTGGCAATAAAATAGCCGACCATGCTGGTGGTAATAAAACCAAGGGATAATATGCCACACAACAACAGCATAAATTTAATTTTCTTCGACAAAAGGGCCTCGTTTAAAAATGGTGGCTGCGGAGCATAATCTGACGGGAACAGATCGCGCATAAAATTAACAATAGCCACGGATGCTCACCAAAAACTATTTCTTGTGGGATTTTCGATACCCTTGTGTCGAACAACGTTTCATCCATTCAATGGATTAGGGCTACATCTAAAATAATGGCGTCAACTATTTTGAGCGGCGAGTATAACTTTTAAAAATAAATATTCCATTATTAATTCAATACGTTAGTTTAAATAAATATCATTAGCTCGCAGCGTTTTTTCAGCGAGATATGTGCGGATCACGAGGAAATCTCTAAACAAGTCCTATATTCCCTGTGGATAACTAAGAGTCCGTATCCGCGAAAGAGAAAGCAGTGTAATGACCGTCCCTACCAAGCTTAGATTGAAGGATACTAACTCTTAGTTCACAGCCTACGGTGCGCACGGAGGCGGCTGCGCTACACAGAGGAAAATAAAAACACTCTAGCCGATAGTGACGATAAGTCGAGCTTAGTATTGAGTTGTAAAAGTAATAGGGTAATTGCTAATTGCTAGCGATTAACTTCGAATTTACCAGCACATGGCCTGCAACTCACAACTCTTGATTTAAATATTTTCCTGGGTCGCCCTGCGCCTTCTTCACAGCTGCCACAAGCACCAGGGGCAATCAGGTGAAGTATTGCTCGGCACAGCTGATGAACTCTCGCATTAGCTTGGTCGTTTTTAGCTCCGCTAAGTGACAGAGCACCACCGTCTCTGCAGCCACGTCATCATTCAATGGTATGCAAATCAACCGACTGCCGTCATAACTAAGATCGCCTTTCGGCCGAGTACAAGAGAGCGCAACTCCTAAGCCGCTGGCCACTAAGCCGCGCTGCATTTCAAAGGATGAAGTTTCAATATAGATGTTCGGTTCCAAATTGAACTGTCTAAACAAAGACATAAAATATTCTTTAGTGCGAGGTAGATTTTCCACAATCAAAGGTTCAGCCACCAGCTGCGCCAGACTCAAGCTTTTTTCGGTTGCCAGTGGGTGGTCGCTGGCCAGCATTACGTAGGGATACAGTGCCGTCAGCCGGTGTTGGATGATTTTTGGCTCTGCCCCCAAGTGATAACAAATAGCGATATCAGTTTTACAATTTAATAGATTTTGCAGCACCTGTTGCTGGTCTCCCTCGTCGAGAGATATTTGCACTGCGGCGTTGGCGGATTTAAATTCAGCCAGTATTCCCGGCAGGTAATATGGCGCCAAATCTTGGAAGCCGGATATGTGTAACTCACCCTGCAGCGCCCCGTCGAAATTAATCGTATCCAGACAAAAGTCTTTAAATTGGCGCTGTAGTATGCGCGCCTCAGTTAGGGCAAATTTACCCGCTGGCGTCAAAATAATACGCTGCCCCTGCTGCCTGACAAAAAGCGGCTGCTGCAAGCTATCTTCGAGCTGGTTAATCGCAGTGGATATAGAGGGCTGCGAAACGTTGAGCGCTCTTGCCGCTCCGCTGACACTGGATAGCTCAGCGGCGGAAATAAAGTACGCGAGTTGCTTAATAGTTATCTGCAAGGTCATTAACTCTGTTGATGAGGGTCATTAAAAAATAATATTTGCCAAGCTTCCTATGCTAATACAAGATGGCGATTAATCAAACAGGTGGCGCTAAACTTAAGGGATTAGCTATGAATATAGAACAAAAACAGATTGTTACCAAGCAGCAGGTCGAACTATACCAAACCGAAGGTGTCGTGGTATTACGCGGTGTCTTTAAATCTTGGATCGAGCGCCTCAACGAGGGTGCCGATCAAAATATGCAGCAGCTGAGCACTAGGGCTATCACCCATAAGAGCAAAAATTACCGCGGCCGTTTTGTCGAGGATTTTTGTAACTGGCAGCGCATCGATGCCTTTCGGGAGTTTGTCTGGCAATCAGATATGGCGGCGATTGCCGCGCAGTTAATGCAGTCGCAAAAGGTGCAGTTTTTTCATGATCACTACTTGGATAAAGAGGCGGTATCTGGGGTCGCGACACCTTGGCATCAAGACATGCCCTACTACTTTGTAGACGCTCAGCAGAGCGTTAGTTTTTGGATCCCCCTCGACCCACGCACCAGAGAGGTATCCCTGAAATCAGTGGTGGGATCTCACTTGTGGCCAAAACTGATTATGCCCACCAGCTGGGCCAACCAACAAAATTTTTATCCCGATCAAGATGATTTCATGGCGATGCCCGATATAGATAACGGGGACTACCAGATTCGCGCTTGGGCAATTGAGCCTGGGGACGTGGTCGCTTTTAATTTCAAGACCGTGCACGGAGCCAATTCCAACACCGTCCCCTCACGAAATCGCACCGTATCTTTTCGACTGATAGGCGATGATGCCCGCTATGTTCAGCGCCCGGGGCGTACTTCCCCTAGCTATCCTGATATCAATCAACAAGATGGCCAAAAACTCAGAGAAGATTGGTTTCCGATTATCTATCCGCGCTAGTCAGTCTACTAAAAAGTAGCCTTTATCTAGCCTTTATCTAGCCTTTATCTAGCCTTTAAAAGAGGCCTCTATTATAGAGGCCTCTGAACAAGTCCCGCATCTTTCCTGTGTACAACTAAGCGCCTATATCCGCCAAAGAGAACGCCGGTGATGACTAGTCCCTGTCAAATTTTCCGGCAAAATAGCCACTTAGTTCTCCTCTGTAGATCAGGGGCGTGCGTGACTTGTCAGAGGTTCCTTAACCATAGGTAATAGCGGGCAGCCAAATCACTAGCTGTGGCCAGAGAATAAGTATGACTAAAGCCGCTAGTTGGATTAAAACAAATGGGATAACACCTTTATAAATATCACTTAACTTCACCTCTGGTGGGCATACCCCCTTCAGATAAAACAGGGCAAATCCAACCGGCGGGGTTAAAAACGAGGTCTGTAATGCCATCGCAACCAGCATCAAGAACCAGACTAATTCTGCATTATCCACGACCCCATGGCCATCGATGTCCAATCCTAGGGAAGAAATTACTGGCGCCAGTAAAGGCAGTATAATCAAAGTTATCTCTATCCAATCGAGGAAAAAACCCAGTAAGAAGATAATCACCAGTATGAAAGCAATAATACCGTAGGGGCCGAAGGGCAAGCCGGTCAGGAAAGACTCTATTAGCTCATCCCCACCTAATTCCCGCAATACTAGGGCAAAACAAGTAGCACCTATAAATATAGCGAAGATATAGGCCGTTGTTCCGTAGGTGCCGATACTCACTTCTTTAAGTACTTTAAAACTAAATTTTCCGTTGTAAAGCGCGAGACAAGTAGCACCTAAAGCACCAACTCCCGAAGCTTCAGTCGGCGTGGCAATACCTGCAAATATAGAGCCTAAAACGACAAAAATCAGCGATCCAGTAGGCAGTATATCGATCAGTACTCTCGCCACTATTTTGCAGTCGAGCTTTTTCGCGCCCTTAGGTACCGGTGCTCCCTGTGGGTTAAAGTAACTGGCAATAAGGATATATAAGATATACATACCCCCTAGCATTAACCCTGGGATCACCGCTCCCATAAACAAGTCACCTACTGAAATAGCCATTTGATCGGCCATAATAACCAGCATAATGCTCGGTGGTATTAAGATACCTAGTGTCCCGGCGCTGGCAATGGTGCCCAGCGCTAAAGGCATCGAGTAGCCCTGTTTTATCATGGTCGGCAATGACATAACGGCCAGTAACACCACCGAGGCGCCGATAATTCCGGTAGATGCCGCCAAGATGATGCCAATCACTGTGACGGTCACCGCAAGACCCCCATGCACCCGCCCAAAAAGCTCCTGCATGGAAACCATTAGTCGTTCAGCTACGCCCGATTTATCTAACATTATCCCCATAAAGATAAACATCGGCAGCGCGACTAAAATCCAGTTGTCCATTATTTTGAAAATTCTATTGACCACCAAACCTAAGGTGTTGTAGTCCAAACCTGTCATAGTATTAAAATAGATATCTGTCAGATAACCGATACCGGCGAAAGTCACACCAATACCTGCTAAGACATAAGCGACCGGGAAACCACTGAACAGCAAGAGGATAAAAGAGACGAACATGCCGATCACTAATATGTTGTTAACTCAAGTTTCGGGATTCAAATAAAACCAAAAATCAGTAACTTCTCAATAACTCGGGGCAGAACGTCAATATAAATCATTTTCTCTTGACAGGGTTT
>ASZJ01000192.1 GCA_000416275.1 Osedax symbiont Rs1
GTTATTGAGAAGTTACGCAGGTTGTGTATAACTTGTTGATAGTGGGCTGAATTGAAAGGGATAAGTTTAGGGATAAGTTGAGACCGAAAATCGTTGATCTAACCTGAAAATAGGCTGGTTTTAGCGGCGTTCGCGATTTCGATCAGCCTTGTTCAGAGGATCTCTAGCTAATACCTGAATCCGTGACTTCAAAGTGAATGCAGAGTGTAAGATATTGGTTCTACGGTGGAATTGAAAAATCTTAGCTGCAAGCTCATATGCTCCTGCATTCGCTAAATAAATGCATCCATGCATAAAACCGGTAGCTTCAGTGGCTATTTTTCTAACCGCTGTGGAATCAAGAGCTTGCGCTATGTGGTGCAGTGAAGTCACCGACTCAGGTAATATTAAGATTTTTCCTTCTTTGGTTTATCCGGTTGTTGCTCGGTAGGTTTTTCTTCGGCTTTAGGTTTATCGGTATCTTGACCACCACAACCGCCACAGCATGTACTCATAACTAACCTCTCTATAATGTCTGATTCGATAGTTAAGCCAACAAAAGTTCGCACAAATAATTAAAATTTTGTGCAGCTAACCACGAAAATGAATAATTTAAATTTATTTAGCAGTATTCATAATAACTTAACTTTGAGATGAAATAATTGATGCGAATCATTATTAACTGCATTAACTCTGACCTGAATCCGTGATTTCACTGAGCTTATAGCAGAATTCTTAATTTTCAGAGTGTCCTTAGATTAAGCGGCGCTTGGGAGTCACTGATTCAGCTTTAAAGCAGAGAGCATCTTCCCTGAGCTGGAGAGTGCAAATGCCCGCGCCCGCGAATAGCCAATTTTCGGTGCAGATATCCTGTTATCCCACTGCAATTCATCAGCCTGCACAGCCCTATCTTTAGTATGAAAAAAGTAAGACTAGCAGTAATCTGCAGCGAGATTATTTCATTGAACTTAGGCCAATCATATTCCTGAATCCGTGACTTCAAAGTGAATACAGAGCGCAAGCTCTTGATTCTACAGCGGTTAGAAAAATACCCGCTGAACCTACGGGTGCAGCTAAGATTTTTCAATTCCACTGTAAAACCAATATCTTACACTCTGTATTCACTTTGAAGTCACGGATTCAGGTAGGTGGTTTTTAGATTCAGTATAGTCGTTTTCTCACATCGTTAATTAAATAATAGCAACTATTATTAACTATCACTACTTTGCTAATTTCTCTGATTATTTGTTGGAAATATTATTGCGTTTTGCTGATTTGAAACTAATTTATATTAAAGGATTATACTTATCGGGAGGCTAAAGTGACAAGGCAGCAAGGTTTTACTTTAGTTGAATTAATGATTGTCGTGGCTATCATCGGTATTTTGGCTGCATTTGCTCTTCCCGCCTATCAGTCATATATGGATAGAGCTAAAGTAGCTGAAGGCTTACAGCTTGCAAGTGGCGCTAAAATAGCGGTGGTTGAAACGCTGCTAATTAACGGTATTTGGCCCTCCACCAACGCCAGTGCTGGCTTGGGAGAAGCCGATCAAATTACTGGAGCGGCAGTGGCGAGTATTGAAGTGTCAAGGCCTGCAAGCACCTCAATTATAACCATAACCTATAATGATACAGTAGCAAATGGCGGCACAGTGATATTCAAGGCTATTGACAACGGCACGAGCATTCGCTGGCAATGCCGCTCTGATTTACGCGATGCTATTGTACCGGCAAACTGTCGGAATTGACCGATAACTCATAATAGCTAACGAATCATCCGAAACCATCGCCATAAACTTAGTACATCCGCCAGGGCGCCGGCGACATAGGTTAGCGCGCAGGCTTTTAAGATACGTCTGGCAGCGACCATATGCTCTGCGGGTAAATAACCTTGGGCTAAAATAGGCAGTGCCTTATTATAGCTGGCGTCATACTCCTCGGGTAAAATAGCGGCGTACATCAATACCGAAACCAGCATCGTTAAAATGCCGGCAGCCACACCTAAAAACATAATCACCGGGCTTTTGATAAGGAGGGTAAACACTGGGATCCCCATTAAAATTATCGAGCCTACCCTCTTAATCAGCAGTGCTTTTCCCAGGTAACGCTGGCGTAGTTCAGTGACGGCGTCGCCTCTATTAAATTGAATCGCATGCCCGATTTCGTGGGTGGCGACTGCGACAGCGGTCAGTGATTTTCCCTGAAGAATATCAGGGCTGAGGCAGACAATTTTCTCCTCCGGTGAATAGTAATTCTCGCCGGCAGCTCCCATCTTTACTTTCACCCCCTTTAGCTCAAAACGCTCGATGAGATGTATTGCAAGCTCGGCGCCTGTGCCCGGCATGCCATCGATGGGGCTTGAGTATTTGTGTAAAATATAACGTACCCACAGTGATGGGCCGTAGGCTAGTGCTAATAGTGCACCCAGTAGTAACAGATAAATCATGTGGTTAAACCTAAAATATAAAGGGCTGGAACGGTGTTAAGTAAATGCTGTTTCATCTGTATTTTAACCCAAATTCGACTGCCGAATTTAGATTTAACGCGTGCGCCACAACAAACCGGCTAACGAGCTATATCCCATACTTCTATCCAATACCTTCCCATCGGCACCGATTACATAATAACTCGGATAAGCACTCACTTTATAGGAGGAGGCTATAGCAGAGTTACCGAGCAGTACCGGTACCGTTACTTGAATATCTTCTATAAAGTCAGCCACTTCTGATTGGTTTTGGTAGTCTAGAGCAACCGCGACAATATTGATGTTGTCGCTGAGCGCAGCTAAATTCGACATGCTAAATTTACAAGAGCTACACCAAGGCGCAAAAAAATAGATTAAGGTTTTTTCTGCAGGTTGTAGCAAATTTTGAGATTGACCAGTAAGTGTCAAAAGTTCAAAGTTGTCAGCTAGGCTGTTTGTTTCCAACATGTTTCTTTGCATCCACATCGTGAGTGCCACCATGATAATGGTAGCGACAAGGAAGTCTTTCCAATATTTTTGGATTAAATAACGTGGCGACCAATACTTCGACATGCTTTTTTTACTCGTGTGATCTGCTAAAAAATTAAACGGATAGTGAGAATCTTAGCGGGTTCTCTGCATGCTTAAGTGTATATTTAGCTATGTCCTAAATCAGTGGCTTCACTGCGCCACATAGCGCAAGCTCTTGATTTTACAGCGGTTAGAAAAATACCCGCTGAACCTATGGGTGCAGCTAAGATTTTTCAATTCCACTGTAGAACCAATATCTTACACTCTGTATTCACTTTGAAGTCACGGATTCAGGTATGTATTAATGACAGTAACTTGGGTGAATAGTTTAGCCGTATCTCAAAAATTATTTGTTGAGTTAGATCGACTATGCGACTTGGATAGTAGTTATTAGAACAGTGCAGGGGTAATTGTCGTCGGAGTTGTTATCGAGAAAGCAAAGCTGAGCGTTCGTCAATTTAGATGGTGGCTGTGGCGGGAATTTAAGTAAAAACGTTTAAGGGTTTGTGTTTTTTTGGGGTAAAAGCGGATGTGCCCTGCTGGTTTATAAAATATATTTAACTGGTGTTTCTTTTAATGTTTAAGGTCATGGATTGAAAGTACAGTATAGACTGCGTCGATTAGATGTCTTTTGGCTGGACAACAGAAACCGAACCCAAGAGGCTCTTTTGGTCGATGTGATTAGCTTAGTCACCGGAGTAAAATAATCACAACTGGATAGGTATGCGGGGGCAATGGAGTGATAGTAGCAGTCAGCAACAAACGATTGATGACGTGAGGTGTAGTTATACTCTGGGAGAATTATCCGCTGTCGCCTCAGCTGATCTTGCTAGCCAGCTGTTAAATAGCGATGAGGACGTTTTTAGACAGTTAGGGAACCTCTGTACGCTCCGTAGGATGGATAGCTAAGAGGCTATCTCTATTGTTAGAAAACTTGGCAAGAACTCGTCATTACTGGCGTTCTCTTTCGCGGATATAGGCTCTTCGTTATCCACAGGGAAGATGTAGGACTTGTTCAAATGTTCCTTAGATGATGCAAGTACCCAGCAAATGGCTGGTTTAGCAGCGCCGGGTCAGCCAGCCTATCTACAGTAGTGGAGGTCTGCTCCAGCAGTAGCTTGGCGGATATACTAGTCGACGATAATCTGACAATTGGCAGTTTATTAGAGTGCGTGGCAATCGATGGGTTGCAATTAGCGGCAGCTGAAACTATTCACAGCCAAAGTGGCGTTCAATCGCAGTTAGTAGTAGCTCAACCGCGGATGCACAGTTAGCAGCTGAGTTGGTAACTTCT
>ASZJ01000193.1 GCA_000416275.1 Osedax symbiont Rs1
CGTAAGCTATAGTAGATTGCCCCGTGTTATTGAGAAGTTACCTGAGTTGCTCGCGCTACAAATAGTGGGTTTGGATTTGTGAGCACGGTATGCAGTGTGCTCTATTGAGCCGTTTATATTTGCGTGCACCGATCATTAAATAGCAGTAAAGGAATGTTTATATACAGACCTTTGCTGCTAAGACCATTAAAGTGTTAAAACAACCAACGCGCATGCAATTCCAAGGTGGCTTGCTTGAAATTCTCGCGACCGTTTATGTTATATTTTGCAGTGACACTTGTACCGTTCTCTAATTTATACCGCATGCCAATTGCCGCATCATAAGTGAATGCCGCTGGTTTTATACCCTCAGTCGTGAACTGAGCACCGCCACCTGCATAGCTTGAGGTCAAGTTAGATTTGTCGGTCATTAAATCATAGCCTAGGCCCAATTCAGTGGTAAGGCTCAGGTTATTGGTCGCACTGTATTGATGCCTAAACCCAGCAGATACCACCAAGCTATCAATACCGTCATCTTTGACGATTAAATTTAATGCTCCAGCGCCTGATTCGCGGTAGTCGTTAACATCGATATAACTGTAACTCGCACCTATGTAAGGGGTAATGGTGGTTTTTTCTGATAACTGCATATGATGCGCTAAGTCTGAATGTAATTGAAAATGCCAGCTGTCATAATCTGCCTTTGCGATATCATTTGTAAACAAAAGACGACTGCCGTCATATTTTAATTGCCCAACACTTGATTGAACCGACCACAATGTGTGTTCATCTAACTGTTTAGAGGCGTAAACGTAGGCCTGATAACTATCAATGCTAACCATATTTTTACCTGCATTTAAGCGACTTTCGACATCACTGTTTGCATAAGATATTGCCGCACCAACATGCCAAGTAGGCGAGTATTCGCCATCAATACCTATGACTAAACCATAACTATTAACATCATAGCCATGAACGCCTTGTTGGTTGTCTTGCTTAGCTCTGCTGCCAAAAGTTTCTAGCCAAAAATGTTGATTTTGTAATGTATTATCACCTGAGGATAAACCGCTGATTTTGGTTTGGCGTGCACTAATAAATGTCGTGATAGGTTTAGATATTAATGAAGTAGTTAAGCTGATTCCTCCTGCAACAGCAGGTAAAGTAGATTCGACTGCGTCAGCGACCTCTGCAGTGGTGTTCAAACTAACGAAACGCGCAGCGAGCTTGCTAGAGGAATTATTAGCAATAACAGAGTCGAGTACGACTGCTGCGCCTGTCGCTGCGTTCTTTTTGGAAAATAGCACGCTTGTCAATACTTTAGGAGCGGCAGACTGCAAGGTTAAAGCTATTGAGTTAGTCTCTAATATGGCATCAAAATCAAATAATAATGAATTGTCAGTTACATTAAAATCACCACCCCCAGTGATAACATCTGCCTTGATAATATCATCAAAACCATTATTTACGGCAGAGGAAAAATTAAAGTTTGGATCAGCTACATCGACGTTAATATTGGTATTACTAAGAAGTGTTAACATTCCAGTGATGTTTAATTTGCTATAGCTAGTGTCATTAGTCACTGATGTTTTGAAAGTAGAGAAGTCAGAGGCATTACCGGTGATAGTGCTAGACTTTTCAGAAGAGAGTGTATTCCCAACTGCGCTGCTAATAACATGACCTGTAATGCTAGAGCCTGTTTGTAAGACTAAGATATTACCACTGCCCGAGAAGGAGATAGCAGTGCCGGAAGTACTATCGATAACACCTGAGTTGTAAATATTACTATTTCCAGTGGCGTTAATGGCTACGCCAACAGCACCACCACTACCACCCAATATGTTTGCGTTATTAGTTAATGTGAAATTCGAACCCGTTACTGCACTAGCTCCGTCCCCTCCACGAGCACTGCCGCCAGCAAAACCGCCACCAGATATGTTTGCGTTATTAGTTAGTGTAAAACCCGAACCTGCTACAGCACTACCACCAATACCACCAATACCACCAATACCACCAATACCGCCATTACCATAATAACCAAGATCACCACCACTACCACCAGATATATCTCCGTTGTTAGTTAATGTAAAATCCGAACCTGTTACAGCACTGCCTCCAGCAGCAGTGAGATCATCATAAAAACCCAGATAACCACTGTGACCACGATCACCAGAAAACTTGAATTCAGTGCTTCCAGATGCAAAAGTTAGCTGAGCGATAATATTGAACATTCCTGTTAGGTGAATATCGCTGTTTGCAGTAAATTTGGTATTTTTAGTTATCGCGATCATGGAATAACCCAAGTTTAAAGCCGTAATTTCTGCAAAATCAATGATTATTACTGAATCAGTATCTGCATTAGCTGTTGCTATCGCTGTATTTAAACTGGATGTGGTCGCAGTGGATACTGTGTGTGTTGCCGCTAGCGTATGATTACTAATCAAAGTTAGTAATATTACAGCACTTAATACTGTGAATTGTAAAGGTTCTTGGGTGACCTTTCTGGTTGGTAATAGTCGCGTCATAATAGGCTCTGAGGATCAAATGAATATATAAAATTAAACTTCACTTTAAAAAAATATAACAGGCTATGTATTCAAAAATGCTGATCTACACGTTTTCAGTGTGCCCCTCTTTATGGGTATTACTGGTGTGAATGAGCATGTTGAGCCGGTTTTTAACACCGTATTCCCGAGCGCAGTAGTTATGCAGAGGTCTCAAAAAGTGAGTTTATTCAAAGCCTTACGATATATTACTTGTTTAGCATGAATGGGTTCTTAATTTATAGTGATTTTCTTCGATATAGGAGACACTAATTGTGTTTGCCATTTTAGCGAATAGAATAACTTTTTTGATTTTTCCAAAGAGACACCCATGTCGCCAAGAGCGTAGTTGAGCCAGATGCTGCATGAATACGGGAGGTAGGGTAACGCATGGAGCAGTCGTTGAAATGGCGAATATGCACGGCCGTCAATTCAGTGAATAGTAGAGGGCCGTCAGTGGTATAAAAACGTCGGATAAAAGCAACATAAAGATTGGATTTTTATATAACAAGACCTCTGCATAACGTTGCGAGTAAAGGTAAGACAAGGTGAAAACCGGCGAGGTAGCGGAGTTAGTATGCCCCTCACTTTGGGTACAGTGTGCCCTTCTTTATGGGTATTACTGGTGTAAATGAGCATATTGAGCCGGTTTTTAACGCCGTATTACCGAGCGCAGTAGTTATGCAGGGGTCTCTACAGATATGTTTTTTGCAAAATTAGCTATTAGCCCTTTTATGGCTATACTTAAATTAGCTGCTTTTGGTTTTATCCTGAATCAATGACTTCACTGCACCATATAGCGAAAGCTATTGATTCTACAGCGGTTAGAAAAATAGCCGCAGAACCTATGGGTGCAGTTAAGTTGTTCAATTTCACTGTAAAATCAATATCTTACACTTTGTGTTCGCTTGTAAGCCACGGATTCAGGGTCAATTCAAGCTCCAGCAGCAGTATTATTATAGAAAAATATCTTTATATTGGATGAAAATATTTTAGATAAATAACCTAATAAGATAATTTTTTATTGATTAATAAATAGCTGTCAAAATATAATTATAAGGATGTATTTATGCATAAACTGATAGCTTTATATCCAGTCGCAGTATTACTGCTAGGGTGTGCAGGTGCCCCCACGACACAAATTTCAGCATTTGGTGATTCCACAAAAGCGATATCAGAAAAAGTTGATGCTGTACTCAATGAATATAACCAGGAGTATCTAACTAGAGAATTCACAAGCTATGCGGCAACTTATACTGGAAAAAACGTAAAGCACTTAACCATCGCAGAGCTCTCTAAAATTGTAGTTCCGATCTCAGCCATGAAAAATAGAGGTTTTGCTATTTTCAGGGCCAATAAAGCAATTGGGAGCTATGCAAAATCTTTAAGTGCCTTAGCGCGTGCTAGTTCACAAGTAGATATCGATTTGGCGGCAGCGGATTTATATGGGGCTTTCACTAGTTTAAATAGTCAATATAAAGTACTGAATGGTAGTGAGCTATTCAGTTCTGGGTCTTTAGCAGCGTCCTCTAAATTTATTGCTGCAATTGGGAGCGCTATTGTAGAAGAGAAACGCCGGAAGGCAATTAAAGGCATAGTGATTGAAGCTGATAAAAAAATTGGGTTAATGTGTGATGAAATTTATAACCAATTGGAAGAGTCTGGTTTTGAAGATGGTATTGTGCAGGCGCGAAAATATGTACTATTAGAAGAACTCGGTGATTATAAAATTCGGATAGACTCAATCAAGAGCTTAGACAAGCGGCGCATGCAAATAAAAAGATTATATGAATTGCAACAAAATGTTATGAATTCAAAGTTACTTATTCAGCAGACTCAAAAGGCAGTTAAGTTAGTTAAATCTAGCCACGCGACTCTTGCGGCTGAACTTAAGAAGGATAGGTTTACCAGTGCATCGATCTCCTTGGCCATTGGTAAGTTAAAAAATCTTGAAAAACATTATGATGATTTTGAAGCTCTCTTATTGAGTTGTAAAACAGAACCGAAAATTTTGAATGGTGTTTTAGTCTGCGATAATGTGGTGCAGTGAAGTCACTGATTCAGGATATATAAAGGGAATTAACATGTCGAACGATACAATCCGTAAACACTTGATTGACGCGATCAATGAAATGTCAAAGCTACTAGAATTAAGTACTGATTCTAATCAGAAATTCGAACTTAGAATTAAAATAAGAGAGCTATTCCATAGGCTGGATCGGGTCATTATTGCATCATTGAATCCCGCTACTGCAGAGTTCAATGATGCAATTGAATCGTTAAAAGAGTTAACCAACCAAGCAAAAGAAGCACAAGTTAATCTTGGAAAAACTATCGGTATAATCAATAAGGCAACTAAAGCCATTCAAAAGGTAGAAAAATTAGTTAAGAACATCGCTGGGGTAATGGGCAGTGAAGTCACTGATTCAGGTATATGGCAAAAAACTTTTTTCAGCGCTATCTGCAAAATAACTAGCTGAGGTCTCAGATTGGTTGTTTAGTATCTGTATCCGTGGCTTTAAAGTTGATACAGAGCATCGTATAGAAGGTGCTGATTCATACAGTGATTACTAAGGTTTTAATACCGTGATATATTTATCTATGATTGCTTGGTAGTCAGCGCTTTTTTTGATTGATTCCAGTCCTCGATTAAACATATCCCGCTGCTGGATGTCGTGGAAAGCGCAATAGCGTTTCGAAGCTTTGAAAATAGCATGGATCTTAAATTTTTGTTTAACAACGTTGGATAATTTTAATTTTTTTAGATGATACAAAAAAATTCTCTCCTCCATGATGATAACGTCAGTTCTACCTTTGAGTAATAACGTCAGTTGCTGCTGCTGGTTAGTGATTTCTTTATAGTATCGATTTTCCTTAGCCAGCTCTTTAAATTTTTCACCTAAAAAATTGGTCGCATTTTGAAAGGCGGTGATACTCAAGTTTTGCAAATCAGATAAAGAGGCTATTTGACAATTGTTTGCCGCCAGTGAAACCACCACATTTTTAAAGCTCAGAATGGCTTTTGAATAGAATATTTTTTGGTTGGAATTGTCATAGGGGATGCTAAATGCCAACGCATGTTTTTTATCGAGGAATTCTTTGGCTACTCTATGGTTGGGCAGGAAACTAAAATCAAGCTTATAGCCATTGTCACTATAGATACTGCTGATGATGTCCAAAGCAATACCAGATTTAGTCGACTCAATGATGTAGGGTGGCATCGATGAGGGGATGGCGGCCTTGATTATATTTGATTGAGTTGCGTATAAAAAATGGGCGGGTAATACTAGTCCTAATAAAAGGCCGAGTTTGGCAGCAGTATGCATTTTAATTCCTATAGATCTTTAAAACAAAGACTATTATGAATTTAAAGTGAACACCAATGCAATTTTTTTATAGTGGCACATACTGGGTTTTGCGTTAATCTCTAGATTAAAACATTAATAACTTTTCAATATCAGTTACTTGACTCTGACTACCCGCAGCCTAAAAACTCTCTTGAGGCTGCGTATAGTCAGTGCTGGTTAGCTAATAATGCGGCCCGCCTTAATCACCATGCTATGGTTGGCACAATCGGCGACCATTTCGATGTCTGCAGCGGGGTTGCCATCGACCACTAAAATATCTGCTGCATACGAACTCTCGATTAGGCCGTGCCCCTCTAGACCCATCAGATCCGCGCCGTTGAAGGTGGAGATTCGCAGTGCATCCAAATTAGTCATGCCATTGGCGCACATTAAACGCAGTTCGTCGGCATTACTGCCGTGTTTATTGTGCGGGGTACCGGCATCTGTACCCATCGCAAACTTACCGCCTGCTTTATAAAATGCCTGTATTGATGCGCGGTGTGCTCGCTCAACTCGGCGACACTTATCTAAGATGAAATCGGGAATTTTTGGGCCATCGTAGTTTTCCGGGATATTCAAAATGTTGTGTAGCGCGGCAAAGGTTGGCACCACATAGGTGCCTGCAGCCAACATTTTTTCGATGCACTCTTCATCTAAAAAGATACCGTGTTCGATGCTGTCGATGCCGGCGTTAATCGCATTTAAGATCCCTTCAGTGCCTTGGGCGTGACTGGCGGTGCGACGATTGAAGCGCTTTGCTTCATGTACCCCGGATGCCATTTCTTCAGCGCTGTAGTGAGCATCTTCCGGGTTGACTCCCGGAGTCATAACTCCACCGGTGGCCATTATTTTAACTAAGTCACAGCCGGCGTGAATTTGTTCGCGCACCGCTTTGCGCACATCTTCGACACCATCGGCGATGCGCCCGTGGGAGTGGCCATGGCCGCCGGTCATGCAGATTATTTTTCCCGAGGCGTAAATAGTCGGTCCTTCGAACTCGCCTTTATTGATTGCATCCCGGACGCCGAACTCCATGTAGTCTCGGCCTCCGCAATCCCTGACGGCGGTTACGCCACCGCGCAGGGTGGCCTGAGCGTTCTTCAACGCGGTCAGTGTCAGCTGTGAGTGGCCCATTTTATGACCGTCGGCACTCGGGTCTCCCGAGGCGGTGTAGCATAAGTGCACATGGCAGTCGATCAATCCTGGCAGCAAGGTTTTACCACTTAGATTGTACTGCTCTCCACGATAGTCAGCGAAGTGTTGATCGGGGGCGATGGTGCTTATCATCGAGCCCTCAATCAATACTGAAAGGCTCTCTTCAAGCATTTTTTTGCCATTAAAAATGCGCGCGTTTCTGAGTAAAATTTGGTGACTCATGATAAACCCCTCCCAGGTAACATATCGAGTTTAGGCATTAAGCTTAACAAGTGCTGGGTGTATTGATGCTGTGGATTTTGAAACAGCTGTTCGGTATCAGCCTGCTCCAGTATTGCGCCGAACTGCATCACTGCCACCCGATCACACATCTGTCGAATAACCGGTAAGTCATGGCTAATAAATAGCATGCTTAGGTTCAGTTCCTGCTGTAGATCTTTGAGTAAATTTAATATTTGCGCCTGCACTGATACGTCAAGTGCGCTGGTTGGCTCGTCGCAGATCAAAAAGCGCGGTCGAGTGGCCAGTGCTCTGGCGATCGAGATCCGCTGACGTTGGCCTCCAGAAAATTGGTGCGGGTATTTAGCGTACGCGTCGTCAGACATACCGACAAGTTTTAATAAATCTAGGACAATTTGCTCGGCCTCCTCTCTGCTCTGTGCCAGTTTATGGAACATGATAGGTTCCGCCACTATGCTCATTACGCGCATTCTCGAGTTGAGTGAGGAGAAGGGGTCCTGGAAGACCATTTGCATTTGTCTGCGATAGGCCAGTACTTCAGGCGTGTGGTTGATTGCACTGATCTCTTTACCTAAAAAGTTCACTGAACCTGAATACGGTGTATAGAGACCGGTCACCATACGGGCGATGGTCGATTTTCCGCTGCCACTTTCACCGACGATACCAAAGGTTTCACCCTCTTTGATCGTAAAATTTGCCCCTTTAACTGCGTCTAGATAACGGCGCTTACTTTTAAACAGTGAATTGCTGATTTGAAAGCGCATGCACAGATCCTTGACCTGCAAAATAGTACCGTCATCGGCGACCGGCATCGTATACTCTTGTGCCTGTCCCAACCAGTGTTCTTTGATATTGAACGCCTGTTCTGGCTCGATAATTTGCTCGATATAACTGACCAGAGGGAAGCGATCGATACGTTTGTCGGGGCGCGGAATGGCGCTGATTAGGCTTTTGGTATACTCGTGTTGCGGGTTGCTAAGAATTTGCGAAGTGGGGCCAATTTCCATCAATTTACTGTTGTACATGACGGCGACGCGATCGGTTACTTCGGCAATTACTCCCATGTCGTGAGTGACTAAAATCATCCCAACGTTGGTTTCAATACAGAGCTTACGCATCAAATCTAAAATTTGCTTTTGCACTGAGACATCTAACGCAGTGGTGGGCTCGTCGGCAATAATAAGTTCCGGCTCTCCACAGAGCGCCAAGGCGATGACCACCCGCTGGCGCATACCGCCGGAAAATTGATGCGGGTAGTGATTGATCCGCAGCTCTGGATCGGGAATTCCGACCTTTTCCAGCAGCTCGATAGCTCTCTTCTCCGAGCCTTTACGGCCCAAGCGCAAGTGCACATCAATGGTTTCTACCAGCTGTTGTTTGATGGTTTTTAGCGGGTCTAGGGAGGTTTGTGGGTCTTGAAATATCATCCCAATATGACGACCGCGCATGCTGCGTTTCTCTTCCTCAGGAAGGTTGTCGATGCGCTTGCCTTTAAACCAGACTTCGCCGGCAATGATCTCTCCCGGGGGTTCCAGCAGTGCAATTATCGCGTTGCCTACTGTAGATTTCCCCGCGCCACTCTCGCCAACCACACCGAGGATCTCACCCGGCTGGACATTAAAACTGACGTCTTTTACGGCGACGAACATGCCGTGGCGGCTGGGGAATCCGATCGAAATATTTTTTGCTTCTAGTAATGTCATTGTTGTATCCCTAGCGCAGTTTTGGATTGAGCGCATCGCGCAGCCAATCGCCAAATATATTAACTGAAAGTACCAAGATGACGAGTGCCGCCCCCGGGAATAAGGTGATCCACCACTCTCCAGACAGTAAGTACTCATTGCCAATTCTAATCAGCGTTCCCAGCGACGGGGTGGTCGGTGACATGCCCACTCCAAGATAGCTCAAGGTGGCCTCGGTAATGATGGCGGAAGCTAAGTGAATAGTGCCGATTACGAAAATCGGATTTAGTACATTAGGTAGAATATGGCGCAGCGCAATAATGTGCGATGGCAAGCCAATCACTTGACCGGCCTGCACATACTCTTTGTTCTTTTCCACCATCACTGAACCGCGAATCGTCCGTGCATACTGCACCCAACCCGAGATAGAAATGGCAAAAATTAGTACGTAGACGGCGAGTTCATCGTGCATTTCTCGCGGCAGTAACCCGCGCATCACACCATCGATCAACAGCGCGATTAAGATCGCTGGAAAAGACAGTTGGATGTCGGCAACGCGCATGATAAAGCTGTCAATGCGACCGCCTTTGTAGCCGGCTAACAAGCCGAGAGCAATACCGATAATGGCGGAGATTATCACCGAAGTGAAACCGACAAAGATCGAAATTTGCGCACCGTACAAGATTCCGGACCAGATATCTCGTCCCTGATCATCGGTGCCCAAAAAGAAGCGGCTGTCGCCTTCCTCTCCCGCCCAAGGGGGCGGTAAATCCGCATCCATCAGGTCGATTGCCGCCAGATCAAAAATATCAAAGGGGGCGATAAGCTGGGCGGTCAGTGCCAGCAGTAGGCAGAGCACACTAATACTAAATGACAGCAGTGCCACCGGCGAGTGGTGGAAGTCATACCAGAGATCTCCAGCAAAAAACTGCTTGAGCTTAGAATTACTTTTTTTGCTATAGGAATCAGCCATGCTTAGAACCTCCATCGATGGTTAGGCGCGGATCAATATAAGCGTAGAGAATATCTACTAGTAAATTAATGCTGACAAATATCACTGAGATCATCATTAGATAGGCGGCCATTACCGGTACATCCACTTCCTCTATCGACTGAATAAACAGCATCCCCATACCGGGCCACTGGAAGACGGTTTCGGTAATAATGGCGAAGGCCATTACCAAGCCAAGTTGTAAGCCAATAATGGTGATCACCGGAATCAAGGTGTTTTTTAGCGCGTGGCCAAAGTTGATTGCCTGCTCAGATAAACCGCGAGCTCGGGCAAATTTGATGTAGTCAGTGCACAGCACCTCAAGCATTTCGGTGCGCACTAAACGCATAATCAAGGTCATTTGAAATAGCGCCAAAGTGATCGAAGGTAGGATCAACGATTTAATCCCCGACCAAGTTAACAAGCCGGTCGTCCACCAACCGATGCTGACAACTTCGCCGCGACCAAAGGTGGGTAGCCAGCGCAAGATTACCCCAAACAGGAAGATAAAGAGGATACCGATTAAAAAGGTCGGTAGGGAAATGCCGACCAGAGATAAGCTCATAAAAGAGCGGGAGATAAAGCCGCGCCGATGAATGGCGGTATAGACCCCCATCGGGATACCAATAAACACCGACAGTAGCGCCGAGATGATCGATAGCTCTAAGGTGGCAGGGGCTCGCTCGGCAATCAGATCACTGACAGGAACTTTGTGACGATAGCTGATGCCAAAATCACCGACCACGGCATTTTTAATGAAATGATAAAATTGCAGGTGGAACGGATCGTTGAGGCCGAGCCGTTCGCGCAGCTCTTCTCGCTCCTGCAATGTGGTGTCCTGACCGACCATGTTGTTGATCGGGTCGCCGACAAATTTAAACAGTGAAAAGGCAATGAGTGCGACTGCAATGAGCACAACTATGCTCTGCAATAGCCTATTAATAAGAAAAGAAAACATGAAACTTATCCTTTAAGTCTACAGGTTTGATAATACAGTGGGGTGTAGATTAAATAGAAGCGGCCGCTGAAAACCGGCCGCTGGGTGGAGATGTTTACTTATTTTTTGACGACATAGCGGAAGTCAAAAACGTTATCGGCACGTTGATTTATCTGGAATTTGTCGTTAACACCCCAAGATAGAGGCTGTTGGTGAAGCGGCAGGTAACCCACTTCATCTTTAACAATTTTCATCGCTTCATCGATGTACGCCTGGCGCTTAACGGGATCAGTTTCGACACCGACTAATTTTTGTAATTCATCAACTCGCTTATTACAGTAATTGCCTAAATTGAACAGACCCGCTTTGGTCTCTTTGTTCTGGCAGGAAATCAAACCCAATAATACGTTGTGCACGTCCATCGATCCCGGAGTCCAACCCAGTAGATACATAGAAGTATCGTAGTTGTTCTGCGCCAGTATCTTGCCGAAATATTTAGACTTAGGCTGCGCTAAAACTTTCATCTTGATACCGACTTTGGCCATCATCGAGGCCACTGCCTGACAGATCTTTTCATCGTTGACATAGCGGTTATTCGGGCAGTCGATAGTGATTTCAAAACCATCCGGGTAACCCGCTTCTGCCAACAATTTTTTACTCATAGCAGGGTCATATTTGTAGGGAGTATTGTACTCGGAATTAAAGCCATTAACTTGCGGTGCAATCATCAGGCCAGTTGGAGTTGAGGCGCCGCGCATTATTTTCTTCTTGATCAGCTCAAGATGTAGTGCGTGTGCCATCGCCTTGCGGACCCGGATATCTTTTAGCGGGTTTTTACCTTTGATATTTGAGTAGAGTAACTCATCGCGAGATTGGTCCATGCCCAAAAAGATAGTACGGGCTTCCGGGCCGCGAATGGCAGAGACTCCCTCTTCACTATCAAGGCGCTTCCAATCTTGTACGGGAATTGGATAAACCATGTCGAGCTCACCGGAGATCAGTGCTGCAGTACGAGTCGCCGCCTGTTTTACCGGGGTAAAGATAATATCGGTGATATTAGTATTGATTTTATTCCAGTGATTGGCACTGCGCTTGAAAACTGTTTTAACATCAGGCTGACGGCTAACGACTTCGAAGGGGCCCGTACCATTGGCATGGTTTAGGGAATAGCCGTTAGCATTCTTCTCTTTGACGTTAGCGGCATTGACTGCCCCGTGTTCCTCAGCCCACTCTTTATCCATCATAAAGATCCAAGCCCACTCACTTGGCATCAATGGCTGGGGGCCATCGGTATGTACTTCAATGGTTAGATCATCAATTTTTTTGATCTCTTTAACCATCATACCTCGCACTTTCTGATCACTGCCTTCAGATAAGGTACGCTGCCATGAGAAAATCACGTCATCTGCATTAAAGCTATTACCGTTGTGAAATTTAACCCCGGGACGCAGTTTAAAGACAATAGTGGTTGGGGAGGTGACTTCCCAGCTAGTCGCTAGACCAGGCACCACCTTGATGTCCTTATCCAACATAGTTAGGCCTTCATAAACGTTACTGAGAAAACCTAAAGTGAAAGTTTCATTTAAACCGTGTGGGTCAAAGCTTTGTGCATCCCCTTGAAAGGCGAATTTGAGCGTGTTTGCCGACACCGCGCCGGCCCCTAAAATCATGCCTGTCATGACACTTGTTGTCAGAATTTTTTTTATCATTGACATGGATATAGCTCCTTTGATTAGCATTGTGCTAGTTATTGTTATTTTGATAAATGTTGAATGAGTTGCTCGACAAAGCGCGCACATTTTTCTATTTGTGCGATCTCTATATACTCGTTGGGTTTATGAGCTTGATCAATAGATCCGGGGCCGCAAACGATGGTTGAGTAACCGGCATTTTGGAACAGTCCCGCCTCGGTGCCGTACGCGACGGCGATTGCCTGCTGGTTGTCTGACCACTCAAGCGCCAGCGACTCCGCTAGGCCATTCTCCTCTGGAGCTAAGCCTGGGATGGATGATCTATCTTCAATCAGAACTTTACAGAGTGGATTTTCGGCCTGCATCTGTCGTTCGACTTCCTCGCCAAATTGACGGTAGCTGTGGATGCAAGTGTGTGGGTCATCTTTGGGGACACTGCGTAAATCTAATGAAAATTCACAGTGCTTAGGGATAATGTTATTGGCGGTCCCGCCCTGTAGCGTACCGATGTTTAAGGTGCTGTAATTGGGCTCTAAACTAGCGATGTCGGTTTGCGGATTGGCTTTAAATTCATCCAGTGCCTCACTTAAAAAAGTAATTAACTTTGCCGCTGCAAAATTGGCGCTGACCCCTAAATTTAATTTACTGGAATGCGCTTCTACCCCGGTTATCTTGGTAGTTAAGGAAGTGACGCTCTTGTGTAAATTAGCTACTTGCATGGATGTCGGCTCACCGACAAAAACGGCATCGACCGCGGGTAAGTTAGCGGCGATTTCCGATACTAAGTCAATCGCGCCTATGCAACCTACCTCTTCATCATAAGAAAAACATAAGTGGATGGGGCGCTGCAAATCTGCCGCGAGCATTGAGGGGACTGCCGCTAGGCAAATGGCCAAGAAGCCTTTCATGTCGCAGCTGCCACGGCCGTAGTACCTGCCTGCTTTTTCTACTAGAGTGAAAGGATCCGTATCCCAATCTTGGCCATCGACAGGAACTACATCAGTGTGCCCAGATAAAATAATTCCCCCGGCAACATTGGGGCCAATAGTCGCGTATAAATTGGTCTTACTTTTGTCGGAATTTGGCACTAGTTTGCTTGCAATACCTAAATCGGTAAGGTAATTTTGCACATAATCGATCAAGGCCAGATTAGAGTGACGTGAAACGGTATCAAAACTTATAAGTTTTGCCAAAATGTTTTTATTATTGTTCATGTTATCCAGTTTATGAGTCATCGAATTAAATTTATCAACGGGTAATATAGTTAATAAATAATAATTAATTTTTTATTAAATTTAATTATTAGCTAAAGTATCAAAAAGTCCTTGGTTAATAACTATGATTTATTCTATGCATCTAATAGACACTATTTTTTAAATTTTTTCAAGAAATAATTCATTAAAATATAAAAAATTATATAATAAAATAAAAAAAATCCCATATAAACAAACAGTTGAATTTAGTTGCGTTTGCAATTAAATTATATATCGGTGATTTTTAAAGGATAGATTTGATTCTATGGCAAGTGGTGTTTGTTGTCGTTTTGATAATATCAACTACTTTTTAGTTGAAGTGATTTGTTTTTTTTATCACATAAATATGCTGTTAGGGATAACGCTTTAATTCGATGAACATTTATATAATCTGAACCAGCTTTTTCCAGGCAGGCCTTAGCGCAATTTTTTGATTCTACAGTGGTTAGAAAAATAGCCACTGAAGCTATAACTTTTCAATTTCACTGTAAAACCAATATCTTACACTCTGTATTCACTTTGAAGTCACGGATTCAAGTCAGAGGCTCAGGTATGAAATTAGTTTTTTATTCCAAAACAATAGTTTAATATAGACTTGGAACAGTGACTTTTATGTGGATATCACAAACAAGCCACTGATTTAAAAGAAGTATTCACATTGTATGTACATTTATGGCAAGAACCTTGTAGAGCAGGTAATGAAATCAGAGAATTTCAATCCGATTCTTACTAATGTTTTCTAAAAAATATTAGTGTTTAAAATCAAAGTTTTAGTAAGCGGTTTCACATAATTAAGTCGTTTAAACAAAAAACTAACTTAGAGATTTAGCCCATGAGTGTAAACGTAGATACAAATCAACGGCCTGATTATGATCAGGTCATTCAAGATATTGCCGATTACGTTATTAATTATGAAATAAAGTCCCCTGAGGCCTTGGATACTGCCCGTAATTGTTTAATGGATACGTTAGGCTGCGGCTTGTTATCGTTGAAGTTTCCCGAGTGTAGCAAACTTTTAGGGCCGATAGTTATAGGTACCCAAGTTCCCAATGGTGCCCGAGTTCCCGGAACTAGTTTTGTTTTAGACCCCGTGAAAGCTGCCTGGGATATAGGTTGTATTATCCGCTGGTTGGATTATAACGATACCTGGCTGGCGGCTGAATGGGGACACCCTTCCGATAACTTAGCGGGAATATTGGCGGTCGCCGATCATTTATCTCAGGTGCGTATCTCTCAGGGAAAACAGCCGCTAAAAATGAGAGAAGTACTAGAATCAATCATAATGGCGCATGAAATTCAGGGGGTGATCGCCTTAGAAAATTCATTTAATCGGGTCGGACTCTGTCATGTACTGTTAGTACGTGTCGCTTCGGTGGCGGTTGTGACTAAAATTATGGGCGGTGATCGCGATGTGATTATGGCTGCGATCTCACAAGCTTGGGTAGATGGTTCAGCACTACGTACTTATCGGCACGCGCCGAATGCCGGCTCGCGAAAGTCTTGGGCTGCGGGTGATGCGAGTTCACGAGCTGTGCGTCTTGCGGATATTTCAATGCGTGGTGAAATGGGAATCCCCGGGGTGCTGAGTGCAAAACAGTGGGGGTTTTACGATGTGCTGTTTAGTAAAACAGTGGTCGATCAACAGTTAAAAGACGCCAGCAAACGAGAATTTAGTTTTCCGCAAGCTTACGGTACTTATGTGATGGAAAACGTACTCTTCAAAATATCCTTTCCCGCTGAGTTTCACGCGCAAACGGCTTGTGAAGCCGCCGTAACTCTGCATCCAATGGTTCGCGATAGACTAGATGATATAGAGAAAATAGTAATTCGCACTCATGACTCAGCGGTGCGTATTATCTCTAAGGTTGGACCACTCGCTAATCCGGCTGATAGGGATCACTGCCTTCAGTATATGACCGCAGTGCCTTTAATATTTGGTGATTTAGTGGCCGAGAATTATGAAGATTCCTTCCATAATGATAATCCAATCATAGATGAATTACGCGACAAAATGCAGATTGAAGAAGTGCCGCAATTCTGTGACGACTATTACAATCCAGAGAAGCGCTCCATTGCTAATGCTCTGCAGATATTTTTTAAAGACGGTACTTATACCGAGGAAGTGGTGGTTGAATATCCGGTCGGACATCGCCGTCGTCGCGCCGAGGGCATTCCGTTATTGGAAAAGAAATTCCGCTCTAATTTGAAAACTCGTTTTCCGATAAAGCGTTGTGCAGCTATCTATGCGCTCTGTAAAGATCAGCAAAAATTGGAGGCGACCTCAGTCAACGAATTTATGGATTTGTTCGTTATCTAACTAAAACCTGAATCCGTGGCTTTAAAGTGAATCAAGAGCTGGCGCTATGGGTTGCAGTGGAGCCGCGGATTAAGGATGGCGTGTAAGTTGGCGTTAGTTTTTTAAAAAACGAGACAGCTTGATCGTGTATGCTCGTACTCATTGAAGATTTTCATTAACTGAATGCGAATCCGTCATCTGAAAAGGAGGCTAAAGTTCAAACTCTGCGCAAGGTGTACCTTGATGGTATTTCATTCGCCACTCTTCACCTGTAAGCGCCCAAATGGAGGAGCGCTTGGCAAAGCGGCTTTTGCCACCATTGCTATCTATCCATACTGATTTGTACAACAGTAAATATACCGACTGAGACAATTGAATGCACTCAAAATCTTGAGCGTGAATATGACCGTCTGCCGGCTGCTCAGCCTCCATCATTGCTACGATATTTTGAAAATCGTAGCTGCTACCTGATTTTCCTACCTCTTTGAAACTTGGATGGAGCAAGCGGGCCACCATCGAGCGATTCTGTCGCACTTGGTAGCTATGCAACGCTATTTCTTGCTCAATCAAAATATCCATTTAAACCTCTAAGGTCAAAAGTCAAAAGTACAAATAACGCTAAGCACATGTTACGGCTGGAAAAGAGCTAGGAATGAGTGGCCTGAAAGCCAGCGTAACAGCCGAAGACTAAGAAAATCATACTACTGTTAATTTGACTGTACTAATGAATTCATAAAAAAATTCATCCTCTGAATTAACGGTATAACCAAGTTTTTTATACAAGTTCAAAGCGGGTTGGTTATTTTTGAAACAGCTTAATGTTAAAGGTAATTGCTGGTTATGTGCTTCTGTTCTGAGTTTGTTGGTCACTAAAGTCGCTAAACCTTGCTTTTGAACTTGAGTAAATATAATTAGTAAATGTATATGCAGACTATCTTCCTTGAGCCGGCTACACAACAGTCCAACTTTCTCTTCGTTAAATAAAATCCAACTAAACCATTCAGGCTCTAATCGCCCCTGAAAGCCATTTTTTTGAAAAATATCGTCCCATCCAAAGGCATCCTCAATAATAGGCTTCATATATGTTTTAAATATTTCAAAAGCAGACTCTAGTTCTACTGCTTTAAGCCTTGAGAGTGCAATTTTCATATTTCTCCCAGTATGTTTTTTATTTTGATTAAATCGATAGTAACATTATATTTAAACAACTCACGCAAATCAGTGGATTTCGGGGGCGAGACTAGTCGCAAAAACAAGTGCTTTAACTTATTCAGTAGCGTTAAGTGCAGAGCTTAAAATGTATATTGAGGTGTGCATAGAAGAAGATTTTTAATCTTGGCCGAATAGCTTGTCGCAGAAAATAATACCCCACAGCTTGCACTGTGAGGTGGTGGGGGATTAAGCGGTGACGATAATTATCCGTATAGCTTCGAGTTTTAGTTGCAAGCTGGATGCGTAGTCTTTTAGCGAGCCTAGTACTTGTCGTTGATGTTCGACCTCCGCTGCGCGGATGTTCGGGTTAACTTCGGCCAGAGCTTGCAGGCGAGATATCTCTACCAGCATGTGGCTGTCGATGTTGGCCAGTGCCTTAGCAATCATCTGCGGTTGCTGATTCTTGGCTAATACTTCCACTTTGGCAATTTGCTGTTCTATCTGCTCTCTGGCATGTTTAATTAAGTTTTGTGCGCTTTTATTGGGTACTCGCTGTGCCAGGGTGTCGATATTTTCACCGCTGATAATCGCGCTTAAGTCAGTGTCATTAGAGTCCAGCAGAAAGCGCTGCATTCCCTGTTCTATGTAGCGGTTAAGCTGTAGCGATTTTGGTGCCGCACAGTGTGGAGTAAAGATCGCCTCAATCAGTAGCGAGCCCTCTTTTAAGGGGGGCAGCTTGATGGTGCAAAAAGCAGTGTTGCCGTAGTCTCCGCTCAGCATCATGTCCATTGCGCCCAGCACTAGTGGGTGTTCCCAAGATAAAAATTGCAGATCGTCTCTTGATAGCGCGTGATCTTTATCCCAAGTGGTGGTAATACCATCTTCGCCTAAGCCGGGGAAGTGGTGAGTTCGCATGTGGTCTCCAGGTTGTAATGTGAAACTGTAGGCGTCATACGGTTGGACATCCACCCCGAAATAATCACAGAGCCGCTCTATGTATTTAGCCAGCATTTGCGGGCTGCTTGCGTCTTCGACCTGGTCTAAAATTTGTTGTGCAGCGACCGGGCGGCAAGAGTTCAGTTCGAGCATTTTGTCGCGGCCCTGATGAAGTTTTTCCTCTAGCGCTAGACGGTCGGCAGCTGTTTGCTCAACCAGCGTTTGCACTTCTTGTGCATCTCTACAATTGAAGGCATGCAATAGTGATTTCTGATGCATATTGAATAACTGCATGCCGATAGAACAGCTGTTTTCAAAGGCGTTACAGCCTAAGTGGTACCAGTCCAAAAGTACTTTTTGGGCGCTGTTTTGATAATAGGGAACATGAATTTGTACATTGTTCTCTTGACCGATACGGTCCAGGCGGCCAATGCGCTGTTCCAGCAAGTCGGGATTAAGTGGTAGGTCGAACAGTACAATTTTACTGGCAAATTGGAAGTTTCGGCCCTCGCTACCAATTTCTGAGCAGATTAATATTTGCGCATTATCTTCGAGGTTGGCAAAATAAGCCGCTGCTCGGTCGCGGTTGATTAAGGACATGCCCTCATGGAATGACGCTGATCTGACACCCTCCCGTAACCGCAGGTGGTCCTCTAGGGATATAGCGGTTTCAGCATTGGCGCAAATCAGTAAAATTTTCTCATAGCGGTGTTGCTTTAACCAATCAATCAGCCAGTTAACTCTCGGGTCTGCATACAGCCAATCGTGGCCCATGATCAGTTCAGGCTGGAGCTTTTCTTGCACCGATACCTCGGTGGCAATCGCGTCATATAACTCAGGTTTGGCGAGGGGATGAGCGTGTAATTCACGCTCGGGAAATCCAGAAATGGCGGCGCGAGTATTGCGAAAGAGTACGCGGCCAGTGCCGTGCTGATCCAGTAGCTGCTCGATAATTTCTGCGATCAAAACAGTGCTTGAAGCTGAATTTGAATTTGAATTTGAATTTGAATTTGAATTTGAGTCTGAGTCGGTTAAGGTCTGTTTTACTTGGCTAAATTGCTGTTCTGACAAGTACTGTTGCAGCTGTGTATCAAACTTGCCGGCGACTAATTCAGCAGTGGCATTCTCTGCTAGTAGAGCGTCAATAAAAGTACTGAGTGGCTGGTAGTCTTGTTCTTCTTGCTGGAATTTTTTAAAGTCGTAATAGCGATCGGGATCTAGTAAACGAAGCCGGGCAAAGTGGCCTTCAACACCCAGTTGCTCCGGTGTCGCGGTTAGTAATAACAAGCCGGCGGTGCGTTTTGCTAAGGTTTCGATTAACTGGTATTCAGTACTCGGCTGCGTTTCACTCCACTCTAAATGATGGGCTTCGTCAACAATTAGTAAATCCCAGCGCGCCGCTTCAGCTTGCTCTACTCGGTGCGGATTTTGCGCGAGGAAATCTAGCGAGCAGAGAATTAACTGCGAGCTTTCAAAGGGGTTTATCTCGAGCATTTCAGCGGGGATAACATCTGAATCTAATAGATCTAAATCGATATCCGGGGTTTTTTCTTCAATGCCAAGACAGCGGTTTTCATCTAAAATTGTATACATCAAATTAAAACGGCGCAGCATTTCTACCAGCCATTGATGGACCAGGGAGTCAGGTACGATAATAAGAATCCGCTCGGCGCGACCGGTGATCAATTGCTGGTGTAAAATAAGCCCGGCCTCAACGGTTTTTCCCAAACCTACCTCGTCTGCTAACAGCACTCTAGGGGCATGTCGATTGGCTACTTGCTGGGCGATATAAAACTGGTGTGGCAGAGGTTGTACTCTGGGGCCGAGTAGACCACAAACCCCCGACTGTTGATGGCGATGCTGGTGGGAGAGTGTTTCTACTCTGAGCTTAAATGATTTTAACTTGTCAATTTGACCGGCAAACAATCGATCTTGCGGCTTGCTGAAGTGTACAAAGCTATCGAGTTCAATTTCGTCGAGGGAAATTTCTTCCCCCGCTGCGTTGTGACAGCGGTAAATAAAACAGCCCTGACTTTCGATGCGCTCGATAATAGTGTAAATCTCGTCGTTTTGTGCCGAGATTTCTTCGCCGACGTTGTAGATTACCCGGCTCAGCGGAGCGTTATCTGCAGCGTAAGTTCTGCGCTCTGCGACCGCGGGAAAGCTCACATCAATGCGGCGGTTTTCGCTGGTTACAATAATGCCTAAACCCAACTCAGATTCGGTGTTGCTGATCCAGCGTTGCCCTGGTACAAATTCTTCAATATTCATGCTGTAGCCTGTGTTCTGTCTTTTTATGTAAAGCGAAATGGTGATAATTGAAATAATGAATCTTAACCAACCTTAAAAAATAGTCTAAGCCGAATAGTTAAATTGTGGTATTGGGCAAAAGACTATTACCTGAATCCGTGGCTTCAAAGTCAATCCAGAGCTTGCGCTATGTGCTGCAGTGCAGTCACTGATTCAGGTATTAGCTAAGGTTTTACATTCATTAGCGTTGGTTTTTGGCAGCGATCCATTGCGCCATGTACTTAGTGCTTTGGTGGTGATGATGACGCAACATGGTGCCGGTGAAATTGGCAGTTCGCAATTGCGTTAAATGGGTTTTTAAGTGCGATAATGCATCGCTTAGTCGCTCCTGCAAAGTCTGCTTATCATAGCAATCTTTGAGGATAATAGCCCCTTGATTAGCCGCTGTGGTCCAGCGAGCTTCCGAATGATAAAGAGCAACTGCTTGTGCGGCAAGCTCCTCACTTGAATTGGCAATGCAGCCGGGCCAAGGGTGTGCGCCAGTCATAGCCTCGGCCCCGACATCGGTGGTGATGCTCGGGGTGGCAGCGAGCATCGCGTCGCTAAACTTTCCTTTAATGCCCGCGCCGAATCTAAGTGGCGAGAGGCAAACGCGCGCATCACGCAATACTTGAATGGCATCCTTAGCCCAGCCCTGAACATAAAACCCCTGCTTGGGGTTGTGTAGATCAGTGACTTTCTTGGCGGGATATGCGCCGTAAATATGCAGTTGCGCACTGGGCATTAAGGCGCGAACTTTCGGCCAAATACTCTGTTTAAGCCACAGCGTTGAGTCCCAATTAGGCGCGTGTCTGAAGTTGCCTATAGTGACAAAGTGCTGGCGTTTGGCAAAGGGGTTAATCGAGTGCTCACTCGCCACAGCTGACAGCATAAAGGGCAAATGCAGTAGTAGCGCAGCGGGGATCTTAAATTGTTCTTGTAACAACTTTATTTCAAAATCAGAAATCATTAAACTTAAGTCGCAGCGATAAATAGCGGCCATTTCACGCTGGCATATATCTAGCGAACTCATATTTGAGTATAGCTTTGCGGGTCGATTAAATTCTGCGTCGTTCTCATGTCCTTGGGCGATGGCGGATTTCAGCTGTTTATGTCGGGCCTCGCGCAAGCTGTGTAAATCTTCGGTGTCTAAAACGCGGATGCATTGAGGGCATTGTTGCTCTACTCGCCAGGCAAATTGCTCCTCCATCATAAATCGATCAAACAGCACTAGCTCTGGCTGAATGCTGTTGATCCAGTCATCAAAGCTAGTGCAGTTTAAACGGATACTCTGCTCTTGAATGTCGTAGTCGGCAAGGTTGACGCGATGTTCACCTAGCAGCGCTGGGCTGGCAAAGATAACTTGGCGAGAGCAGTGCTTAAAAAACTCCAATAATTGCAACATGCGCGAGCCCGCAGCAGATGAATTAGGTTCCGGCCACACATAGCCAATCACTACTACTGTCGAAAACTGAATTTTTTCAAGAGGTGCCAATGGTTGATTCATAGTAAAAAATGACTGCCGAGAAGTGAAGGTTATTGGGCGACAAACGAACTGGTCTATTTAGTGTTTATCCAGAAACGGGATCGTAGCTAGGGATGCATCCGCAGTGGAGCGCTGTTTCTACATGAGTACTGTTTAGACTGAGTGTTGCCAGTATTATTCAGACCGATATTTTACGCTAATCAATCCAGTGAATAAATCGATAAACGGAAGGGAGCACAAATAACTGCGTTAAACTTAGCAGTGGTGATTGAAGCGGAATGTTTTTACTCAAATCGCGGCTGTTGTATAATGCCAGAAGGTGGTGGCGCTCACTATTACCTGAATCAGTGACTTTATTGCGCCACATGTCGCAAGCTATTGATTCTACAGCGGTTAGAAAAATACCCACTGAACCTACGGGTTTTATGCATGGATGCATTTATTTAGCGAATGCAGGACGCATATGAGCTTGCAGCTAAGATTTTTCAATTCCACCGTAGCACCAATATCTTACACTCTGTATTCACTTTGAAGTCACGGATTCAGGTATTAGCAATCGGGCGGTCGTAGCACCACGGCGCTGCACTTATAATCAGCGGTTATTTACCGCTAATAACCGGTTATTTAACCAAATGGAACGCTGATTTTAACTGAGCAGGCCTGGTCACAGTAAACTAGTCTATTCTCGGTCAAGCTCCTAGCGGCTGCTTCTTATATGCTTTGTATTTGTAATGTGCTATTAATTCACTAGTATCCGTTTAATTTGTTAGGTTAAGGAAAATAGATGTTAGATTTAGAAGATTTGTTCCAACAAATGCAGCAGCGCTTCAATGCGCAAGCCGCTGAAAATATTGAGGCAGTGTTTCAATATAACTTATCTGATCAGCAGGCATTTAGCTGTGAAATTAAAGATGCAAGTTGTAGTTTTAAGAGCGGAGTACATGCTGCACCGGATATCGTGCTAACGCTGAGTAGTGACTTAATTGTCGAAATTATCGCCGGTCAAGCAGATGCCATGCCAGCATTTATGGAGGGTAGTATTGTCGCCGAGGGCGATCTTACCCTCGCTCCGGCACTGGCCAGCTTATTTGCAAATGCCAATGAATAGTCTGCCGGGATTGTCGATGCTAAATTCAACAATAAGAATGATTTTTTAATATCAGGGAGTGATATATGGATCAATTTGAACGAGGCTCTTGGATACCTGATTCACTAAATGCTAGTGGTTACGAGTCGGTCTTAGATGTGTTTGCACAGTCTTGTGCAAAGTATAAAGATCGGGAGGCGTTTCGCAGTTTCGGGCATAGTATTACCTTTGCTGAACTAGACCGGCTAGCGGATGCATTCGCCCACTACTTGCAAAATAATACCGACCTGCAGGCCGGGGATCGGATCGCTATTCAGCTGCCCAATATATTACAGTATCCGGTGACATTGGTCGGCGCGCTTCGCGCTGGGTTAATCGTGGTTAATACCAATCCTCTATATGCTCCCAGAGAGCTAGAACACCAGTTTAACGATGCGGGAGTCAAAGCTTTAGTGGTGTACGAAGGGGTGGCTAGCAGTGTTGAAAAGATCCTTAGTAAAACCCAAATAAAACATGTTATCACTACCAATCTGGCTGATTTTCATGGGTTTTTTCCACGCTTAGTGATTAATTTCGTGGTTAAGTATCTCAAGAAAATGATTCCGCTGTTTTCCATACCTAATGCGGTTAAATTACGCGATGTGATGCTCGCTAGTAAAGGTAAGAAGCCAGTAGCTATGCGCAAAACCGCTCAAGACGTAGCGGTGCTGCAATACACCGGAGGCACCACTGGAGTGTCGAAAGGGGTGATGCTAACGCACGGTAACTTAGTGGCGAATATGTTGCAGGCCAAAGAGGTGATCAACCAAGCGCCGGCCACCTGGAAAGATGTGGTGATCGCTCCTCTGCCGCTCTATCATATTTACGCTTTCACTATTTCATTGATTGTATTGGAGTCCGGTGGAACCAGCGTTTTAATTGCCAATCCACGGGACATGAAAAGCTTTGTCAAAGAGCTTTCCGGCTTGAAATTTACTAGTTTCTTGGGGCTGAATACTTTATTTGTGGCACTGTGCAATCAACCGTCTTTTCAGCAGTTAGACTTTGGTCATTTTTGCTTAACAATATCGGGGGGGATGGCTCTCACTCACGATTGCGCTGAGCTTTGGCATAAAACCACCGGCACAGAAATAATGGAAGGCTACGGTTTGACCGAGACCTCGCCGATTGTGGCCGTCAACCCGGTTAAAGGGGTTAGTATCGGCAGTATTGGCTTTCCAGTCAAAGAGACCAAGGTTCGGATTATAGATGCTGACAATAATGATGTGGCGGTTGGTGAGGCTGGAGAGTTATGCGTGCTGGGCCCGCAAGTAATGCAGGGCTACTGGAATCAGCAGGGCGAAACTGAGACTGTGTTTACCGAAGATGGCTATTTTAAGACCGGAGATATTGCGGTAGCTGATCAAGAGGGTCGGTTAAGTATCGTCGATCGCGCCAAAGATTTGATCATAGTCTCTGGGTTTAACGTCTATCCAAATGAGGTTGAAGATGTCGCTTCTCTGCATCCGAAAGTGCTGGAGTGTGCGGCGGTCGGGGTTGAACATGCGACGAGCGGTGAGCGAGTAAAATTGTTTGTGGTAGCCAGTGATAGCAGCTTAGATGCAGAGGAGTTACGTCGTTTCTGCAAAACTGAAATGGCTAATTACAAAGTACCTAAAGAAGTGGTGTTTGTCGATGAGCTGCCTAAATCTAATGTAGGTAAAGTATTGCGTAGAATGTTGCGCGAGTAGCTCGGTTGCGCTCTTGATAACTACTGTAAGCTGAGTGGTGTTGTGGCTCAGCTTGCAGTTAGTTTTAAGCGGGTTCCCGAGAGCGTCAAAATCATATCGGTGATTAATAACCAATAGTCTCCCGCTTGCATGCCTTTAATTATTTTATCGGCAGTGGCGCACTGGCGGAGCATGTCTTCTAAAGCGGGAAAATCCTGTTTGATGGCCGCTTGCTTTAAACTCTGTTTCTTTTTTCCCCACACGCGGTGCTTAGTGCATAAAGATTCATAGCTAGCGCCTTGGTCGATGCCGGATTTAATGCTGTGCAGCAAGCGTATTTCTCTGCTGATTGCCCACAAGATGATGCTGGCTTCGACGCCCTCGTGTTTTAAAACTTGCAGTATTTTCAGGCTGCGCTCGGTTTGGCCGAGTATGAAAGCATCTACCAGCGCGAATACATCGTAGCGAGAGTTATCTGAGACCGCGCCGATAATATCATCGGCGGTTAGCGGCGCATCACTTTTCAGTAACTGCAGTTTATCTAGCTCTTGTTTTGCCGCCAGTAAATTACCTTCTATGCGATCGCAAAGAATGCTAATAGCTTCATCGTTTAATTGAATATTGAGGGAGGCGGCGCGGTTTTTCAGCCAGCTGGGTAACTGCTGGCTCTCCACGGGCCAAATTTCAATCGCCACACCGGCTTGTTCAATACTCTTAAACCAAGCTGACTTCTTACCGGCAGTGTCGATTTTATCGGCAATAATCAGTAACACGTTTTCAGGTGGAGCGTGGGCGACGTATTCCTGAATGATTTTCCCTGCGGCTTTGTTGATTTTTTGACTGCCGAGTCGAATCTCAATCAGTCGGTTTTCGGCAAACAGTGACAGCGCGTTGGCGCACTCTAGCAGGTACTCCCATTTAAACCCGGACTCAACATGTAACACCTCGCGCTCGTTAAAGCCCTGAGTTTTTAAATGCTGGCGAATTAAGTCGCCGCTCTCTTCAACAATTAATGGCTCATCACCGCTAATTAAATAAATAGGATGAGTGTGTTTGTTGAGTTGTGCGCGTAACTGCTCTGCCTTTATTTTCATTTTAACCTAAAGTGTGCCGCGTATTGTCTTAAAATTTGTTGTGATAAATCATGCCACAGCTCGTCGTTTAAGAAGGCCTCTCTAGAGTTGCTGGCGGCTGCATCGTTTGCGTCATATTGAAAAGTACGCTCGGAGAACGCCTCCAATTTGTTGGCAATCACCTGTTTGTCGCCGTCGATAATATTAAAGATCAGCTCGCCTCTTAAAGTGTACTCATCTACTTCTGCATTAGCGTCGAGGGTGGTGGTTATTTTTCGATAATCGATGCGAGTGACGACAATCTGATTATCGGCATTTTCATCAATCTGTAAGTTGTTTTGTTTCGCTAAAGATTCGAAGTTCTCTCTAAGCGGGCTATTGCCTTCCCTGCTGATTTCTAACCAGAGTGATTGTGCCTCGACAGGTATTTCAACATTGCCCCGCAAAGCGAAACCACAGCCGACCAGTAATGATAGTAAGGCACAGCTAATTAAAAGCTTACAATTGGATAAAAGGCTAACTTTTTCAGTAAACTGCATCGAAACTCTCCGGTTTATTGTCGCAGCAAATGCAACGGCTAAAAGGTGGTTGTAAAGGAGAGGCTGCATAGATCTTGCACCTCTCCTACAGGAGGGGCGTGACATCTGCAGCTTTCTCTAACAATAGCTTTGAGATACACCGAGCGCCAGCGCTCGGTGTATTCAATTGTGTCTTAACCGACCGCAATATTGACTAGTTTGTTCGGTACAATAATGGTCTTGCGGATGGTTTTATCAGCAATGAATTTTTGTACATTTTCCAGCGCTAGTGCGGTGTGTAAAATAGTATCCTCGTCGGCATCTGCCGGCACCGATATTTTGCCTCTGGGTTTGCCGTTAACCGAGATCACCAGTTCAATTTTAGACTGCACTAATGCGCTTTCGTCAACGGTTGGCCACTTAATCCCACTTAACTGAGCGCCGTTATTTAATTCGCTCCACAGCTGTTGGGTAATATGTGGGGTGATGGGCGTTAAGAGTAGCAGACAAGCTTCTATCGCTTCACGAGTCACAGCAACACCTTGCTCGCTGCTGTCTTTGAATTTAGCGATGCTGTTAGTCAACTCCATGACCGCGGCGATGGCGGTGTTAAAGGTCTGTCTAACTTCAATGTCGTTGCTAACTTTTTTGATCGTTTGATGAACTTTTCTGCGCAGTTCCGTCTGTTGATCATTGAGCGCGCTAATCTCTAGTGCGGTGCTTTTATTTAAGCTGAGGTGGTCGTGAGTTAGCTTCCATAAACGCTTTAAGAAACGATGTGCACCTTCAACGGCAGTGTCTGACCACTCCAACGACTGTACTGGTGGGGCGGCAAACATCATAAACAAGCGCACTGTGTCCGCACCGAACTTGTCGATCATCATTTGCGGGTCAATGCCGTTGTTCTTAGACTTGGACATTTTGGTGATGCCACCGTGTATGACAGGTTTGCCGTCATCTTTGTGGGTGACGGAAATAGTTCTACCTTTGTCATCGGTTTCTACGTCGACATCAGCAGGCGAAATCCAGTCAATACTCGAATCTGCATTTTCGCGATAGTAAGTGTCAGCTAAAACCATACCCTGGCAAAGTAAACGCTTAAATGGCTCATCTGAGTCAACTAAACCTTCATCGCGCATCAGTTTATGGAAAAATCTGGAGTAAAGAAGATGTAAAATAGCGTGTTCAATCCCCCCTACGTACTGATCGACCGGCAGCCAGTAGTTGGCTTTTACAGGATCGAGCATCGCGTTGTCTGTGCCGCTGCTTGCGTACCTTGCGTAGTACCAACTAGATTCCATAAAGGTATCAAAGGTATCAGTTTCGCGCTCTGCATCCGCGCCGCACTCGGGACATTTCGTGTCTATAAAACTGCGCATTTTTTTGATCGGCGAGCCGCTGCCATCAAATTCGACATCTTCAGGAAGCACTACTGGTAATTGATCTTCCGGTACGGCAACGGGGCCGCAGCTCTGACAGTTAATTACTGGGATAGGTGTTCCCCAATAGCGCTGTCTGGATACGCCCCAATCGCGCAGGCGATAATTAATGGTGGTCTTGCCTTTGCCCTGGCACTCCAGCTCTTTGGAGATTGCCTTAAAGGCGATTTCAAAATTTAGGTCGTCAAAGTCACCTGAGTTAATCAGTATGCCTTTATCGGTAAAGGCTTTTTTACTGAGGTCAACACTGATTGAACTATCGGTAGGGCTGATTACTTGGAGAATTTCTAACTGGTACTTAGTGGCGAATTCCCAATCTCTTTGGTCGTGACCAGGCACAGCCATGACCGCGCCAGAGCCGTAATTCATCAATACAAAATTGGCGGTCCAGACCGGTACTTTTTTGCCGGTTAAAGGGTGGATCGCATCAAATCCGAGCGCCATGCCCTTTTTTTCCATGGTCGCCATATCAGCTTCGGCGACTTTGATGTTTTTACACTCGGCAATAAAGTCACTCAAAGCCGGGTTGTTGGCTGCTGCTTGTAGCGCGAGTGGGTGCTGAGCTGCCACGGCTAAGTAGGTAACTCCCATCAAGGTATCTGGGCGGGTGGTAAAGACTTCTAGTTGGGTGTCTGCATCTACTTCAAAACTTAATTCAACACCGTTTGAGCGTCCAATCCAATTTTTTTGCTGGGTGCGAACTTGATCGGGCCAATCTGTTAATTGATCTAGATCATCAACCAACTGATCAGCGTAATCAGTAATTTTAAGGAACCACTGTGGAATCCTTTTGCGCTCAATCAGTGCGCCAGAGCGCCAGCCACGGCCATCAATCACTTGCTCATTGGCCAAGACCGTCTGATCGACCGGGTCCCAGTTTACCTCTGCGTCTTTCTTGTAAACTAAGCCTTTCTTCATTAACTTAGTGAAAAACCACTGTTCCCAGCGATAGTATTCAGGCTTGCAAGTCGCCAGCTCCCGGTCCCAATCATAGCCAAAGCCCATGCGCTGCAACTGGCCGCGCATATAGTCAATGTTCTGATAGGTCCAGTTTGCCGGTGGAACTTTGTTTTTCATTGCCGCGTTTTCGGCAGGTAAACCAAAGGCATCCCAGCCCATTGGCTGCAATACATTTTTCCCCAGCATACGCTGGTAACGTGAGATGACATCGCCTATGGTATAATTTCGGACATGGCCCATGTGCAGCTTACCGCTAGGGTAGGGGAACATAGAGAGGCAATAAAATTTCTCTTTAGTGTTATCTTCAGTACACTTAAAACTGTTATTGTCTTGCCAGTATTGTTGTACTTTTGGCTCTATTTGTTGCGGTTGGTATGTTTCGTTCATTATAGATACTTTAGAAGCTGTTAGACGTTAACCATAGAAGACTTTCTAGGGAATATGCCAGGGAAAATTTGATCCATAGCATACCGCAAACACAAGGTCATAAATACAGCATCAATAGCAAAAATGAATATTTAGGAGCTTATTATGAAAGCAGAGAATCAAACCGATCAAAAAAAATCATCCAAGGCTGAAAACCCCTTAATTTCAGCTTACGATAGGATAGTCGAACGTATCTCTAAATCTAGTTTAGAGACCGCCGATAGCTCTGTCTTGCAACTGAGAAAAATGGTTGATGACGCGATTGAGTTAGAGCAGGCAGCCGAGCAGATGAGCAGCGACGAACTGCATTTACTCGCGGAGTACGTACATCGCGATTTAAAATTACTGGCCCACTACCTACATGATACAGGCGAGGGGTTAGCTGCTTGGTTAAACTTTGATTTAGCCTTTTTAGAGCAGTCGACAAAACAACAATTTATGCACTTGGCAGACCCGACCATTCTGGAAAATATCGAACTGCAAGAAAAATTAGAGTGCTCTTCGGTGCAATATCTAGCGGGCGAAGTCTGTGCGGCAGGTACCTTGCGCTGTTTAAATTGCACGACCGAACAGCAGGTCTTACACACCCAAATCATCAGCGCTTGCGGTCAGTGTCAGAGTATTTATTTTGAGCGGATCTCTAAATAGTTCCCATCCAGAAGCGATGAGCTACTATGACAGCCCCGCTAATCCAATCTAATCACCACTAGATATAGTTATTTGGAACAACCAAACGCCCATATCTAGTGTCGCTCATCTTGAGCTATTGGATCAGCCTCGCTACGCCCCTGTTTCTGGATGAGAACTAACTAAATAGTTTCGATCAAAAAATGGGCGGGTTGTGCGACCAGCTCAATTGTTTTAAATGCAGGTGAATAAAATCATCGGCAGAGTAAATAAGAGAGCTGCTGAACAAATCGGCCACCTCCGTGCACTGCCAATGTGGGATTTGTTCAGATATTTCCGAGCGCTTGAACGGCGCGTGATTTAAGCTGCGGGACATTCGTCTATAGATGGAAACTAATAGCACAATAAAATAATTTGAGAGTTGCGAGTATGTTTATTGATCAGCAAGTGGCGCAAAAGATTGTCGATAGAGCGATGAAAATTATTCAGTACAACGTCAATGTGATGAATCATTTGGGTGAAATAGTCGGCTCTGGTGATCAACAGCGGATCGGTCTTTTTCACACTGGGGCACTGGATGTTTTAGATCGAAAAAAAGAAGTTGATTTTGATCGCCGCCAAGCCGATGCATTGAGCGGAGTGCAGCAGGGAATTAATTTACCGATCGTCTGCAATGGAGAGATAATTGGCGTAGTGGGCATTACTGGCATGCCGAGTGAAGTTAGTAAATATGCCGATCTGGTAGTAATGACCTCTGAATTAATGGTGGAACAGGCGGCATTGTCTGCTCAAGTTCAGTGGGATAAGAGACAGTTAGAGAATGTTATTTGTCGTTTGATCCAAGGTGATATTGAAAAGAGCAGTTTATTTGACGATCGCATTGAACGCTTGAAAATCGATCTCAGTATTCCCCGAGTCGCCGTGATTATCGACGTGTCAGATGCAGATACTCAGCAAGATTTACCGCTGGCTACTCTGCAAAGTATGCTGCGGATGCTCGATAGCAACGCGGCCTACAAGCTGTTGGCAATCAGTTGTCCTACGCAAATCGTAATTTTAATGCCGGTTACTGTTCAACAATCCTGCTGGGATGAATGGTCTGCGAAAATACAGCTTGAAAGCTTGTGTCAGCTGTTGGCTAAGCAGTATCACTTACATTATAAAGTCAGCATGGGGCAGTACTTTCCCGATATTGCAGGCTTAGCTAAATCCTATCAAAGCGCCTTGCAAATTTTAGCGGCGGGCAAACTCAGTTTGCCAGAGCAGGTGTTGTACTTTCCCGATGCGGCCGCTTTAGATGTGTTGCTGAAAAGCCAGCTGTCTAGTTGGAGTGCCGATAAGCTGCTGGTCAATTACCAATTGCTAGTGGCTGCCGATAAAAAGGCCGTGCTATTAAATACTTTAGCAGTGTACTTTCAACACAGTGCGGACTTTGGTAAAACCGCCAATGCGCTGCATATTCATCGCAACACCTTGCGTTACCGGCTCGATAGAATCGATCAAATCCTCAATATACAATTAGCCAACATAGATGACTTGCTGCGCTTGTACTTAGCTTTTAAATTGGCAAATATGCAAGTTAGCAAGCAGCTACACTAGTTTGCTCCTTGTTTTTACGGACATTTATCGGCCACACAGGCAGACACACTAGTACCGGCCCAATCGAAAAAGTCCTGTAAAAACAATTTGCAGGGCTACTATCAGAACATTGCACGCAGTCTCTAGACCAAGTATTCGCACTGGCTATTGTGCAGCTGAACAAAAAACAATTATATTCAATTTACACTTTTAGGCAGTATGCCGAAGTTAATTTAAGCTGAGCATAAGATAATGGTCACTTAAATCAGAACTACTATCAATACAAGGTGCTCCCCGTACCTTGCTATTTAGCGGCTCACTAAAGTTAAGTGTGAATAAATCCATGAATATTTTAATTGCTCCAGATTCTTTTAAAGAAAGCCTCTCAGCCTCTGCGGTCGCGCAGGCAATTCGCTCAGGTTTTGCAGAAATATTTCCCGATGCCAATTATGTGTGTCTGCCGATGGCGGATGGCGGCGAGGGCACGACCGCCTCTTTAGTCGCGGCCACTAAAGGTGAACTGTATACAAGTGAAGTGATGGGGCCGCTGGGAGAAAAAGTGACCGCCAGCTGGGGGATTCTCGGTAATCAGCACAGCGCAATCATCGAAACAGCTGAAGCGGGGGGCTTGCACTTAGTCCCGAAATGTCGCAGAAATCCTTTGCTAACTACCAGCTTTGGTACCGGTGAGTTAATCAAAGCAGCGCTGGATCACGGCGTAAAGCATATTATTCTCGGGCTCGGCGGTAGCGCCACCAATGATGCAGGTGCTGGGTTATTACAAGCACTGGGTGCCAAGTTGCTAGATCGGGATAAACAGCCATTATCGGTCGGCGGGGGCGGTCTTTCCGAGTTGCATAGTATTGATATCAGTGAGTTAGATCCTCGCTTAGCCGGAGTTAAATTTGCAGCGGCCTGTGATGTAAATAATCCCTTAACGGGGCCGGCAGGTGCATCTTATACCTATGCGGTGCAAAAAGGTGCAACGCCTGAAATGGTTGCACAATTGGATAAAAATTTGGCACATTTTGCCGAAATAATTTTTCAAACCAACGGCTGTAGCGTCAGCCAAGTCTCAGGTGCAGGCGCTGCAGGAGGGATTGGCGCGGTACTTTTAGCCTTTTTTAATGCCGAGCTAAAACCCGGTATAGAAATAGTATTAGACGCCGTTGATATCAATCGCTACTTAGCTACTACAGATCTGCTGATTACTGGAGAGGGGCGGATCGACAGCCAAAGTATTTATGGCAAAACGCCGGTCGGTGTCGCCAGGCGAGCTAAAGACTTTGATTGCCAGGTATTGGCGATAGCCGGTTGCGTCAGCGATGATGCCGATGTCGTCTATGAGGAGGGGATTGACGCGATGTTCAGCATTGTCAGGGGAGTGGTCAGCCTCGAAAGTGCGCTTGCAGATGCTGAGGTCAACTTACAGCACTGTGCTCGAAATATCGCTAAAGTTTGGTTGCTAGGCGCTCAAATTCGGCGCTGAGTATCCGAACAACAGCTAGCTTCGGCGCCTATTTGCTGATCTTATCTTGATGGCCGAGCCACTATCGATAATTATCCTCAGCAGATCTATTTCCTCGATGCTAGCTTCTTCACATTGCCAGCTATCCCTCTCGTTCAATTTTGTTATCAACAATAGCGCGTTTCACTCAGCTGGCGGGGAGCGTGACACTGATTAATGTACATAGTTAATTTGACGAATTAATTGGCAACTCTTCCTTTAACGAAAATATTCGGTCTCAGAAAAATCTTTCTGATTGACCATAATACTCAGTTTAACTTGGCGGCTGTCTAATAAAGTGATTAATTACAACAAGTTAAGTAGTTGCGCTGTAACTTCTCAATAACACGGGGCAATCTACTATAGCTTACGCCAATTAAAGCCCTAGTCAGCGGCTACTTCTCGACGAATTAATTCTGCCAATGGGGGGATATCCCCAATCCCAGAATTTCTATCCAATATATAGTCCCAAAATGACACACCAAGCTTTCGACAAGTCTTTTTTAGACTGGAAAATGTATCTCGGCACTCTCTTCCAACATCACTGCGAGTACCTCCACTGATCTTTCTCTTTTTTACGAAATCCCTGATATCTGTTTCACTACCATTGGTATGTAAGGGAATTTCAGGACGTGCTAATACTCGCAGTAATTTCGCTTTGTTTTTGTAGATCCGCTTGAGCAATTGGTTTAAAGACTCATAACGTGTTCGCTGCGTAAAAATCTCGTCAAAAAAAGTCTCCAGCGCGGCTTTCTGATCGGAACCTGGCTGGACTTTATACGTTTTTAGGCCTCGATATAAATCCCAAATTTCACCGCGTACTTTCGCTATATCCTCTCGGTGCCATTCGTTTAACGGCAGCATTGTGTGTACCAAACGCTCAGTATGAATCCAGCACAATGCGTGCTGCAGAATATTGAACTGACCCGCCCCGTCACTGAGTATGACTAAGTTCTGGCACCGGTTTTGATGCTGCACATTACCAAGTAAAGCGCCTTCCGTCGCAATACGACGGTGGCGCGCCGAGTTGATTCCCTGCTCATCAAGATGCTCCTCCCAACGCAGGGCATTAGCAAAATGCGACAAGCCACTCTCTAAGAGAAGCTTTAGTGGGACATGCGGTAATTTTTGATCTACCCAGTAAGACTCAGCGTGATGATTAATACGATAACTTTTATCCCCCGCACAGAGCAATTCCAAAAAATTAACCCTACTCTTAGAGCCTGTCGATTCAAACCAAGCAAAATACTCGTTGCCTATTTGAGTGACATAACCGTTGACCCCTTTATGGCGAGCACCTGAATCGTCAACAGTGACATAATCGGACAAAGCTAAACCCGCTTTTAAAATGTCGTTCTTTTCCTGATGAAATTGAGATTTTCCCTCGGATAAAAGGCGATTGATTTGACCGGCGGAGATATCAATCCCCCATTCTCGCAGTTGCTCTAGCAATAGAGGTTGGGTGACATGACAGTGATGGTGTTGATAAAGGACATAGCTGAGTAAATAAGGACCGTAATGCAGCCCGTTCAATTCTTTAGGTAATTTAGCGGTGAGGGTTTGGCCGTCTGGTGTGACATAACGGGCGAGACGATAACGGGTGTTTTTTGTGCCAATGACCAACTCCTGAACAATAAAATCCCGGTATCCTTTAAAGCGAGCTCCTGGAGGGATACCGTCTTGCGGTTGAACCACTTGATCGTCATGGATAGTTAGATTCACATTTTTAGAGCGTTTCTTTGAGCCTGGCCGCTTTTTGTTTTCTGTCGATACTGAATCATCGCCCGTCGATTTATCTGTTTCTTTGTCCAAGTTACTTGGTTTGAAAGTGGGCCGTTTTTTCTGCTTTTTTAGTACGCGCACTTCATCTTTGAGCAGCTCGATCTCTTCGGCTTGCTGCTGAATACTTTGAAAGCATTGCTCTACTATCAGTAGTAAGCTTTTGACTACCGGAGTTTGTTCACTTTCTGGAATATCAGGTAAAGTAGGGAGTTTTTTCAAAGGTTTAAGTCATAGCAGCGAATGATAAGGTTATCTTACCATGGCTTTTTTAGGTGATATTTTTGCTTCTGTGAAGAGGTTTGAGGCATTTAAATAGTTAGTCGCAACCCGCGAGTGTATAAAATAAATAAACCACTCACATGGACTGGTATAACGCGGTGCTGCTACTTTAAAGAAGAAGGGAAGTGGTCTTTAATTTTAACGACTTTTGGACTAAAACCCTGTCAAGAGAAAATGATTTATATTGACGTTCTGCCCCGAGTTATTGAGAAGTTACCGATTTTTGAGTCAACCAGTGTTGACGACGCTCA
>ASZJ01000194.1 GCA_000416275.1 Osedax symbiont Rs1
GTGTAAGATATTGGTTTTACAGTGGAATTGAAAAATCTTAGCTGCACCCGTAGGTTCAGTGGGCATTTTTCTAACCGCTGTAGAATCAAGAGCTTGCGCTATGTGGTGCAGTGAAGTCACTGATTCAGGAGTCTGTGAAGACACAACGCAAACCAGCTAGTGTTTTGTTTTTCCTCTGTGCAGCGCAGCGCCTCTGTGTCCTCTGTGGTGAAAAATTCTTTAAAGGATTGGTTTTACCACAGAGGACACAGAGAGCACAGAGAAGAGAATAAAAGCATCTTTTGCTTGGCGGAGACACAGGGCTAATCAGAAAAATCTTTATAGGTGGGCCGAGTACTCAAAAATTTGTGCAATTGCCTAAAAAAAAGTGCATTTAACCGAGTGTTTTCGTAGAACCGCCGAAGTTTAGATTCGACCATTTGCGCATAATAGAGGCTAATAAATTATTGCTTGGAACTGTTTAAATGAGAAGAACTAAAGTTATAGCAACACTTGGGCCTGCGACAAATAGTCGACTTTTAATCAGCGAAATAATAGCCGCTGGCGTCAATGTTGTACGTTTGAATTTTTCTCATGGGACAATCCAAGAGCATCAGCAGCGAGCGCAATGGGTACGTGAGTGCGCGGCAAAAGCTGACAAAGTGGTGGCTATTTTAGGAGATTTGCAAGGGCCTAAAATTCGGATTGCTAAGTTTGTAGAAGCTAAGGTGCTGTTGATAGTCGGGCAGAGTTTTATTTTAGATACACAGTACGATGCCGAGGCAGGCAACAGTCAGATCGTCGGCATAGATTACAAAGCTTTAGTGCGGGACTGTAGCTGCGGTGACGTGTTGTTGTTAGATGATGGGCGGGTGGTGTTGAATATCGATAAAATTAGCGGCCAACAGCTTATCTGTACGGTGGTCGTGGGCGGAGTGCTCTCTGATAATAAAGGCATCAATCGTCAGGGTGGTGGATTATCCGCACAAGCGCTGACTGACAAAGATAAAAGAGACATAAAATCTGCAGCACAGATAGGTGTCGACTATATAGCGGTTTCTTTTCCACGCAATGCTGAAGATATGCGCTATGCGAGAAAGCTATTAGATGAGGCGGGTTGCGATGCAGGGATTATCGCGAAAATTGAACGCGCAGAGGCGGTTGTTCCAGCAACCTTAGATGGCATTATCGAAGTTTCTGATGGGGTGATGGTAGCGCGGGGAGATTTAGGTGTGGAAATTGGCGATGCGGAGCTTATGGCAGTGCAAAAGCACATCATCAAGCGCGCCCGACAGCTCAATACACTAGTGATCACCGCCACGCAGATGATGGAATCAATGATCCACAGTCCACTGCCGACCAGAGCAGAAGTGTTTGATGTGGCCAACGCTGTGCTAGATGGCACTGACGCTGTGATGCTCTCGGCAGAGACGGCGGCAGGAGAGTATCCAGTTGCAGCGGTAGCGGCCACTGTACGGGTTATTCTAGGTGCTGAAAATCATCCGCAAACCAAACTTTCTAAGCATCGTATCAATCAGGCTTTTGATGATATTGATGAAGTAATTGGCCTCGCGGCTATGTACGCCGCCAATCATTTAAGTGGCGTAAAAGCTATTGTTTGCATGACTGCCACTGGCGGCACTCCGCTGCTGATGTCGCGTATCAGCTCGGGCCTACCGATTTTTGCACTGACTCCCAAGCAATCGACACAACAGCGCATGGCATTAATGCGCGGTGTGCAACCGATTTCTTTTGATCTATCCACTTTGCCGCCTCCAGCGATTAACCAAGCTGCTGTCGATTGTCTATTAACAGCCGGAGCTGTCGCTGATGGCGATGTGGTGATTATCACTAAGGGGGACTACGTCAACGTTAATGGCGGCACTAATACACTGAAGATCGTAAGAGTAGGAGCGAAGATTCAATAGTCTGAGCCCCCAGCTGTATCTAATGTCAGACAGAGCGCCATCTAGCGCATCGACTTCGCAAGCAATCGCCCGCTCTAAACGAAATAACCATTAATAGAATCCTGAATCAGTGGCTGCACTGTAAAACCAATATCTTACACCCTGTATTCACTTTGAAGTTACGGATTCAGGATAATGAAAAACTCAATCCATAAAAATAAAGATGAGGAATAACCATGAAAAGAATGACTAAAATGTTATTAATCGCCAGCTTGGTATCCAGTGTTGTTGCAGGGAACGCAATAGCAGAGGAGAAAAATGTACTGCTTAAAACGCAGATCGCATTTGGCACTAATTTACCCGCGTTGGGCTCGCCAATTCTCGAAGTGGCTAAGCGCTTACATGTGCTGAGTAAAGGCTCGATAAAAATGAAAGTTTACGAGCCTGGGAAGTTGGTGGCACCCTCTGAAATACTGGGAGCGGTCTCCGCCGGAAAGTTTAACTCAGGTTATGCTACGCCAGGCTATTGGCAGGGTAAAATCCCCGCCTCGGCGCTGTTTTCAGCGGTACCTTTTGGACCGGAAGCTAGTGAATATCTCGCTTGGATATACTATGGCAATGGTCGTAAGTTGTGGCAGGAAATGTACGATACACACGGCTATAAAGTCCATACCATCCCCTGCGCAATTAACCCACCTGAAACTTCAGGATGGTTTGCCAAACCGATTGACAAGCCCGATGACTTAAAGGGCTTGAATATGCGCTTCTTTGGTTTAGGCGCGAAAGTGATGGAAAAATTAGGGGTTGGTACAGTGCAGTTACCCGGTGGAGAAATCTTCGGGGCGCTGGAAAAAGGGGCGATTGATGCCACTGAGTTTTCTCTGCCACAGATAGATCAGCGTTTAGGCTTTCATAAAATTGTCAAATATAACTATTTCCCAGGGTGGCATCAGCAGGCGACACTACATGAGTTATTAATCAATAAAGACACTTGGCAGGCAATGTCTAGCTATCAGCAGGAAGTTGTTGAGACCACTTGTAAAGCTTCAGTTGTCGAATCATTGGCGGAGGGAGAAGCCAATCAGTTTGAGGTGTTGGCAAAGTCAGCAGAGAAAGGCGTGAAGCTTCGCTATTGGAATCCATTGATGTTAAAGACCTTTAAAACCGCTTGGGACGAGGTTGTTATAGAGCAAACCGAGAATCAATTCTTTAAAAAGGTTTGGGACGACATGAGCGGCTTTAGAAAGGGCTACGATCTTTGGGAATCTTACGCTTACCTACCTAGAGAAAAAGTTAAGCCATAAATTGCCATCACTACAGAGTTAGGAGGTTCGGTGAATCGACGCCTAACTCAAGGAAGCACTCAGTACCAGAAGATCAAACAGCGTTTTGATCTTCTTGGTTTTACCGCTCAATATTAGATGGCAACATTGCGCCACAAAATATGCCGTAGTTATCTTCTGACTCCGATTGAGCGATAGCAATTAACCAAGTGATGAGGATGAGGATTACAGTGAAACACCTCGAACCAAGGACATTAGCAATATCTGACTATTTGGATAATGCGCTTAAAAGAATAGGGCATGTAATCGCTGCCGTTTATGTGATTTTAGTGTTAGTGATCATCACTCAGGTGATATTGCGCAAAGGCTTCTCCAGCGGCTTAATTGTTTTGGAAGAGCTGCAATGGCATCTTTACGCGTTGGGCGTGATGTTTGGCTTATGTTTTGCTCAAGTGACGAATATCAATGTCAGAGTCGACTTGTTTTACGCCACCTACCAGCCAAAAACTAAGCATGTTATTGAAATATTGGGCAATCTTTTATTAGTGCTGCCCTTCATCAGTATCGTTGTTTTACACGGTATTGATTTTACTATGGATGCTTGGCGAGTCAATGAACACTCAGATTCGCCATCGGGCTTGCCTTATCGATGGGCAATTAAAGCGGTCATTCCAGCGAGCTTTACCTTATTGGGGATCGCGGTTATATCCAGAATTATCCGTGATTTCACCCAACTTAGCTTATTAAAAAAAGAGACAAATGATGGATATTAACAACTCAAGTTTCGGAGT
>ASZJ01000195.1 GCA_000416275.1 Osedax symbiont Rs1
GGCAGCATTGTGTGTACCAAACGCTCAGTATGAATCCAGCACAATGCGTGCTGCAGAATATTGAACTGACCCGCCCCGTCACTGAGTATGACTAAGTTCTGGCACCGGTTTTGATGCTGCACATTACCAAGTAAAGCGCCTTCCGTCGCAATACGACGGTGGCGCGCCGAGTTGATTCCCTGCTCATCAAGATGCTCCTCCCAACGCAGGGCATTAGCAAAATGCGACAAGCCACTCTCTAAGAGAAGCTTTAGTGGGACATGCGGTAATTTTTGATCTACCCAGTAAGACTCAGCGTGATGATTAATACGATAACTTTTATCCCCCGCACAGAGCAATTCCAAAAAATTAACCCTACTCTTAGAGCCTGTCGATTCAAACCAAGCAAAATACTCGTTGCCTATTTGAGTGACATAACCGTTGACCCCTTTATGGCGAGCACCTGAATCGTCAACAGTGACATAATCGGACAAAGCTAAACCCGCTTTTAAAATGTCGTTCTTTTCCTGATGAAATTGAGATTTTCCCTCGGATAAAAGGCGATTGATTTGACCGGCGGAGATATCAATCCCCCATTCTCGCAGTTGCTCTAGCAATAGAGGTTGGGTGACATGACAGTGATGGTGTTGATAAAGGACATAGCTGAGTAAATAAGGACCGTAATGCAGCCCGTTCAATTCTTTAGGTTTTAGCGGTGAGGGTTTGGCCGTCTGGTGTGACATAACGGGCGAGACGATAACGGGTGTTTTTTGTGCCAATGAACCAACTCCTGAACAATAAAATCCCGGTATCCTTTAAAGCGAGCTCCTGGAGGGATACCGTCTTGCGGTTGAACCACTTGATCGTCATGGATAGTTAGATTCACATTTTTAGAGCGTTTCTTTGAGCCTGGCCGCTTTTTGTTTTCTGTCGATACTGAATCATCGCCCGTCGATTTATCTGTTTCTTTGTCCAAGTTACTTGGTTTGAAAGTGGGCCGTTTTTTCTGCTTTTTTAGTACGCGCACTTCATCTTTGAGCCGCTCGATCTCTTCGGCTTGCTGCTGAATACTTTGAAAGCATTGCTCTACTATCAGTAGTAAGCTTTTGACTACCGGAGTTTGTTCACTTTCTGGAATATCAGGTAAAGTAGGGAGTTTTTTCAAAGGTTTAAGTCATAGCAGCGAATGATAAGGTTATCTTACCATGGCTTTTTTAGGT
>ASZJ01000196.1 GCA_000416275.1 Osedax symbiont Rs1
AGAAGTTACCAACCTGCAGGGGAGATAAACCCTACTTCTGTTCATAATATTACCTGATTAGCCCTGTGACTCCGCCATAGCAAAAGATGCTTTTAATCTCTTCTCTGTGCTCTCTTTGTCCTCTGTGGTAAAACCAATCCTTTAAAGATTTTTTCACCACAGAGGGCACAGAGGCGCTGCGCTGCACAGAGGAAAAACAAAACACTAGCTGATTAGCATTGCGTCTTAACAGACTGGCCTAAAGTAAAGAAATTTACAAATATGTGACTTGGCCATAATCTAAACCATTATTAAATGATAGAAACATATTACAACTTCTTAACTTGTTAAAATTAAATACTTTATCAAATAGTCGCCAAGTTGAGCGGAGTCTGATGGTCAATCAGGTAATATTATCCAACCATATTAACCTTAAATCACCTTTGATTGATGCACCTTTCAGCTGAGCTGCAAGCGCTATGCAATGAATTTACAAGTAGCGGCGCAAAGTAATGTAAGTCTCTGCACGGCGTTGCACTGTCTGTTCTGCAATGTAACCGGCGGATCGATATAGTGTTAATGCCGGCTGGTTGGATGCGACGGCATCAAGTCTTAGGCATTGATAGTGCTGTTGTTCGCACACATCTGCCATGCTCTGCAAAAGACTGGTTGCTATGCCCTGCTTTCTGAAAGGCTTGGCGACCACCAGCCCATTGTGTAGCAGCTCGCCTTGACGTAGCGGCCGCTGACGTGCGAGGTCATTCCATATTAACCGCAGAAAGCTGACTAAACCTAAGGAGTCTCTGAACAAGTCCCACACGCCCCTGGCGTACAGAGAAATTTGTGATTAAGGCAACGGCTACAGGCATACTGGTAGTCTGGCGAAAGCCGTTAACGCAGAGCACGAATTTCTCTGTGCGCCCCGTAGGGAAGATGCGGGGCTTATTCAGAGACTCCTAGACCCGGCACAGGCGGCTCGGCGTACTGCCACCCGTAAAGCTACCTTGCGAGGTTTGATCGCCGGCAAAACCCAGTAAGACTCCCCGATCGACGGCGGCCCACGCATAGTTAAGATGCAAAACTTGATCGAGCAGTACTGCGCACTTCTGCTCAGCCAGAATTTTACCGATAGGCCCGACACGCAGCACCTGCGTGTAAAGCTGTATGATTTGCTGGCGGTAGCACTCGGGGATATGGTGAATGATTTTCATAGCTGGCTGAGGGAACTGACTTTATAGCTGGCTTATTTTTTAGTAAAACTCTCAACTCGTCCCGGATATTTCCGGTACGCTTGAGGGGCATTTTTGGTGTATACTAGACGATAAATAACTCGCCAATTGTAATGAAAATCTTTATCAATTGCATTATCATTACTAGAATTTTATAACTTATCGGAGTAGTGCTATGAGTAAAAAACGGCCGGTAAACCTTGATATGACCACCATCAAGATGCCGATCACCGCAAATGCCTCAATTTTACACCGTGTCTCAGCTGTCGTGCTGTGGCTGGGTATGGCTTTCTTTTTACCGGCGATTTATATTTCACTCAGTAGTGAAGCTGGCTTTCTAAGCGTGCAGGCACTGTTAGCCGATAACTTTTTTGCGCAGTTTATTGCCTGGGGATTGCTAAGTGCATTTGGCTATTATACGGTTGCGACGCTCAAGCATTTGATTCAGGAAATAGGCTATTTTGAAGAGCTAGAAAGTGGCATTCAGATCGCAACAGCTTCAATTATTATTGGGCTGGTATTAAGTGTTGTTTGGGGAGTTTGGATATGGGGATAACATCGACAGGTAAGTTTCGCAATGGTAAACGAGAATGGATCTTTCAGCGGATATCCAACCTTGCGATTGGATTTTGGGGAAGCATCTTCATTGCCCTGCTGTTGCTGATGTCACCAGAGAACTATGCGCAGTGGCAGGCAATTTTTGCACCTTTATGGTTCAAAATTTACACCAGCATCACCTTGTTGGTTATCTGTCTAAATTCTGTGCTAGCTGGCTGGCAGATAGGCACTGACTACGTGAAAAAAGCTGCTTTTAACCGTCCATTTATGGCTGTTTGCCTGCTGCTAACCGCAGCTTATGCTGGAACCGGAATGACTATTCTCTGGCTAGTGTAAAACAGCATTTTCGAGGCTAAAGGATTCTCAGCAGAGAATCCTTTAGCCACTTAAAGATTGAGTTCACTTAACTGTAAAGCGCTCTTTTCAACATTAACCATGTTCGCCAACATTTCGCTTAACTCATCCATATTACTGTACTGGGCAGCTAGATCATACTCACCCTGATAGTAGTGACCTTGTTTATTTTTCACTATCGCCAACTGAAATTTATCCCCTAACTCCCCACGCCCACGWMTYAGRTRTATAWMAAGCYCSRTWYAGCACTCCAMGRRTWWTKYTAATGAGACCTCTGCATAAYTTACCCARAGGGYATGATAACTGCGCTCGGTRATACGGCGTTAAAAACCGGCTCWAMATGCTCATTTACACCAGTAATACCCATRAASAGGGGCACACTGTACCCAAAGTGAGGGGCACACTGACTCCGCYATCTCGCCGGTTTTTTCCTTGTCTTACCTTCGCTCACAACGTTATGCAGAGGCCTCACTAAGTAGTAATGATAATTATTACATATTTAAGCATTTATAAAAAGAGCGCTATTGGCAAAGCCATGCGATTCAAGACTCCACCATCGTGAAACATATACAATCAAGCCATCGCAATTAAAGCGGGGCTATTCCCCAATTATTATAAGCTGCTTATTTCAAGCATTTTTAGTACACATCACTCTCAATAATGATTATCATTCCCATATAGATAAATTACCCATTGAGGAACTATTACATGAAAAACCGCTTATTGAGCTGCGCGTTGAGCTTATTTCTGACGACCAGTGGTGCCTCTGTGGCGCTAGCCGCTGAACACCAAGTATTGATGCTAGACGCCAATGACACTGGCGAGATGGTGTTTGAGCCAAATCTGATCCGAGTTGCAGTGGGTGATACGGTTAAATTTATTCCGACCGATTGGGGACATAATGCCGAGAGCGTCAAAGGTCTTAGCCCAGCGGGCAGCAAACCCTTCTACGGTAAGCTAAATGAAGAAGTGACTGTCACTCTACTCAAAGAAGGAGTGCACGTCATTCAGTGCAACCCTCATTCTTTAATGGGGATGGTGGCGGTAATAGTGGCGGGATCCGCCACTAATTTAGTCGAAATAAAAGCTCAATCGGCGATTATAAACGCTAAATTCCGGATCAAAAGAGAGCGCTTAGACGGAATTTTTGCCCGTATTAGTAGCGAGTAATCCCGCTGGGAATTTAACACTTCTTCTATTTTAAGGCACAGGGAATACATTATGAGCACTAAGACTTTAGCCAAAGAAATCAACTGGCAACACTGGATGGAGCGCTGGGACACTCAACAATCCTATCACTTACCGATGCGCGAGGAGCGTTTCAACATCATGCTCGACTCGGTTGCTGCACTGTGTCCAGCAGACAGCGTAGTACTAGACCTGGCTTGTGGACCCGGCTCGATTAGCCAGCGATTATTGGCACAGTTACCGGATGCACGTTCGATTGCCGTCGATTACGACCCGGTGCTACTTAAGTTAGGCCAACAGACTTTAGGCGATGCCGATGGGCGTTTACACTGGCTTAAACTAGATTTGAACAACCCAAATTGGGTCACCCAGATTCAAGCGACATTAGCTCACCTTGGGCGCTCTCACTTAGATGCGGTGTTAAGTAGCACCGCTTTGCACTGGCTTACCACCCCTCGTTTGATCGAAGTTTATCGAGAGCTAGCTCTATTAACGCGACCGGGTGGACTGCTGCTAAATGCTGATCACATGGCATTCCCACCGACACTACCGAGCTTTCGCAACCTAGCGGAACAAGCCCGAGCAAAGAGTAAGCTGAAAATTGACAACCAAGGCTCGAGCGAAGACTTTCAACAGTGGTGGACTGCCATTGAAACTCAATGGCTGAGCGAGGACCCGACACTGCAACCGCTGTTTGATGAACACCATGCACACTACGAAGTGCGCGATCGTCGCTATGGCAAGGCACTGGCCGCTCTACATTTATCGGCTTTGGCTGATGCGGGCTTTATCGAGGCCGATACCATCTGGCAAAGGTACGATAACCGCGTGGTCTTGGCAGTTAGAGGTTAGAGGTTAGAGGTTAGAGGTTAGAGGTTAGAGGCTGATTGAACTCAGTTTAGTTAAGCGAAACAGCAGAGGATCCCACTGTGCCGCCACAATCGGCGATCAATCTGCTTAGCGCAAAAAAGTGCTCTGTGCGCCTGGCGGTTTGTACTTGATCAGAAATTCCTGTGCTAACACTATCCTGATTGGCCATCATACTCCGCTTAACTTGGCAGCTATCTAACCAAGTGATTAACTCCAACAAGTTAAAAGCGCTAATCAGCTAGTGTTTTGTTTTTCCTCTGTGCAGCGCAGCGCCTCTGTGTCCTCTGTGGTGAAAAAAATTTTTAAAGGATTGGTTTTACCACRGAGGACACAGAGAGCACAGAGAAGAGATTAAAAGCAGCTAGTTATTGCAGCTGTTGCAACAGACTACTCAGTTGACCGGCGGAGTCTTCTTTAATGCACAGTACTTCTTGATCTACACGGTAAAAGATCAAAGTAGGCAGACAGCTAATTGGCAGTTCTGCCGCCGCTTTACGTTGTTTATAGTCCGCCTTGTCTTCATAACTATACAAGGTGATATTGTCAAAACCTTGCTTAGCTTGCGCATCTAAGGTCAGTAACTCAGAGACTTCGCGCTCGCAATCTGGACACCAAGTCGCGTTGTGGATCTCGACCCTCAGTGCTTTAAAATCATTAACCTCAGTGGCTGTGTTATGGCTGGCATCATCAATTAATGATGCCCATAAGTGCTTTAGTTCTGCAAGAGTCATATTTGGCTATCTAAAATTAGTGGAACTGGCAATTTAGTGACAATGGCCAAAAGAGTCAATACCCCCATTAAGTTTTAAGCATAATTTGACCAGCTCGAACACTTATCGAGCCTCTGAATAAGTCCCACATTTCCCCTGTCCGCCAGGAGTGTGTTTGACTTGCTCATAGCTTCCTTATGTAGCATAGGATTACAGGGGTTCTAGCAACTGGATGGCGCAATGCTAGAGTTGTAATTTAAGACGTACACTTCTCTCTCGCCTCTATCGGCAAGAGAGATTGTGGTTAGATACTCGAGACCGAGCCGCTTAATAGTTTTGATCGAAGCTAGGTTAGCTTGATTGACGAATGCGAGTACCCGACTCGCATTTAATTGCTCGCCGATAAAATCAATTTGCGCCTGACCTATTTCTTTGGCGTAACCTTTTCCCCAATACTTTTTCGCCAAGATAAAACCAAACTCATAGTCTAAATCCGTTAAATAGCGAGATTCAAGTACCCCTGCAAGACCGATAAGTTGTCCACTATTACGCTCTACTAAAGCTGACAAGCCAAAGACGCCATTGAAATTACCACTTTCAGCAAGAAACTCTGTGACTTGAGCTAGGTTGGTCAACGCGTGGCCAAACGTATGCTTGAGCACTTCTTTTTCTGAAAATATTAAAGTATATAAATCATCAATATCGGAATATCTTAAAGTACGTAAATAAAGTCTTTCACTTTCAATAATTATCATTTGACATTCAAATCAGCTTTTTAGGCTAGGTACTAGCGGTTGTTGAAGGATTATATAGTAAAGAATTTTTTAACATCAAAACTTAATTTCGACTCAGGGGTGCATAGCACGTAGCGCAGCTACTTACTCATCCGAGCTACGAATCATTGCTTAACAATAGCACCAACCATTGATTTTGCAGACTTATTTCGAGTAGACACTGACTGCTGAGCTCACTCGATCATCGAGTAAAGTATGCCAAGTCACCTGACCAACAAGCGTTCAATACGGTTTATAATATTCGACTTAGGCCGATTTTAGAGTGTTGGAAATTCGGCTAGTGCTGCCAGTTATTGACCATATTACAGGCCAGACTAAAAGCGGCGGCGATTGCTCCCACATCGGCTTTACCCCTACCGGCGATATCAAACGCGGTGCCGTGTGCCGGAGTGGTGATAGGAAAGGGAATCCCTCCCTGTACGGTAACACCACGATCAAAGCCTAGTAGCTTTAAGGCAATTTGCCCCTGGTCGTGATACATAGTCACTACCGCATCTATTTCGCCAGCGATCATTTTAAGAAATACCGTATCCGATGGCCAGGGCCCCGTTACTTGTAAATCACTACCATTGAGCTGCTGCACAGCAGGGCCAATAGTGTCAATTTCTTCGCGGCCAAAGTTGCCATTATCTCCAGCGTGCGGATTAAGTGCAGCCACCGCTAAGCGTGGTTGCTTCACCCCGGAGTGCTTTAATGTAGTGTCGAGTAATTTCACCGCCTCTGCGATACGGTGCCCATTAATGCTATCGGCTACATCACGCAAGGCGATGTGGCTAGTTACCCGTGAGGTCCAGTAGTTGTCGATAGTATTGAGCTCTGAGATATAATTATCCACCGCCAAATATTCACCGATATAATGCAGCTCATCAGGGTGTTTAAGCCCGGCTAAATGCAGTGATGACTTGTTAAATGGGCCAAATACTATTGCTTGGATAATGCCTTGTCGGGCAAAATCCAGTGCAATATCGAGTGTCTGAAAGACGTACTTTCCCGAGTCACGCCCCACTTTGGCAGTGACCACATCTGCTTCGGGAATGGCGTGAGTGGGATGCCAGGCAATGCCGTCAACGTCTTGCCACTGCTGATTATTGGCATCCACCTGTTGATATGAAAAATCCACCCCGGCAATTTTCTTGCCTCGTTCGATCAAGTGCCGATCACCAATGAGCAGAATATCAGCCATTTTGCTGAGCTCAGTGTCTGCTAGTAGTCGTGCCACTATCTCTGGGCCAATGCCACTGGGATCACCCAGTATTATTCCAATCTTTGCTTTCATTTTTTCTGCTCCTTGGCCTTTTGTTGTTTTATGTTATCGACGGTGCTCGAGAGGTGGTTGGACATTGCCCGCTCTGTCGACGCCACGTCTCTGCTCTCTAATGCTGCGGAAATAATGGCGTGTTCGTTGATGGTAGTCTCGCGCTTAGTAGTGCGCCGCGATGAGATAAAACGCGCCCGCCACAGCCTGGCGTTGTACTGGCGGTGCGTTTCAATCAACGGCTCGTTGCGACCCGCCTCGATAATTTTGGTGTGGAACAACATATCCAGACGAAAAAACTCCAGTGGATCAGTCGCCTCCCCTGAGACCATATGCAAATGCAGCGCCTGTATATTTGCTATTTCATGATCGGTTGCATGAGTGCAAGCAAGGCCGCCGCCAAGTGCCTCCAGCGTTGCCAATACTTTTATATTTTGCTCAATCTCTTCCATTGACGGATCGGCAACTTTGGGCCGCCTAGTCGCCGAGTATTCGATTAAGCCCTCTATTTCTAATAATCTTAAAGCCTCGCGCAGTGGCGTTCTGCTAATTCCCAATGCCGCTGAGACATCCCGTTCTGGAATCGGGGTACCGGGCGCTAATTTTTCCAGTAAAATAAATTGCCTCAGATTATCTGCGGCCTCTTCTGCCAAGGTCAACCTAGGACTGACTGCGCCCTCTTTTTGCAAGATTTTTAACCATTGGTTGCTATCTGTCATTCTTATTTTCCCCAGCGCAATACAATAGGATCTAGTGGGATCAGTAATTCCATCAGACCATTGCGCGCTATTTTTGAAAGTGCTGGTATTGGTTCACGACAGTAATCGCTTTTAATAACCCCACCCGCCATCATCGCAGCTTTAGCCGCTCTAAAACCACACTGACGATTTTCATGATTGATAATAGGCAAGACTTTAGTGTAGGTGGCAATTGCCGATGCTCTATCGCCTGCCAAATGCTGCGTAATGATAGGTTTTATCAGCTCGGGAATCAACGCTGAAGTCATGCCGCCGGTGGCTCCTGCATCTAAGTCGGCGAGTAAACTGATTGCCTCCTCTCCATCAAAAGGTCCTTCAATTGCATCTCCACCCTCTTTTAGCAGTGCGGCAATTTTACCCGCGGTGCCGACACACTCTATTTTAAACAGTTTGACCATCTCTAATTCCCGAGCCATTTTAACCAGCAATGCAACGGGTAATTCCACCCCTGACAGTGGTGCATCTTGTACCATAATCGGCAAACCTACCGCCGACACTTGAGAAAACTGCGAGAAAGTCTGCTCGGCACTGCCACGCATTAAAGCTCCGTGATAGGGTGCCATCATCATCAGCATGTCGGCCCCTAACTGCTTGGCATACTCTGCGCGCTGCAGCACAATTTGATTGGCGAAGTGGCTGATGGCAACGATCACCGGAACCCGCCCCGCCACATGCTCTAAACACAGTTTAGTTAAACTATCTCGCTCTGCATCGCCAATTAAAAACTGTTCGGAAAAATTGGCGAGTATACAAATACCATCGACTCCTTGATCGATCATACAATCTAAAACACGACGCATTCCCGCCAGATCTATACTGCCATCTAAGTTAAAAGGGGTCGGCGCAACTGGCCATATTCCCGAGTAGGTTCTGGTCATTGGGTTACCTCAAATTGATCAATATATTTGTCGCTAATACTCAAACCAAGACCTGGTACGTTATCATCGAGATCAATATAACCTTCGCTGGCCACCGGATCTCCTTCAAAAATATAGTAAAATAGCTCGTTGCCGATCTCGACATCATTCATCGGAAAGTATTCCGCCATAGGGCAGTTAGCGTTGGCCATGGTCAAATGGTAGTTGTGCATTTGGCCCGCATGCGGAATAACCGGCACTTGGTAAGCTTCGGCGAGGGCGTTAATTTTTTGCGCGGCGGTAATTCCCCCCACTCGATTGGTATCGTATTGAATAACACTCACCGCTTTAAGCTCGAGTAATTGTCTAAAGCCCATTAAGCTAAATTCATGTTCCCCACCTGAGATAGGTATAGGGCCTTTATTGAGTTCCGCGTAGCCGTGTATATCGTCGGCAATGACCGGCTCTTCCAACCAGCGCAGTTCATATTTTTCAAGTTTGGGTAACATCCGCTTGGTATAATCCAAATTCCAACCCATGTAACATTCGAGCATTAGGTCGGTATCGTAGCCCAGCACTTCGCGCAGTGCCTCCACCCGCTTTAGATTTTCTCGCATGCCCGCCATTCCGTCCTTAGGACCAAAACCGAAACGCGCTTTAAAACCACTATAGCCCTGTTTGAGCGCAAGCTCCGCCTCCGCTTGCATAGCAGGAACAGTATCGGCGTACAGTTTAGAATAATAGACCGGGATTTTTTCTTTGGTCCGCCCTCCGAGTAATTTAAAGACTGGTTTGTTGACCAGCTTGCCCATTAAATCCCAAATCGCAATGTCGATCGCTGAAATGGCCGTCATCCCCACGCCTTTTCTGCCCCAGGCATGGGTGCGACGATACATTTTTTCCCACAGATAGGCGTAGTCAAAAGGATCTTCGCCAATGACCAGCGGAGCATAGTAGATATCGATGGCCGGTTTAACTAAATCTGGCGCCAGCGCCGCATTGCCGATACCAATAGTGCCGTCGTCGGTCTCAACTTCACAAGTCAGCCACTGGTGAAAACGAAAACTCTGCATCGCATCGCCACGCTCGTACAGTAAATCGCTGGCATTGGTGCAAAAATTAGACTGGGGAGGCACCGTTTTTCCACGCCAGTTCCATACTTTGGTACGCACTGCTATTATTTTTGTCATTGAGTTACTCCGCTATTATTTTGTGCCGATTTACCGGTGAGCTTGCGCCAGAAGAAGGGGCCAAATAAGGCTAGAAAGGTTAATACGAAAAAGAATAAGGTCAGCGGACGGGTAGCCATTAACCACCACTGTTCATCGAGCATCACCATGCTTTGTCCTAGGCGTGTCTCTAACATGCCACCGAGAATCAAGCCGATCGCCATAGGCACCACAGAGTATCCATAGCGGCGCATCACATAGCCAACGATACCAAATGTTAGGGCGATCCACACATCCATCATCGATTGCTCTAGCGCGTAGGCCCCGACAATAGAAAAAGTAAAAACAATCGGCCAGAGAATCTGCAGGGGCACTAAAGTCACTCTAGCAAACAGCTTGGCACCGTATAAACCGATAAAGAAAAACAGTATGTTAACCAACATCATCGACCAAAAAATCGCAAACACAAAGTCAGATTGCTCGGTAAACAGCGTCGGACCCGGGCGTAAACCGTGTACCATTAGCCCCGCCAAGATCACAGCAGCCGTCGGGCTACCGGGAATACCCAGCGCCAACGTCGGAACCATCGCACCACCAGTGGCAGCGTTATTAGCCGCCTCCGAACCCGCGATACCCTCAATAGATCCCCTGCCAAACTCTTCTGGAGTTTTAGACCAGCGCTTAGCTTCGTTATAGCCGATCATCGAGGCGACAGTGGCACCCTCTGCCGGTAAAATACCGATAAAAGTACCTATTCCAGAAGAGCGGAGAATGGTTTTCCAGACTTTTTTGTAATCGGCCATACTCGGCAGTTTTATCGCTTTCATCGCGATCTGCTCACGGACTACCGAAATTTTTCCAGCTTGGATCAGCAGCTCGGATATACCAAACACACCAATCATAACCGGCACAAAACCAATCCCCTCTGACAACTCGTTAAAGTCGAAAGTAAAGCGCTCAACAGAGGTCAACAAGTCGATACCGACCGTCGCTAGTAATACCCCAAAGGCACCGGAAATGATGTTCTTCAATGGTGAACCATTGCCGATTGAAGCCAACATCGACAAGCCGAACAAGGTCAGCGCAAAATATTCTGGCGGAGCAAAGTGATAGGCAGCTCTGGCCAACAATGGCGCCGCTAACATCAGGCAAATAACTGAAATAATACCGCCGATTGTCGAAGAGACGGCGGCCACACCTAAAGCGCGGCCAGCCTCTCCGCGCTGCGACAGTGGATAACCATCTAGACAGGTGGTGGCACTAGCCGATGTGCCAGGGGTGTTGATAAGAATCGCCGTTATCGCACCGGCAAAAGTAGCGGAGCAGTAGATAGTCGTTAAAATAACTATCGCCGGTATTGGCTCCATGGTGATAGTAAAAGGCAGTAATAATGCGGCACCCGTAGTCGCGTTAAGGCCAGGCAATGCACCAACTAGCACCCCGCCCAGCGTCGCGATAACTATCAGCATCAATAAATAGGGGTCGGCTAGTGCTGCCAACCCAGAAAGAGCAGCTTCCATAAATTATTATCCGTACCAGAGATTAGTGAACACTCCACGGGGGAAGCGAATATTAAATACTTGATCGAAAAAGAAGAAGATGATTAATGGGACAATCAAGCCCAGCAGCAAAAAAGCCTTTGCTCGCCTCTCTCCCCACTGATAGCACAGCGCCATCGAAAACAGACTTAATCCGAAAAACAAATCAATTTGGCTGACCAGTGCAAAGAGCGGAATAAGCCCTATAGCCTGCCAGACTTTACTGTTCAGTATTTCCTGAGTGGCACAGCGGTCCTTGATCATTACCGCCAGTGCTAACAAGATAATAAAAATCAAAATTAACTGAGGAAAATCCTCAGGTTGTATACCCCGTTTGAGAATAGGAGGCACGCGTTCAAAGTGAGTTGTCTGCCAAAAAGCCAGCAGACAAAACACAATGATGCACAAAGGTACTAACCAGTGCGCGATGGCAATCGGTTGTTTGTTTGACATAAACGTTCTCGTACTGCCCTTGCGGGCAGCTTATAATCCTAGAATCAGCAGCTAGTGACTAAAACCTGAATCAGTGACTTCACTGCACCACATAGCGCAAGCTATTGATTCTACAGCGGTTAGAAAAATGCCCGCTGAACCTACGGGTGCAGCTAAGATTTTTCAATTCCACCGTAAAACCAATATCTTACACTCTGTATTCACTTTGAAGTCACGGATTCAGGTAAAAGGGAGCGAACTTTAAATGCACTAGGATAGCCAGAAGATCTTCTGATATCGCTCTAAGCCATCCTGCATTTTACAGACATGCATCTCAGTACTTGTCGATAAGTGACCATGAAATTTCATGGTTTACTTATACGGATACTGGTTCCGCGCCCCACCGCTGCCGCTAGGTATATTTTTATTATTGAATAAAACCAAGCTCTTTGAGTGCAGATTCCATATCACCAACCATACTGGTCAACTGAGCGCCCCACACTTCACTACCCGCCACTGAGTTTGCATCAAGCCCAACCGAGCCTAAAAAGCCCTGATAAACTGAGTGCTTCATCGCTTTCATCAAAGCCTCTTCAATTTTTGCGACAACCGCATCGGGAGTATCTTTGTGTACGACAAAGCCACGAACCGTTGAAAAGCTCACATCAATACCCATTTCTTTAGCGGTAGTTACCTCGGGCAGCCCCGCCATACGCTTATCGGCAAGCACTACCATAGGGCAAACTTCGCCCGCTTCAATTTGTGATCCAGCCTCCGCTAAATTTAAAACAGCGGCGTCCACTGCGCCTGCGACTAACTGAGTAGCCAACTCCCCACCACCATCAAAAGGCACTATTCTCGGAGTTTTCATGCCCCCTTTTTTAGTAAACATAAACGCAGAAACATCATCGATATTTCCTAAATGAGTCGTACCATAACTAATCGCTTTTTCTTTTTGCGCGGCGACAAAATCTTCGGCGGAAGCGTAATTACCACACTTAACCATTAGAATCTGCGGGTCATCAGTCCCGCGGGCAATAGGACGAATATCTGAGAGCTTCATCTTAGTCTTACCTTTTGCCAAAGTAGCGGCATGACCAATAGTAAAAGTCAGAATCGCATGGCCATCAGCAGGTAATTTTAGATAGTGATCCATGGCAACCGCACCACCGCCACCCTTCTTGTTAATCACCACCATATCGGCACCCAATTCGCGACGGGCACGTATCATCATCATCCGCGTAGTGACATCGGTACCACCACCATTACCGGCATGCGTGATGACCTCGACAGTCTTACTCGGATACTCTTCCGCTATCGCAGTAGATAAACTAGTGACAGTTAACAGTGCGACAGAAGCCACAGAGAGAAACTTTTTTGTGATTATTTTTTTCATTTCCATTCCTCGATATTGATCACAGATATAACTGTGAGTTTTATTTGGTGCTGGCACCTTATCAAATATATTGTATTTGGTATACCAAATATGGAATATAAATAATTTTCAGTTATTAATTTCCGGAATAATCTACGATTGATTAATTTAGTTTTGGCTAATATTGGAGGTGGAATATTGAATTGGGATAGTCATTTAAATGGATAATGAGGATAGAAAAAGGAGAGAGTGACGAGCTAACTCGTCACTTATAGTTTGTGTTCTGCATTGTATTTGACCAGTCACTGCGTTGTGGTCACAGCCTTGATTTGCTCTTTTAGATTTATTTGATGGCAAAAAAATAATGACAAATGACTAATGACTAAATATTTTAACTGATTTATTTTTTGAGATTTAAGGTCAAGTGATTTCAAGTCCAGTTTCGACTGCGTCGAGTTCATTTCTTTTTTGCGAAAAGCTTCCGCGTCCTGCTCACGCCCCTTACCTACATCCGTGTAGGCAAAAAAGAAACCGAACCAAAGAGGCTCTTTGGCATCCCTTGCTCAACTACGCTCTCCGCGACGTTGCCGACATGGATGTCGGTACTTAGTCTTTACCGGGAGCATAAAAGTCTGCCTGTCGCTACACTCGCCAATTGAGCAACTAGCTCCGGCGTCAATACAAAGGGAATTGTAGCTCCGTAGCGACCTTCTTTGCAGATGCGGGTCTAGATATACCAAACCTTTAGTTATCAACAGCAATATGAACAACTTGCTTTGTGAATATGTACCGAAAATTTATACCTAAGAATTTTGTACGCAATTGAGACTCTAGATAAATAACCAACGCTAGCGCTAAATATCCCTCTATAAATATCATTTAGTGATGGAACCACAATGAGAAAAATAATAGCCATTAGTTTTATATTCGCACTAATTTCAGGTACCGCTGCCGCCCACTCTGGCGGAACAGACTCTAACGGATGCCACGCAGGCAAGAAGCCCTACCACTGCCATAACAGAAAATAGCTGCTTAATAGAACCAATTTACTCTGACCTTAATTGATCTAAAAATATAAATATACTGTCACATGAGACTTTTACCAGCACATATATTAGTATGGTTCGCTTCAAATACCTTAGGCTTCTCTTTTTTTCGATTAAGATGAAGCAGTAAATACCCCAGGGCAAACGCATGAACATATTTTGTACAGCAAATCACATGTGATTAAGTAGATTAAATTCAACTTCTGTATAAAATTTAGCCACACTGTATGTCAGAAATTTTATTTTGACATACATAAACGAAAATTAGATCATATTATCATCATAAAGCACTATTGAAATTGATCAATAAACGTTCATGCGTTTGCCCTGGTAAATACCCCCATACGAAATAAAGAAATGACTATTAAAAACATACAAAGTAAACCCTTAATTCGATGGGCTGGAAGTAAGCGAAAATTACTTCCGATACTGGTAGCTAACACCCCTGAAGTTTTCGAAAGATATATTGAACCTTTTTGCGGCTCTGCATGTTTGTTTTTTGAACTAAAACCAGCTAAAGCTATATTATCAGATATTAACACAGATCTAATAAATGCATTAAAAGCGATCCAAGCTAATCCTTATATCCGTGAACAGCTTATAAAAATAGAGAACTGTGAAAGTGAATATTATAGAATTAGGCTATTAGATCCATCTACATTATCAAATAAAAATAGAGCTATAAGATTTCTTTATCTTAATCGCTATTGCTTTAATGGTGTTTATAGAACAAATTTATCTGGTAAATTTAATGTACCGCGAGGAAAAAATACTGGCAGCTTTCCTGCTGCTGAAATTTTTGAAAAAGCAAGCCACAGCCTTCAAAATGCTGAACTAAAGGTTTCTGACTATTCAGTTATTTTAAGCGAATTAAGAGCCGGAGATTTCGTTTACATTGATCCTCCATATTCTAAATCGGGTAGATTTACTGGTGAATACGGCGTGGGAAGTTTCAACTCAAATGATTTACCAAAATTTATAGAGAGCCTTAAAGCTTTAGACAAACGAGAAGTGAAATTTTTGTTCTCATATCGTGCATGTGAGGACGTCTCTGAAGCACTAGATGGTTTATTTAATGTACAAATTCTTTCTGTTAAAAGACATATCTCTGGATTTAAGAAAAAATGGGGAGAAAGTCAGGAGATATTAGTCAAAAATTATGGATAATAAAACTCTAAAGCTACTGGTAGTATCTGATCTTCATGCTGTAGTAAATCCTGACTTTTCTGATGATACAAGACTTTTTTATAAAGATGGTGTATGCGAATTTGCTGATGGCATTATTGCATACATTAAAGAACTAAAATGTAGTATTGACCTTATTATTTGCCCTGGTGATATTGGAAACAAAGCAGATACCGAGTCATTCCAAGCAGGTTGGAGTTTTTTAACTCAAGTTTCGGGA